>NZ_MNUD01000028.1:94864-95740 GCF_001917295.1 Akkermansia sp. 54_46
TGCTCCTTCACCTGCGTCCCGTTCGCCTCCCAGCGCGTCATGGCCAGGACGCGCGTGGCCTGAGGTTCCGAGGGGTCCCAGAGGTAGCTGCGCACAAGTACCGGCGTTTCCCCGGTCAAGTCGCACTCCGCCACCTGCAGGTAGTTTCAGTAGAATTATAGACAACGTCCATCATTTCTTCTAAAAGGAGAGTTGCCGAGCATTTCCAGTATTTTCTTCCCGTAGCTGAATCGGTTGAGATGTCTTTTCATAATAATCTTTTTGATCATTTCACAATAGGGAGCCTCTTCTTCTTGCATGTTCATATAAAACCATAAAAAATCCCACCCATTTTTATCATCTGGGAAATGTTCTATATAATTTTCCGCTGCCAAGTCAAAAATATCCGCCCTGCTTAAAATGGCCTCTCCGTATGCATTGTTTTGAAGCAAAGATAAAATATCTTTATCTTTAATCGATAAGCGGATATATGGAATAATAACTCTATTTAAATAACTATCGTCATCCTGATGTACCATGGACAGCATTTCCGGATACCGTCCGCTGCGGACTTGTTTGAATTCTTTCTTTAACATTTTCTCCCAATTCGCAGAATGAATGATATAACTCGCCAATTGCTGCTTCTGTTGCAGCGATAAGTTCATTATTCTTTCCTCTGCCTTAATATATATCGAATTCTTGGGAAGCTTTTCCATATCGTAAACGGGTATTGGCTGCGGAGGCTGTATCACCGGTACCCCTCCTTGATGGCAAGATGAGAAAAATACGACCGGAGATAAGAAAAAGTATAATATTTTGCTAAAAATCATATTCTTTATATATGGAAACATGGACATCAAGTTCCTGCTTGAGCATTTCAATATTGCTGCTATTTCG
>NZ_MNUD01000007.1:0-16424 GCF_001917295.1 Akkermansia sp. 54_46
GAAGACGACGCAGGCCCTCGCGCCGGAGACGTCTTCCAATAACGGTTATCCCGTCTGCGTGTACGCGGTGGTTTACGAGCAATACCAGGACGGAGGATATGATACCGAAGACAGGGGAGCGTTGTGGCTGCTGCATGGCGGGAATTCCTCCCGCGGCTGCGTCAAGATCGCCACGGTGAGGGGAGTCCATTGCTTTGAGAATATTTATCCCTTTTCCGGATATTATCTTGATATGGAGAATGCCAACAGCTGGGCGTTGGCCGGAGCGTTCCTTCCGGCGACGATGCACTTGCATTGCAATAATGTCAATCCGGCGTATTACGGGTTTTCCTCCATGGAGAGCAATATCATTGTCTCCGAGGCGGTGGAGGATTTTGTTGACCCGGAAGCCGAAACGACTACTGAAGATTGAGCATAAATGACGCAGCGTCCCCATTCCCGATGCCCGGCAACACCTCTGCGTCCCTATTCAGTTTTTTTCCGCCACGGCAACCGGGTTCCCGCCATCTCCAGCGCACGGCGCACCATTCCGCGCATGCCCTGCGTACCGCAATACATTAAAAGAACCGTCACTCCGCCATAAGAAACGGCCATGAGGAAGGCGCATAAAAACCAGGAAAAGAAAGACGCGGAAGGCTGCAGGGGAACGAATTTCCAGATCCAGCCCATGAACACGGCCGAAATCGAAACCAGCGCCAGCTGGTAACCGAATTGGAACCAGTAACTCATCACATTTTTTCTGAATCCCCAGTTATACAGCATGAAAGGCTTCCATATGCCCACAATAAGTATCAGGCTGGAGATGCCCCCCAGCAAAACGCCGGGCAATCCCCATAAGTAACCTCCTATGATCGCCACGGAAATGTTGATCACGCTTTCCGCAAGAGGAGCCCATACATCCCAGAACAAACCGTAACCGTATAAAAACTGATCCACAACCCCCCGCGTAATGGTGATGAACAGCCTGATAACGAGCAGCAGCATGATTTCCCGGGGAAGGATATATTCCGCCCCCAGCCAAAGCGTGATGAATGGCTCCAAAAGCTGGTAAAAGGGGAAACATACCGTCCCGGCAATCAGCATGCGCAGGGAAAACAATTCACTGAACACCTTGCGGATTTTTCCCGCATTTCCCTCCGCAATCAAGTTGCCCACACCGGCTTCCGTACTGCCGAGCATATTATTGACCAGAAGGTGCAGTTTCTCCACAACGGTGGAATAGTTGCCGAAATAGGCCGCCATCTGGAGGGAAACAAAGGCATATACCAGGAACGGCGTCATCTGGAACTGGAAAAAGCTTCCCAGCCGATGCATAAACAACTGCTTGGTGTATTTAGTGACTTCAGGATATTTTTTGAACAGCTCCTTCCCCAGGGCCACATTGCTCTTCAGCCAGGGATAGACCTGATTGATCTTCCAATTCAGGATGAAGGAATAAATAATGCCGAAGAACAGCTCTATCCCTATCCATAAATAATAGCTTCCCGTATACCATGCAGACAGCATCTGGCATATGATTTTGATGATGGATGCCGTCTGGAAATAAAACGCCACTACGTAATTCCTCTGGTCCGCTCCCAAAAGGGTCTGCCTGTAGTTGGCAAAATACCCGATCAGGGAAGAGGCCAGAAAGGAATAATAAGCAAAATAGATGATTCCATAGGAAAAACCTGTGGAAGGGAAAATAACCGGCAGGAAACAGGAAAGCGCTACTCCAGCCGCGATGATTATCCGCCCTATCCACCGGTACATGTATCCCAGCACGGAGATAATTTCATTAATCCTGGTTTCATCATGCTCAAAGATAGGCTTGTAAAGCACATATCCGATAGCCGTGCTTATACCGAGTTCCGCCAAATTGAGGAAATTCAGCAGACTCATTAATGTTCCCGTCAAACCGACAAAATCGGCACCCAGGCAATTCAAGAATATCTTCCTTGAAAAAAAGGAAATGAGAAGAATCAAAACATAAAAAATGAGATTGACCCTGGCGTTCAACAGGCTTTTCTTTACGCGGGATTCTTCCATGTTATTTATTCCATCAACCTTATCCTTTCCCGGGAGAAATTAAAAATATCTGTTTTACTGATAACCGGATATTTATTCAACCGACAATATCCCAACGGCATATTGCCGGCCATACGGGCACGGAAAGCGGCGCCAATCTAGCACAACATCCTGCCGCATCAATATCTTTTTATGAAGCCTCAGCCAACAGGCCTTCACAGGAGATAGAAACCGGGCAGAATCGCCTGTTCCCATGACGCCTCCTTATCCGCTCACCGGATAAAAAACAAATTCCTCATTTTTACAGGTTCCATGGACCGGAACAGTTCCATAAAGTGTCCTTGTTTTATTTTTTCTTTTCATCTACATTACCGCCCGTGAGCAAGGGCAGGGTTCTCATCGTTACATATGTTTTTCCTCCGGAGGAAGGAGGCGTAGGCATGGCTGCCTATGAAATGGCCTGCAGCCTGAGTTCCCTGGACTGGGATATCCACGTCCTCGCCCGCCCGCTGGATTCACCGGATGAGTCCTTCCGCTCCCACCCATACAGCCCTCTCACAACCCTGCCGGACACCCTGACGGAGGACAGCGCCCGTTTAAGGGAATACCTGGACGGGTTTCTGAAAGATTTCCGGCCGGATGTTATTATCTACCACTCCTGGGCGGACTGGTGCCGGGAAGAATTGCTGGACGCGGCACGGGATTCAGGCATTCCGTTTTTCCTCCGCTCCAATGGTGCAGCTACCAATTTCCGCTCTTTTTTCCGCTTCAATTACCCTCCTTTCTTCGGCCTGAAAAAATGGCTCTGCTCCTTTTTTCAAGTACGCAGGGATATCCTCAACGTATGCCGGAAATCACCGTTAAACCGTCTCGTTTTTCTCGATCCTTACGGGACACTGTTCAAGAGCTTTGATTATTACTGCGCATCCAGAAGCAAACTTGCCCATTACTCCTGCATTCCCAACACATTCCCGGCTCTGAAAAGAACCGCTCCTTTTTTCCGGGAAAAATACGGACTTTCCTCCGCCCCCGTTTTTACCTGCCCTGCCGGCGCCAGCATGAGGAAACGGCAGCTTCTCTTCATCCGCCATGTGAAACGCTCCCGTCTGCGGCATATCATTTTTCTTTTTCTGATTCCCCAGCACAATGCCTACGCGGAACAAATGGAACAAGCCATCGGGGATGACCCCAGATTCAGGATTCTCTACAGGCTCCCCCGTTTGGAAGTAGAAGCCGCCATTATGGAAAGCAATGCCGTTTTCCTTTACTCTTATCAGGAACAGCAGCCCCTCTCCATTCTGGAGGCGATGTCATGCGGCGTTCCCTGGTTCGCTCCGGACGCAGGAGCTCTTTCCACCCTGGAGGGGGGAATCGTCCTGAAAAACACTTCCCCCTCCGTGCTGGAAAAAGCCGTGGAATCGTTGACGGACGAAAAAACACGCAAACTACTGGGGAGTAAAGGCCGCCGGCAGTGGGAAGCCTGTTTCGCCCCCGACGCAGTAAACCAGGAATGGGAGCAACTGCTTTTTTCCTCCATCCGCCCGGAAGGAAAGCCTCCGTTCGCGTCTTCCATCGTCCGGGAGCATTTACCCACCTGCTAACCTTGCCTCCTCTTTCCAATCCATGCCGATCAAACGCCTCCGTCCCGTATTAGCCATAGCAGCGGACCTCCCTCTGGGCCGGCTGCTGACGTCTTTCCGCAACAAGGACCGGCGTACGATTCCCTGGATTTTTTCCCTTTTTCATGCTCTGGAATCTCAGGAAGATTTTGACATCCACTGGATCACCCTCAGCAAAGCCGTTTCTGCCCCGGAAACCATCCGGATGCGCAACCAGACCATCCACATTCTTCCCCTGGGCAGCATGGGCAGGAATATCCTGACGGCCCATTTCCTGACCGTCCGGAGAATACGCAAGACCCTGAACGATATCCAGCCGGACCTCCTGCACGTATGGGGCGTGGAGCAGGCTTACGCTCTGGCGGGGATTGCCTTCCGGGGAAAGAAGCTCCTTTCCTACCAGGGAGCCCTCACCGCCCACTGCCAGCGCGCTCCGCAGGCCTTCCTCCTCCATATGCAGGCCCTCTGGGAACGGATGGCCGTCAAACATTATGATCTTATCACGTGCGAATCCCCCTGGGCGTGCGGCCGCGTTGCGGAAATTGCCCCCCATGCCCGTCTATCCTGCATGGAATACGGCGTGGAACCTTCCTTTTACCATCTTGCCAGAAAACCTTCCCCGGAACCTTCCTGCCTCTTTGCCGGAACCATTTACGAGTTGAAGGGCGTTTCCTACCTGGTGGAGGCCTTTACGCATCCGTCCCTTTCCCATGTCCAGCTGTTCATTGCGGGCAACGGAGCCCTCAGGGAAAGGCTGGAAGCCCTGTCCACTCCCAATATCCACTGGCTGGGCAGCATTTCCCGCGCAGAACTTCAGCAGCACCTTTCCACGGCGTGGTTCCTGGTGCATCCCACCCTGGGGGATTGCTGCCCCAACATCGTGAAGGAGGCAAGAGTCATGGGCCTTCCGGTAATCACCACGGAAGAAGGCGGACAGACTCAATATGTTCAGGACGGCGTATCCGGCTATATTGTCCCTGTCCGCAACAGCGCCGCCGTCAGGGAAGCCGCGCAGAAACTTTCCGTCAGCCTGGATAAAGCCATGTCCATGGGAATGGAGCGGCATCAGGAATGCCGCCGCCTGCTGGACGTAAAGCAGACAGTAACCGGGTGCCTGTCACGTTATCATACCATGCTGTATCCACGCTGATGAAATTATTCCTTATCCATCTGCTTTCCGGGATAGGCCGCCTGCTGCTCAGGCTCAGGGGGGTGCGCACCGGAACAGGCATCATTCTTTCCGGATTTCCCCTCATTAAAAAATTCCCGGGAGCGTCCATCACCATCGGCAACGGAGTCACCATCCACTCCCTGACCCGGATGAATCCGGTACTTTCCCATCACACCTGCCTGGCCGCCCTTTCCAATCAGGCAAGCATCATTCTGGAGGACGGCTGCGGCATCAGCGGAGCCACCCTGGTCTGCGTCAACGGCATCCGCATCGGCCGCCACACGCTGATAGGAGCAGACGCGCTGATTCTGGACAACGACATGCACTATCCCCGGAGCGGCGCCAGGTGGGGATCAACCCTGGGACAGCCCGAACAGGGACAACCCATTTCCATCGGGGAAGGATGCTTCATCGGCGCCAGGGCCACCATCTTGAAAGGAGTCACCATCGGCTCCGGTTCCGTAGTCGCCGCAGGAGCCGTCGTCACCCGGGATGTGCCTCCCGGCTGCCTGGCCATCGGAAATCCCGCAGTAAATAAACCGCTCCCCGAACGTCTCAAACATCCCCGGGAAACACAAAAAGCCATCTGCCCTTGAGCATTTCCCCTGCCTGCCTCAGGGGGCTCCAAAGGCAGACTCTTTCATGACACCGCAAAATCCTACAATTTTATTACCCTCATCCCGGGAACATTGGATTGACATATCCCGATTCCTCGCGGCATGCCTGATTGTATGCGTCCACGCGCCGGCCTTCTCTTTCGCCAGCCTGTTCCAGCTTCCGGTTTTCAACGGCCGCGTGGCATTTTTCCTGATTCTGGCAGGCTATTTCATGGGCCGGAACAATTCCTGGAACAAAGCGTTCAAACGGGGTTATACGCTTCTCATTCCCTTTCTGTTCTGGAATATAGTCATCTCTTTCCTCCATCCGGGAATCATGAATATGGGACTGCCGGAATACTTATGCAACCTTGCAGGCTTCCGCTCCCTTTTCACTCCCGATTTTATTCCTCTTTCCATCAATGGATTGACGGGAGAACCCTTTTCCCCTCCCACATGGTTTTTGAGGGATATCATTCTCTGTTCCCTCATTTCCCCCATCCTGCTGAAATTGAAATATCCGGTTTTTGTCCTGATCCTGATCTGCTTCAGCACGGACTGGCTCCAATACCCCGTGCCGGCCAACAAGATTACCCTTGCTCCATCCACTGTCTCCCTGTTCAGTCTGGGCCTTTTCCTGTCTTCCATCAAACTGGCTGAAGTAAAACACGTTTACAAAAATTCCTTTACTCCCCTCGTTCTGCTCGCCGTAGGAACCGGGTTTCTGCTCAGCATCACCAATTACTTGAGCGTTTGCCAGAATAACCCGGAATGGAACATGCACAAAATACTGGCATCCTATGGAGTATGGAATATCTCCTGGCCGGCTGTCCGTTTGAATTCCCTCTGCCCAGTCTTCGGGGCGCTTCTTCTCATGACCCTTGGAATCTGGCTGGAAAAGAAAATTCCCGTTGCCAGAAAGCTATCCAACTATGCTCCCGCCTGTTTCCTGATATTCGTTCTTCATTATCCTTTGATCATGCTGATCCCCTCCCACATCTGGAAACAATCCTTTTTCGCTCCCTTTGTATTAATACCGGCCATCATTTTCCTGATCGTCGCATTCTATCTTTTCCTGAGAAAATTCTTCCCGGCCTGCCTGCCCTACGTCGCCAACGACCGCATCACCCATGTTCCCAAAAAAAATTAAGGCCTGTATCCTCTTTCTTCTTTTAACCGTTCCGGCCGCATTAGGCGCCGTCTGGTGCGCCAAACACGCCTACCGCTACCATTTGGCTGTCCATCCCCTTCCCTATTCCCCGGAACAGGGCGCCCTGCTGGAAAAACACCGGCAGGACAAACGCAATGCCCGGCTGAATCCCCATGCCCCCGTGTTGTTCCTGGGTTCCTCCACCATGGAATTCTGGCTGAAAGAAGGGAAACATTCCTGGGAAACCTGGTTTTCCCCTCTGGGATGCCTCAACCTGGGAACCAGGAGCGAGACCACGGGCAACCTGCTCTGGCGCCTCAATGACGGCCTGACAAGCCCGCTGGCGCCCAGAATCATCGTCCTGTATTCGGGAGTCAACAATCTGGGAGTACAAAAAAGCCTGGGATGGACGGCTTTTCAGGGAAACGTGGCCATCGTCAAAAAAATCAGGGAGATTTACAGCCCGGAAACGACCGCCATCATTGTCATTCCCCCGCTCATCGCACAAAAAGGGTCGCGCATGGAAACCTTCAGGAATTGTCTGCTGCAACACGACTTTGGAGAAAATGTCCATGTCCTCCCCCTCCATTTCTTCCTTCCGGGAAAAGACGCCAGCCTTTATACTTGGGACGGCCTCCATCTCAACGCCCTGGGATATGAAGCCATTTCGCCTCCGCTTTTCCGCTTCCTCCAACAGCTTTTAAGCAGGAGCAGCTTTTAGGGCTTCACAGGAACAACAAACTTTATCCGCCATTACTCCACGTGATGATTGAATCTTCTCCACCCCATCAGGCAACACTTCCCATGACCCTGTTTCTGGCAGGTCCCACCGGATCGGGCAAATCCGCGGTAGCCGTGGAACTGGCGGAGATGCTGGACGCAGAAATCGTCAGTTCCGACGCTTACCAGGTGTACCGGGAGCTGCCCATCCTGACGGCGGCGCCTTCCCCGGCAGACCGGGAACGGGTCCCCCACCACATGGTTTCCATCATTCCGGTCCAAAAGAACTGGAATGCCACGGAACACTACCACCGCGCCATGCGCTGCATGGAAGAAATTCACGCACGCGGAAAAATCGCCATCGTCACGGGCGGTTCCGGCCTGTACTTCAAATTCCTCTCCCACGGCCTGTCGGAAGCGCCGCCGGGGGACGCTGCTCTCCGCGCCGCTTTCGCGAACTGTTCCACGGAAGCGCTATACGCCAGACTCTCTTCCCTGGATCCGGAAGGAGCGGCCTCGACGGATGCCTCCAACCGGCGTTATGTGGAACGCAATCTGGAAATCGTCCTTGCCGGAGGAAAACCTCTTTCCTTCTGGAAGAGGAACTGGTTGACCCCGCCGCGCGGGCCCGGCTGGGTCATCAGCAGGGATGTTCCTGAACTGGACGAAAGAATAGCCCACCGTGCCGCACGCATGATGCAGGAGGGGGCCGTGGAGGAAACGGCTTCCCTCGGCCCATGCTCCGCCACAGCGGAACGCACCCTGGGCCTGGCGTTGATACGAAGCATGCTGCGCGGGGAAATCTCCCGTGAAAACTGCCAGGGCCAACTGGCCCTCGCCACCCGGCAATACGCCAAACGGCAGCGCACCTGGCTGAAACGCGAACAATGGCTTCGGAAACTTCCGGCTTCCCCTTCCGACTCTCCCCGGGCTCTTGCAGAACGCATCATGGAAGAACTGGGGCATTAATCCCTCTTCACACGGCGGTAAATATCCAAGTTCGTCACTTCTCTGAAAAAGGATCGTTCCCGGCAATATTCCGTACTTAGCAAATCCCGCATAGCCCTCAGGGAGGGAGATTCCGTGTTGTCCGGCTTGAAGTATTCTCCCGCTATCACCACATAGTCTATCTTTCCGCGGCGGATTTCCTGATACTGACGCATCCTTTCCCGTTCTGCACCCTGTTTGTCGGAAGCGCAAATCGTAAACGTGCGTATGGGCGGCACCAAACCATTGACACAGTAAAACCATACGGCATGCCGCCCAAGGACTGCACAAGCATTCTCCCCCCCCCGGTTCATCACTGGTATCTGGAAGAGCAAAAGCGGACATCCATTCGCGGGCGCGGCTTCTGCATGAAAAATCCACGCAATTCAGGAAGGTGTAAGCCATCACTCCCGCAACAACCAGAGGAAAAAGCCATCGGCGCCACTTTCGGGAAACAACCTCTTCCACATGGATCATCCTGGCCACCACCAGGTATCCCACAGCAGCGAAGGGAATAAGTGTCTGGGCGTAATGGTTGAAATGCGTCTTTCCATTTCCCTGGACGCCCATGCAGGTAATCAGAAAAGCGGCTGTATAATAAATCTTTTCCCTGGCGGGCATCCGGCTTAAAATCACCCCCGCTCCTCCCACGATGTACATCAACATGCTAGGATACATGATATCCCTTTTCACCCATTGGGAATAATTCCGGCACATCTCCTTGAACGATACCGCATCGGCGCCGTAACCGGCATTAAAAACAATGTATCCTTCATATAAATCCAGCAACGCGCCGCGGCTGTAAAAATACCAGAGGCAGGGCGTCAGCATCAACAGGAGCGTTCCTCCCACGCTTCCTGTAAAAATCCATGCCTTCCCGGTCATCCGCGCACGATATAGGACATACAGGAAGGGAACGAACCAAAAAGCGGCCAAGTTGAATTTCAACAGAAGCGCCATCCCGATGCCCGCGCCAAACACCACGCCCGTTCTTACGAAGCGATCGGGATCCCGATACAGGCGGCACACTCCATAAATCGCGGCAAACTGGAAAGGCAGAATAAATTCGGAGGGATGACCTCCTCCTGCATAATAGTGGAAACTGCACATGGAATAAAGGATGAGCAGCGAAACGATAAACGCTTTTTTTCCAGATACGAAGAGAAGGGCCGCCTTGTAACAAAAGATCATGGAGGCCGTCACTGCGAATACCTCAAGAACGAATACAAGCCAGTAAGAACCACACAAGGTGTAGGAAAAGCCATATATCAAAAAAATGAAGGGCCCCTTTTGATCAAACAAATCCCGATAAGGCATCAACCCTTCCATCATTCCGCGTCCCATGAGATGATAAATAATGGGATCACAACTTACGGGAATTTCATAATAGGGAGACACATAACTGGAATAATAACAAATCAGAAATGAGAAAATAGACCACCATGCAATACAACATCCATTTACCCTATTACAACGAAACATTTTTATATGGGTACGGATTTGGAATCCGTATAGGAATTCCTGTGTCCTCTTTGTCATCAAACTGTCTGGAAGAGAATTGCTGATATGACGGTGCGGTGAAACGGCATGAATGAAGTTGGCGAACCTTTTGATTAATAAACGACTATTTTTACTTGACTACGGATTCCAAATTCGTTATTCAAGCACAAGTACATACATTGAATCTTGCATCATTTTATTAAGATACTGACCATGAATAAATTATTATCCACCCTGATTCTTTCGGTCGGCATGAGCCTAAGCGCTACCGCGGCTACCTCTCTGCTGGATAGCTCCATCGTGGGATATTCGGACTTTGCCTCCCAAACGGCGGATTTCGGCACCCTGAAAGATTCCGTTTCCATCACGTCTGACGACAGCAATCTGACGTTATCCGGGATAACCTTCAACGGATACGGTGCCAACAACCGCGACGTTATGTCTGTGACGATGGTTCTTGACCTGTCCAAAATCAACACTCCGGACGCCTATACCGCTCTGTTTAACGCCAAAAACAGCAGTGTAAGCTGGGGCGTGGGCCTGAACACGGACCGGAAACTCCAGGGATTATGGAACAACACCTCCTACAGCGGGCCTGTCGTTGACACCCCGCTGGGCACGGAAGGTTCCCTGACCATTTCCGTAGTCACCGGAGATCTTGGCACCCGCATCTATTTTGGAGACAGCACTACGTACTATTCCAACAGCGGCCTGAAATTCGGCAACCAGCAAATTGATCAGATTCTCATGGACGCAGGACTGGCTGAATCCATCGAACAGCTCTACATTCACGACTCCCTCCTTTCCCAGGAACAAGTTGGTCAACTGATGAGTGAAATCGCCAGCATCCCGGAACCCGCCACGGCTTCCCTGGGCCTGCTGGGACTGGCCGCGCTGATGATGCGCCGCCGCAGGGCATAAGCCTGTACCGTCCGCCTCCCTATATTCAAAGGCCGGCTCACAAAATCGTGAGCCGGCCTTTTCCTTATCCGTTCAAACATCTGCCGGAAAAAACAGGGGGGAAGAAGCTTCCATTTGCTGCGGTACCCTCACGACCAGCACTTGACGGGGAAATGGCATTCAGGCTCCCCCGGGAGGGTCATTTCAAGAGCTTCCGGCCCCGCCCCACTTCCGTACACGCCCCTTTTTCCCATGCCGGGACAGCCGGAACCGGAGCATGCAAAGCCCGGCTTCCCTCAGCATCCGGAACAGCCCATCCTTTCAGCAATCCATTTCCCCGCACGGTCCGGATCGCTGCGGTTTCCGTCCGTCGGCAACAGACTCCTTCCCCGAAACAGGGAAAAGGAGTGGGAAAATGGCTGAGCTTGAACCTTTATCCCCCGTTCCCGTCCATGAACCTTCAAAAACAGCAGCTGCTACTGCGCCTGTTCCGGTATTTCAAAAGCAGAAAAGGAGAACCGCGTTTTTTCAACAAACGGAATATATGCCTTCTGGCCGCCGCCGGCGCCTACATCCTGACTCCCGACGAATTCCTGTTTGACGGAATCGGCAGGCTGGGCCTTCTGGATGACGCGGCGGTCATCCTGGGCGCCGTCCTCACCGTCTTTTTCCCGGACGGGGACTAGAGGGCCGTACCCTCCGCCGCGCCTCGGGCGGAATTAGCGGGACGACACTTTCCGGAACTTCGGGGACTGTCCCATGAATGTCTCCGGATTTTCCAGGAGAAGACGTTCCGTTTCCTGCCGGGAAAAACCGCGCCTGCGTAGCTCGCAGGCCAGGGCCGTCAGCGCCAGGGGATCGGAATCCCCCCAGTCCGCCGCGGAATTGGCCCAGACACGGTCCATTCCGTACAATTCCAGAATATCCGCCGCCCGCTTGGGATTCAGCTTACTGGTGGGATAAAGGGTCAGCCCGGCCCAGTAACCGGCCTCCTTCACCAGCGGGAAGGTATGTTCCTCACAGTGATCCACCAGCACGCGGCAAGGGTCCAGATCCGGACGGTTTTTCAGGGCGGAAAGAATCATTACGGTCCCCTTAAGCTTGTCTTCCAGATGGGGAGTGTGAATCAGCACAAGCTGGTTGAGGCGCACCGCCAGATCCAGATGCTCTTCAAAAATAGTCATTTCATGGGAAGTATTCCGGTTCAGCCCTATTTCCCCGATGCCGAGGACATTGGGCCGGTCAATGAACTCCGGAATCAGTTTCATCACATCCCGCGCGAAAGCCACGTCCTGCGCCTCCTTGGGATTGATGCACAGCCATGTGTAATGGTCCATGCCGAACTTGGCCGCCCTGGCGGGTTCGCATTCCGTAAGCTGTACGAAATAATCCCGGAAACCGTCCGCGGACGAACGGTCGTAACCGGCCCAGAACGCCGGTTCCCCTACCGCCAGGCAGCCGGCCTGCGCCATGGCCCGGTATTCGTCCGTGGTGCGGCACACCATATGTATATGAGGTTCTATGAAAGCCATCATTCTTATTTGCTGAGGTTCGGGGCTCCGCAGGCCGCTTTGGCTGCGGCGGTTTCCGGCACGGTGTCATCCCTGTAGGAAAGGGCTTCCAGAATGGCCCGGACGCGTCCGGGGCCGGATGCGGACAAGAGGGGAAGAACATCCATCAGGGCATGGTAGCGGAAATCCGCCTCCCCTTCCCCGCGGTCCACCCGGTCCAGAAATGCGGCCACATCCAGAACGCCGGCGCGCGTCGCTGCGAAATCCGCGTCCAGCACCTCCTTTTTACTTCTTTTCATGCACAGACGATACGCCTGTGCGGAAAGCCTCGTCAAGCCGGAACAGGCAACAAAATGATAACCATTCCAAACTGATAAACAGCAACCTCTTTCCCCGGTTTTTCAAAAATCCGAAAAGCGCCGGAAATTCAAGAAGAGGCTTGCCATCCGGGCTTGAACCGGGCATCCTGTGAAGACGCATTTATTTCATTAGAGCGCCTATGAATGCACTAGTAAAAACCATATGTACATTCGTGACATCCTCCATCGGCCGCAAAATCATTGTGGCTCTGACGGGGTTATGTTTGGTCTTGTTCCTTGCGGGACACCTGGCAGGCAACCTTCTCATCTTCGGAGGCCCTGAATGGATCAACACCTACGCCCACGGCCTGCACTCCATGCCGGAAGCAGCCCTCTGGGGAATCCGCGCGGGGCTTGCGGTGATCTTCATCATCCACGTCTGGCTGACCATCCAGCTGAAGCTGGAAAACCATGCGGCCCGCGAACCCTACGTGTTCAAGAACACCATTAAGGCAACGCTCTCCTCCCGCTACATGATTTACACCGGTTTGACCGTCCTGGTGTTCCTGATCTACCACCTGTACCAGTACACCCTGCGCGTGGGATACGACCCCGCCCAGTTCACCACCTTTATTTCCGACGGTACGGTGGAAACCTTTGACGTGTACAAGATGATCGTGACCGGATTCTCCAACGTATGGTGCTCCGCCTTCTACATCCTGGCCGTTCTGATGCTGTTCAGCCATCTGCGCCACGGGGTACAGTCCATCTTCCAGACTGTGGGCGTCGATTCCCGCAAAATCCGGCCCTTCTACAACTTTATCGCCATCGCCTACGGCGCGATTATCTGCCTGGGCTTCATCTCCGTGCCGGTCTCGGTTCTTCTGGGTATCATCAAATAACCATCAACTCCTCTCAAAGTCATGATTAATTTTCCCGTAAGCGACTGGATGCCGGATGCCAAAATTCCCTCCGGCCCTATTCAGGACAAATGGTCCAAGTACAAACTTGAGTCCAAACTGATCAATCCGAACAACAAGCGCAAGTACACGGTACTTGTGGTAGGTTCCGGCCTGGCTGGCGCCTCCGCTGCCGCCACGCTTGCCGAACTTGGCTACAACGTCAAATGCTTCTGCTACCAGGACAGCCCCCGCCGCGCCCACTCCATTGCGGCCCAGGGCGGCATTAACGCGGCCAAGAACTACCAGAACGACGGCGACTCCGTTTACCGCCTGTTTTACGACACCGTTAAAGGCGGCGACTTCCGCGCCCGTGAAGCCAATGTCTACCGTCTGGCGGAAGTCTCCTCCAACATCATTGACCAGTGTGTGGCCCAGGGCGTTCCCTTCGGCCGTGAATACGGCGGCCTGCTGGACAACCGCTCCTTCGGCGGCGCCCAGCTCAAGCGAACCTTCTACGCACGCGGACAGACGGGCCAGCAGCTCCTGCTGGGTGCCTACCAGGCCCTGGAAAAGGAAGTGGCCAAGGGACACATTGAAATGTTCTCCCGCCATGAAATGATGGACCTGGTGTTGGTGGACGGCGAAGCCAAGGGCATCGTCACCCGCAATCTGGTTACCGGCGAAATCAAATCCTACGCAGGGGATACCGTCCTGCTCTGCACGGGCGGCTACGGCAACGTGTTCTTCCTGTCCACCAACGCGATGGGTTGCAACGTCACTGCCGCCTACAAAGCCTACAAGCGTGGTGCCTTCTTCGCCAACCCCTGCTTCACGCAAATCCACCCCACCTGCATTCCGGTCAAAGGCGACTACCAGTCCAAACTGACGCTGATGTCGGAATCCCTCCGCAACAGCGGCCGCATCTGGGTGCCCAAGTCCCGTGAAACCGCAGAAAAAATCCGTAAGAAGGAAATCAAGCCTTCCGATGTTCCCGAAGAAGAACGGGACTACTACCTGGAACGCAAGTATCCCTCCTTCGGCAACCTGGCTCCGCGCGACATTTCCTCCCGCGCCGCCAAGGAAGCCTGCGACGACGGCCGCGGCGTGGCCGTCACCGGCAAGGGCGTCTTCCTGGATTTTGCGGATGAAATCAAGCGCATGGGCCGCGAATGGATTGACGGCCAATACGGCAATCTGTTTGACATGTACGAAGAAATCACGGACGACGACCCCCATGAAACGCCCATGATGATCTACCCCGCCTCCCACTACACCATGGGCGGCCTGTGGGTGGACTACAACCTCATGTCCAACGTGAAGGGGTTGCACGTCCTCGGTGAAGCCAACTTCTCCGATCACGGCGCCAACCGCCTGGGAGCCTCCGCCCTGATGCAGGGCCTGTCTGACGGCTACTTCGTCATTCCCGCCACGCTGCCCGCTTACCTGACGACCACCAAGCCCGGTGCCGTCACCACCGCCGCCCCGGAATTCAAGGCTGCGGAAGACGAAGTGAAGGAACGCATCAACAAGCTCCTGAATGTGAAGGGCACCAAGACGGTGGACTCCTTCCACCGGGAACTGGGCCTCATCATGTGGGAAGACTGCGGCATGGCCCGCACGGAAGAAAGCCTGACCCACGCCATTGAACGCATTCCCCAGCTCCGCAAGGAATTCTGGGAAAACGTGCGCGTAACCGGCACGGCGGACGGCATCAACGCGGAACTGGAAAAAGCCTGCCGCGTGGCCGACTTCCTGGAATTCGCCCAGCTGCTCTGCTATGACGCCCTGAACCGCCAGGAATCCTGCGGCGCCCACTTCCGCGTGGAATACCAGCTGCCGGACGGCGAAGCCAAGCGCAACGACGATGAATACGCCTATGTAGCCGCCTGGGAATACACTGGCGTGGACAGCCTGCCTGTTCTCCACAAGGAACCGCTGACCTTCGAGAACGTGCACCTTGCCATCCGCAGCTACAAGTAAAGATAGCCAATACATTAACACTCAAAAGAAAGATTATAACATGGCTAAAACACTCAATCTCACTCTCAAGGTCTGGCGCCAGGAAAACCGGGAAGCTAAGGGCCGCATTGAGACCTATGCCGCCAAGGACATTCCGGTGGACGCCTCCTTCCTGGAAATGCTGGACATCGTCAATGAAGGCCTGGTCAAGGAAGGCAAGGAACCCATCCATTTTGACCACGACTGCCGGGAAGGCATCTGCGGCATGTGCTCCCTGACCATCAACGGCATTCCCCACGGGCCGGAACGCCAGGTGACCACTTGCCAGCTTCACATGCGCAAGTTCAAGGACGGCGATACCGTCTGGATTGAACCCTTCCGCGCGAAGGCTTTCCCAATCCTGCGGGACCTGATGGTGGACCGCTCCGCCCTGGACCGCATCATCGCCTCCGGAGGCTATATTGACGTGCGTACCGGTTCCGCGCCGAACGCCAACAACATCGCCGTGGAAAAAGTGAAGGCGGACGCCGCCTTTGACGCGGCCGCCTGCATCGGCTGCGGCGCCTGCGTGGCCTCCTGTAAAAACGCCTCCGCCATGCTGTTCACCTCCGCCAAGATCGCCCATCTCAATCTGCTGCCGCAGGGCCAGCCGGAACGTTCCAAGCGCGTCCTGGCCATGATGAAGCAAATGGAAGCGGAAGGCTTCGGCAACTGCACGAACCAGTATGAATGTGAAGCTGCCTGCCCGAAAGGCATCAGCGTGGACAACATCGCCCGCCTCAACCGCGACTTCATGCGAGCCAACGCCAAGGAAGGTCTCTGTTTCTAAAGAAGATTCCTTCTTAAGACGCTCTGTAAAAACTCCCGGCGGCATCGGCTGTCGGGAGTTTTTTTCATTATCAGGTTTCCTTGAACCAGGAATAAAATATCAGACAGTTGCTTCCTCATCGTCGCGCAGCGTAAAAAATAAATGTTACACCGGAAGGTTCCCAGTAATCCAGGAGACCGTACTTGGAAATGCCGGACGAAACCTAAGCAGGCCCCGTCCGACAGCGACGGCCCCATCTTTCTTCGAGAAAGAAAAACATTGATTACAGGAATTG
>NZ_MNUD01000008.1:0-11301 GCF_001917295.1 Akkermansia sp. 54_46
GCGGGAGTGTCTCACATGGGACAAATGACCCTTACGATTTTTCAAAATTGACCCTTACGGGCATTTATGGGCTTAACTTCTTGCGCCACCCTTCCATTTCTCCCCGGAACGCACGTATTTTCAACCGTTTTCAAGCTTCTTCAAGAGAATTCAACCCTTTTCAAGCATTTATGGTTGGTCACACCGGAGAGGAAAACTTCTGGTATTCATCATACGCATCTTCACGCAAACAGGTAATAAACCAGCATCAGCGTCAGATTGACGCCGGCAGCCAGCAACACCCCGCCCGGCCTCAAATACCGCGCCTTTCCAAGAAAAACCGCCAGCACCGCAAAGACGGCGTACAGGGAGATCCACATCAGGAAAAATGCTGTCAGGCTCTGCTCATTCCCCAGGCCGGCCTGGGCCATGTTCCCGCCAGGGAAAAGAAACGGCAACGCCGGAAGCACGGCGTAAATGACATATACCCAATCCCTAGCTATCACCCTGAAAGAGACCGCCAGCGGCTTCCTGCCAAACAGAATATTACGGGAGCAGGCATTCCGCGTCTTTTCCTCCCTCAGAGCGCAGGGCAAATAGAAGGGAAGAAGCATCAGCGCCAGGACGGGCCCGGCATACAAAATGGCGGTCATTCCCGCTACGAAAGCAAAGAAAGCGGCAAAGAGGACAGGCACGCCCGCCATGAGCAGGAAAAGAAAGGATGTGCTACGCTCCGCCTTCTCCCCCATTTTCAGGAAAGACCATGAAAGATAAGCCATAGGGTAAAAATATGGTTTTTTTGAAGTCTGCCAGAAATCGAGGCCATGCGCAAGGGAAAGCCGCCCAAAAACATCCGGAGCAGCATAGCCCCATCCCTACGTACGAGACAAAATGAGAACCAGACAGACTCTGATTGGGATTGCCCCGCACCCGCGCCCACGTTATCCTGCCTCCATGGTCTACCGAATTTGCAAATCCATCGAACTGGAAAGTGGGCATCTTCTGTCCAAACATCCCGGTAATTGCAAATTCCCGCATGGCCATACGCGCTCCGTGGAAATGGTGTTCCGAGCGGAAACGCTGGATGCCAATGACATGGTGTTGGATTTCAAGGCTATCAAGCAGATGATGGGGGATTTCCTCCAGCAGTTTGACCACTCCCTGTGCGTGAATACGGAGGACCCCAACTTCGCCGCCTTCGTGGCCGCATACGGGGAGCGCATCATTCCGTTCGACCGGGAAGACCCCACCAGCGAGGTGATGGCTCGCGTCATTTTCAATGTTGCCCGGCACGCGCTGGAAAAAGCCAGGGAGAACCCCGGCGAATATCCTGTGCGGGCCTGTGTTGAGCTGGAACGCGTGCGCGTGTGGGAAACCAGCAGTTCCTGGGCGGAATACGGGGAATAACTGAAACAGCGCGTTTCCCGCCGGGCGGAACGCTCCGCAAAGATTCCCGGCCCCGTGGAAAGCACGGCCGCAACGCCCCCCCCCGCAGGTTCATCCCTTAAAAGGGATTCAGGGAAATCATGCGTTTCTGCGTCCAGTGCCCGTAGGCGGAAGAATATACATCCGTAATTTCCCGGGCCCATTCGTCAATAGTGCGCTGATGGTGGGCGTATTTTTTAAAATCCTTGGTGTCCACGCCCAGCAGGGAGCTGTGGTCTTCCTCATAATCCGCAAATTCGGAAACGATGCGGCCGGACTCATCCCTCAGGCGGCCCGCCATGGCAATGTGCCCTTTCTTGATGAACCGTTTGACCAGCCCTCCCCCCTTGATGCCGCTCAGAGCCGTGACAAAGATGCCGGCCCTGGCATTCGTGGGAGTGATGGAAATGATGGCGAGTTCCAGCGTATAGGCCCCCCTGGTTCCCGGAGGCACCATTTCAAAATGCGGATTTTCGGCAACCTCCTTTTCCATTCTGGTTGCAACGCTCTTCCGGAAGTACTCCGCCAGGCCGCGCAGGGCATCAAACCCCTCCGCGGTATCCGGCCTTACATCCATGTGCTCCGTATCCACCGGAACAACGGCCATCATGACTTTTTTGCCATCCACGCCGTTCACCCTGTCATTCCAGATTTTTTTATCATCGGCATTCCAGTACGCGTCAAAGGGAATATGGGAATCCTTATTTTTTACCTGATGAGCGATAAATCCTGTTTGGGGAACATGTTTGAAATTATTGGAACAAGACACTACCGCCATGCAGCCGAGCAGCACGAGAGCCATCAGGGAAGCTGAGAATAAAAAACGGTGTTTCTTCATATCAAATAATTCCATATCAATTAATTGGCAGAACCGTTTCTATCATGGCCCGGCATCCTCTGTCAATAAAACCTGCGGGTGAACATCCGGGGCGGCGGTCCTCCCGCCGTGCGGAAGGGGCCAAAGCGGGAATGCCTAGTCTTCTTCCCCCATGGGGCGGTATTTCACGGCCAGTTTTTCCAGGATATTCAGAGCCCTGGAGGCGCGGCTGCGGAAGGATTTGTAATCCCGGGGGTCGCAGTCGCTCCAGGCGCGTTCGGACAGGGCCAGGGCGCGCGGCCACGCCATATATTCCACCAGACCCATATTGTACAGGTATTCCGTCCAGATGTTCGCCTGGAGGCCGCGCACCCTGGCAGCTTCCTCCGGGGAAAGTTCCGGCAATTCATAGCCGTACACCTGCTTGAGCGGAATAAGGCCCCCTACGGCTTTCGGCTCCGTGGACGCGGCGGACTGGTAATAGTCAAAATAGAAGTGGGAACACGGCGCCAGAATGACGGGATGCCCTTTCCTGGCCGCCGCCGCGGCAAAGCCGTTGCCGCGCCACGCCATGACGAGGATGCGTTTGTCCGCCTCCAGTTCCCCGGCTTCATCCCAGACAATGGCTTCATAGCCGCCCTTCCTCACGTAGTCCGCAATCCGCTGCAGGAAATCCCGGCTCAGGGCTTTGAGATCCTTCTCCCTCAGGCTTTTTAAGCGGTTCTGGCAATACCGGCATTTTTTCCATGCCTCGGCAGACACCTCGTCATGGCCCAAATGAATGGGGGAGCCGGGCGGAAAGACGGCCTTAAGTTCATCCACCACGTCTTTCACGAAACGGAGCGTTTCCGGCCGCCCCATGCAGACGGAGTCCCGCCCTTGTTTCCCCTCCACGGGAAAGTCCACGCCGTCGCAAATCAAATCCCCGTAGGCATGCATGGCCGCATAGGAATGGCCGGGAAGGTCTATTTCCGGAACAACGGTGACCTGGCGGCTGCGCGCATAGGCAATGATCTCCCTCATCTGCTCCTGGGTGTAAAAACCGCCGTAGGTAGCTTCCGGGTCATGCTCCCGGATGGCGAGTTTCACTTCCCGCCAGTTCCACTCTCCGTCAGCGAGCGGAACGCGCCAGGCGCTCATGGAGGTAAGCAGCGGATATTTTTTAATTTCCAGGCGCCAGCCGGGGCCGTCCGTCAGGTGCAGATGGAGGCGGTTAAGCTTGAACAGGGACATGGCGTCAACCATGCGCTTGACTTCCGCCACGGTGAAAAAGTGGCGGGAAACATCCAGCATCATGCCCCGCCATTCAAAGCGGGGAACATCCCGGAGGGAAAAAACGGGTACGGAAAACCCCTCCCCGGTCCGGTTGGCGTTCAACACCTGAACCATGCTCTGCCACGCGTAGAAAAGGCCCTGGGCCGCCGCCGCTTTCAGATGCAGGATGCCCCTCCCTTCCCTGTCGCGCACCAGGCGGGCCTCATACCCTTCGCCCGTCCCCGAGGGGCTTCCCTCAACCGAACAAACGGCGTCCGCAGAGGTTTTGTCACGGGTCATGGAAAGGCCGGACAAAACGCCCTGGGCGTTGAGCACATTCAGGAGGGCTTCCACCACGGGAACATCCTTTTCCGGCGCATAGACCGCCAGCCGCTGCGGGAGATGAGCCACGGAGGACCGGTCAGACCTGCATGCGGAAGGCGCGGGGAGCAGCACCTCCTCAGCCGGCAGCGTTTCCGCCATGCCCGTGCCCGGCACTCCGGACAGAGCCAGCCATGCGGCCAGCCGGAAACAACGCCCCTTACTCATCATGCTGGAAGTACGGCCTCCCCTGGTCTCTTCTTTCAACGGAAGGAGCCTTCCCTCAGGCCCCTGTGTTCCGGAAAGCAAAGGCGCGGCCGTATTCAGCCGCGCCTGCCAGTTTCCATCCTTTTTTACATTTACCTTCGTCCGCCAAAAAGGCCGTGAAAAGGGACAGTATAGTTGAAATAGGGTGAATTAGGGGTGAAATAGCCTGAAAGCTAGCAATGGCATGGGATTACGGCGATGGAAAGAAGAGACGGGTAGTTGCGATGAAGGAACATGAAACTACCGAAGCGGGACAGGTTGTTGCGATATGAAAAGCCCCTCCGAAGAGGGGCTGTTAATATTACGAGGCCAAAGCAAGGCCAAGCCGATTACAGGCGATCCGATAATATGCCGGAGATAGTTCAATCCCGGTTGCGGCATGTCCCAAATTTTGCGCCGCTGCCAGCGTAGAACCTGACCCGGCGAACGGATCAAGAATCTTGGATTGCGCAGGCAGAACTGTCATCAAGTGAGCCATCAGAGGGACAGGCTTGCCCGTGAGATGGTGCTTATCAGAGGGTTTGAGGTAATGACGGAAAACGCCTGCCGGGAACACGCGCGGACGGTCCTGCTCTTTGCCGATGCTACCGCGGGTGGCCACCAGGACGAACTCGGCTTGATTGCGGAACATGCCTTGATGGGGGCGGCATGCCTCCGTCTTGTCCCAAGTGACCACGGAGCGCCATGTCCAGCCCGCCACCTGCAAGGCGTCGCTGGTGGTCGGCAGTTGCCGCCAGTCGGAACACACCATCAGCCAACCGCCCTCGCGCGTCAGGCGCAGCGCCTCCGCCATCCATAAGACCGACCACATGAAATGGGAACGTTGGTCGCGGGTATCGGAATCAAAAGAAGGATGTCTATTGCGGGAAATATACTTGCGCACAGGGGAAGCTTTACGATCCGCTGTTGTTAGTCCCCCGGACGCATAAGGAGGATCGGTGATGACTGCATCAAAAGACGCATCCGGCATCGATTTCATGAGGGGCAGACAATCCCCTTGAATCATTGTTTGAGTGTTGGTCATAGGGGCATAAGCATAGCTTATGCACGGCTCTTTTTAAGGAGCGCAAGGAATTTATGATGAATTTGTTATGAAAAATCTAACATAAAATGCTGACCATGAATTTTATGCAGATGTGTCATAAAATCAACGCTTAAGGCGACGCATTAGGTAACGAGCATCCACACCATCAGTTTGCAAAAGAAAGATCGGCTCCCATCCGTCTTTGATCCAAGCATTATGTTCGGAATAGTCTTCATCAATACCGTTAGCCGTTATTTCTCTGTATTCATAGATGGGAGCTCGAAATGCAGGATCATTTGAGCGAAAAGCAATAATCCCTAAAAAAACAGTTATGAGAAGCAACAGTACGATCAGAATATTTGCTTGTTTATAACTCATACAATTTATAGGTGTTGTATTTTTTATTGGCTGACGTTATTGACTAGAAGTTTCAAGGCTTCTCTTAATTTTACTAGTTCCTTCTCTGTCTCTCTCCACTTTTTTTCATAATATGAGGATTCTTGTATCGTTTCAGGGCCGACTTTACGCCACAAATAATCCATAGACACGGCTAGAGCATCAGCCATTCTTTGCAGCTCTCCTGCCTTGGGAATTGATCTCCCTGTAATATAAAGAGAAATAGCACTTTGTGATATTCCGGTAGATTCAGCAAGCATCATCTGTGAGAAGCCCCGTTGCTTCATAAGGGATTTCAAATTGTCATGAAATAACAGTTTCCTAATATTTTTCTTGCCTGTCATTAGAAGTATGGTATGAGTTTTCTCATAGGCGCGCCTTAGAACGGCGCGCCATGAGCAAAACCTATCATGACAACGAAAACAGCACAAGAACGCATCACGCCGCAGTGGTTGCTTGCCCGCGGTTGGTACATCACGGAGGCCGCTAAGGCGATTGGACGGGATCCCAGTCATGTGCGGCGGGTATTGATCGGGGACAGGAAGAGCAAGACTATTGCAAAGTTGCTCCGAGCCTTACCCGAAAAACAACTTACCGGACAACGGAAATGATGACTACTTACCTTAAAAAAGCCCTGGCCCGGCTTCTGGAAATTGCCGTGCTAGCGGCGATGGCCGGAGTGGCAGCCTGGTGCGGGGTTTACTGCCTGGACGATGAAGCCCGGCAAGTAAGGGAAGGAAGAAAAGACCCCCGAACGGCTGTTTTGCCCGTATTACCCGATGAAGGATGAAAAATTGACGCCCCTTGAAAAAAACGTGGTGCTGGCATTGCTTAGCCGTCCCCAGTTCCGACGCTGGGCCGGGCTGCCCGAATCCGGGCCGCTGACGCTGCAACAAATAGCCGATTGTCTGGACGTGTCCCCGCAGACCATCCAGGGGATTGAAGCCCGCGCAAGACTGAAACTGAAAGAAGCCCTATTGAAAGAATTTGCGGACCATGAAAAAATGTGAATTGAGCATCCCGGAAGCAACCCGGATTGCCCTGGGGGTGAGTGAGGCGAACCGCCTGCACAAGTACGCCACCGCCCAGGCGGAAATGGCCGTTGTGGCTGGAAAGAATGCCGTGCTGGCCGTGCTGCGGCTTGGCAGACTGTTGAAAGATTTGAAGGCCGCTACCGTTCACGGTGAGTGGGGACAACTGTTTAAGAAAGAAAACAACACGAAATCGGACACATGTGTCCGATTTGGAGAACAAGCACATTTAGATTTCACAGAAAGGACTGCTCGCCGCTACATGCGCTGCTACCAGGAAGCAGCGGCACGACTGGGGCAGGACGAACGGCCCGCGCTGGACATGGGCCTAGACGGCGAAGCTGTGGAAACCCTGCCGGAACTGGTGAAAAAAGCCACCGGGAACGCCGTTACCCCCCGGCAAATGATGCTGAATTTGCAAGTGGTGAAAGACGGCAGCAAGAGCGCCGCCCAGGCCGCCCGCCTGGCCCAGCACGAAACCATCTTGAAAAACCGGGGGAAAGGCCGTGCCTCCTCCCCCGTAAGCCCGGAACAGGCCATGATGGCCGCGGTGGCAGCCGTGCAGCCGGAAGAAGAATTGAGGGAACAGAAGAAGCAGGTGGCCGTCAAGGACGCCCACCACATTGCAACGCTGATGGCTGAATTCCTGGAAGCGGATTTGCACAGGTATTTGCCCGGAAACGACCGGGAGGCATTTTGTATCCTGTTGAGTGATTTTCAGAAAGTTATCAAGGAAGGAAAATGAACGAATTGTCCACCATTGAAGGGCTGCCCGGCTGGGACGCCCTGCCCACGGAAGAGCGGCTGAAGGTGCGCAAGCTGCATGCAGCCTGCCGTGAAATCGCCGCGGCTCCAAACAAGATGGCCGCTTACAAGCTGGCGGCCCAGGCGATGGCCGATGCCGGACATCCCATGTCCTGGCAGTCCGTCCAACGCAAATTCCTGGCGTGGCAAACAAGCGGCAGTCTGCTGGCCCTTGCCGATTTGAGGATGGCCGGGATGCGTCCCACCCGGGCACGGGTGAAGCATCCGGGATTTGTCGCTTACTGGACGGAACTGCAAACGCGCTGCCAACGCAACGGCGGCCAGGCTTACCCGCTGCTGCTGGACATCTGGCGCAAAAAATCCGAAGTCATTCCTGGGTACGAAGGCTGGCCCGGCCATCCTCAAATCCCCGTTGGCTGGTCCAAAAAAAACCTGATGCGAATTAAACCAGCTGCCCTGGAAGCCAGGGTGATGCGGGAAGGCATCAAGGCCGCGGCCCCTCTGCTGCCGATGGTGCTGACTACCCGCGTAGGCATGGAGGCCGGGGAATACTATGTTTCCGACGATAACTGGGTGGATGCGCACGTGATTTGCGGCAAGCAGATTGTGCGCCCCTTGCAGCTGGGATGCCTGGATATTGCCACCGGAAAAATGGTGCACTGGGGCATGATGCCCCGGATGATGCGCCAGGACGGGACGCACGCCGGATTGACGGAACGCTACATGCGCATGTTTGTGGCGGGGCTGCTGGCAAATGTCGGCATCAATACGTCCCGGGGAACCACCCTTGTGGTGGAAAACGGAACGGCAGCCATCCGGGCGCACATGGAGCAGGTCTTGCTGGACCTGTTTGACGGCGCGGTGAAGGTCCACCGCTCCGGCATGGAAGGGAAAACCCAGGCATTGCTCCGGGGGTATGAAGGCCGCCAGGGCGGCAATCCCCGCGGCAAGGCGCACCTGGAATCCGTGTGGAACCTGACGGCCAATATATGGAGTTCCTGCCTGCCCGCTCCGTCCGGCCATGACCGGACAGAGCCGGAATGGCTGGCTGGCCTGATGAAGGAGCAAAAGGCGCTGCTGAAAAAGCAGGGCTATCTGGAAATCAGGGATCCGGACCGGGCCGCCACGCTGCGGCATCTGATGCCAACCTTTGAACAACTTACAACCGATATAGCCTGGCGCGTGTACGATGCCTTTAACGATCGGACCGACCACGCCCTGGAAGGATGGGAACGGATGGGGCTGGTGGTGCCGATGGTGCGCCTGTCCACGGACGGCGACTGGATCACGCTGACGGACAGCATACCGGAAGCGGACCGCCACACGCTGCTGAACATGGCCGCCCGCGATCCGGAAAGGCTGGTCAGTTCCCGCCGCCTTTCCCCCGCGGAAGCCTGGAACCTGAAACTACAGCACCAGCCTCCGCTGCGGAAAGCGACGCAATGGGAAATCGTGGATTTGCTATCCCGTGACCTGGCCGTGAAAACGGTGGTGAAAGGCTCCTACATCGTCCTGCAAAACAAGGCGGTAAGCATGGACCGCCTGTACTACCCGGCCAGCATCGTCACGCCGGAAGGGTATCAGCGCATCCTGCCCAGCGGCATGGATGTATGGGTGATGCTCAACATGTTTGACGATCAGCACTTGTACATCATTGATGGAAAAGGGCGCTGTCTTGGTATGAGCACGTTACAGCAACGTGTCCCCTATTATGACGAGGACCAGGTGCGGGCGGCTATGGGAAGGAAGAAGAAAGCCACGGCGGCAGCCTTGCAGGAAACGCGCGTCCACCACGCCCGGAAAGAAGCGGCCATCGTCGGAACACGCCTGTACAACCGCCAGGTGGCGAAGGGGGCGCCCATTACGGTGCAAGGGCTGCTGAACGCCGAAGGCACGGATGCCGCCGCCCTGGCCGCCGTGAAAAAACTGCCCGGCATCAGCCTGTTGCCGGAAACGGAAATACCGGAAACGGCATCCCCCCAAAAAGAAAGCCATCCGAAAATTTCATTTTTATAAATACTATGGACAGAATAACATATACAAAAAACGACAGCGACCCGCGGCGCTTTTTGCCTGCCGTTACCAGCGGGCCATACCCCCAGGAAACGAAGCAGACACTAGCCTGGCTTATCTCCTACGCCGCAGAACACAACTGGACCCTGGGCGATATGGCAGCCCAGGCCGGAGTGTCTGCCAAGACGATGCGCTCCATACTAAAAGGCACCTACGAAGCCAATGCGGAACCGCATCTGCTGGCCCTGGCCGCACTCCGCGCCCGGCTAACTGTAGATCAGGCGGGCGAAGATTTGCCATTTGTGGAAACAAAACTTGCCCGTTATACGATGGATCTTGCCGAATTTACACGGCGCTACCATTACGCGGCGGTGATGATCGGACCGACGCAGTGGGGCAAGACCGAAGCCGTGAAGGAGTACGCCCGGAGGCATCCGGACAAGGTGGTGCTGGTGCGCTGCCCCGTGTCAGCCAGTCCTACGCGGCTGCTCTACCGGATTGCCAAGCAGATCGGAGCGGGAACGACGCTGAAACCGGAAGATATGATCGACCGCATCCTGCGCTACCTGACCCCTGATCATTTACTAATCATCGACGAAATTCACCATGTTTTGCGCAGCGACAAGATGGGAATGAAAGGCGTGGAGCAGGTGCGGGAACTGCGGGACATGTCCGGCTGCGGACTGCTGCTGACGGCCACCCCCGAATTTGAGGCGGCAATGGAAGAAAGCCCGGTCTGGTCCGACATGCTGAAACAGCTGTCCAAACGCAACGCCTGCCGGGTGTACCGCCTCCCCTCCGCCATCAGCACGGAAGACTTGCGCCAGGTATGGGAATTTTACGGATTCCCGGAACCGGACGCGGGCCTGCGGGCCTCCGTCGAAGCCGCCGCCCAGGACAGCGGGTACGGCGTGATTACTAAAAGAATGAACCTGGCCCGGATAGCCGCTAAAAACGCGGGTGTGCCCGTGACCTGGGATTATTACCTGGGAGCCATCAAGAAGCTGCAAGACATGGAAGACGGCAACATGCCGGATGACGTGTAACCCTCTACATCCTATGAATCAAGACACGACGACACCACAGCCCCACCCGTGGGTGACAACCTCCACGCCGGACAACCTGCGCAATCCGCAGCTGCTTCAGGATTTGTCGGAAATCGGCATGACCTGCCTGCTGGGCTGGCATGCCCTGATGGACACGCCCCACAGTTATGCCGCGGAGTCTGTGTGGTACGGCAAAGCAAAAACATGGGCGGAGGAATTGGAACGCCTGTATCTCACCTATACGCAAGGAGACGACTGGATGACCCAATTCCCGGCCCCCCAGCAACACATCATCAGCCAGGCGGATGCGGACATGTCCCGCGCCTATGGGATGCTCTTCTGGAACAATCCCATGCCGGATGGCAGCGACCCGAAAACAGCCATAACGCAACGGCTCTTGTCCGCCCATAACATCATCCGCCACCTTGTCAAAGGCGAAGGCGGCCTGCCTTATGGCAGGCTGCCCAGGGTGGGGGAACCTGAATTCCTGGCTTATGACCCGGACGCGGAAAGATGGGTTGCCGGACGCGGCATTGAAGACCTGGAAGACGACAGATACCAAGACTAACAATCAACACCACCATCATGTACAGCACCAACACCAACCATCAACAGGACAGGGGGCAGCAAGCCCCCAATGTCAAGCCAGCCCCCAAAGGCGGCCACTTTGTCCTCCACATTGAGGACGTTGCCACGGACAACGACAAACTTGGACTGGCTATTTACTGGTCAGCCGTGCGGGAAACCGCCTATGAAACGCCAGCTTTCCGCGTCTTTGCGACGCTCAAAGAGGTGATTAACCGAAACGCTGACGCCATCGGTGAAATCATGGCCGATGCCATCAATCGCAACCGGGAGGACAAACAATGATGCAGAACACATTTTATTGGGAGGCCGCCCGGTACATATCCGTGGCGATCATACCCGGTGCGGGGGCAAGGTATTTCACTTACGCCAACGAAT
>NZ_MNUD01000008.1:11440-27548 GCF_001917295.1 Akkermansia sp. 54_46
ACCTCCTGGGAACGGATGGGCACTGGTACGTGGACCCGGAGAAGGACGGCTGCACCTGGGGAACCAGAAGGGAGGAAGAACACAAACCGGAAACCAACATCCATGAATAACATCGAACAGGAAACAATCTGCTTTCAGATTAACTTGGAACTAGGACGGTTCCCGGGGAATCATGACTACCACGTGACCTATGACCCGCGCTGCCGGGAAATCGGGGTGCAACTGGGAGAACTGGGCGTCCAGTGGGTGCCCGTGGACGCCGAGAAATTTTACTCCTGGCTTCACAATACCCCCGGACTGAAATGGACGGACGTGGTGGCCATGCTGGTCCGCAAGCTCCGCCAGACGAAACAACTCAACAAACAACATAACAATGGGAAAGATACGCACAACCACTAAAGCAACCGACCAGCAGGTTATCAAAGACCAGGACGAATTCTGCCGGACCTTAGACGACATCGCCCGCAAGGGTGTTGAACTGGACACCTTGCAGGCCGCCAAGGAGACCGCCATGCAGCAAGTGCTCACCGAGCATGATCCCAAAATCAGCGAACTGGCCAGGGAGATTGCCCGGCTCACCAAGATGGCCGAGCAATGGGCCTCCCCCCGCAGGGACGAGCTGTTTGTCAAGGGCCGTAAATCCGGCACCACCGCCCTGACTACCTACGGCTACCGCTTGGGGCAGCCCTCCCTCAAGCCCGCGCCGGGCTGGACCTGGGACAAGGTTGTCGCCCTGCTCAAGAGCACCCGCCGCAGGGCCTACCTGGTCACCAAAGTAACCCCGGACAAGGATGCGATCCGCCTGCATGTCAAGCCTCACAAACTCGCCAAGCTGGGCATGCAGATCAAGCAGGATGAAACGTTTTACGTAGAGAGAAGCACCAGGAGTGACGACTAAATACCAATGCCGGAAACGGCCCTCCGGCCTCTACGACGTAACGGTGATCACGCCGGAGGGCGGAAAAAGTATCATCTACAGCATGGAGGAAGACCGGAAAAACAACCTGATCCGAGTGATCAGGGAATACAATGAAGAAACTGCACGCATCAAAGCCATTAAACCACGCAGCGACAATGGAAAAGTCATTATCAAATAAGCAAAAGGCCGTATTGGCGCAGCTGGCCGTCCGGGCCTACAAGCAGCTGCAAGCATACGGCTGCCCGGTGCCGTCCCTGGAAGAATGGCGGCACGACGAGACCTGGAAAGCCACCGGACACACGGATTCTTTCACCCGCGCAACACAAAAAGATTATACGCTGATTTACAATCGTTTTGCCGCCTACCTGGGATATGAAGCCATCAGAGACAACACCTACACGGAAATGGACAAGGCATTGCACATCCTCCGGGATAGCATGCAACGCTATGAAATCGGGCCGGAATATCTGGCGGAGGTTGTGCGGGATCAGCTACATCTGCCCTGCACGAGCAAAGATGTTTATGGGCAGTTACGGAAATTTGCCGCGCTGGAACACGTGCGGAATCTGAACTACACGGTGATCAACCGGGGCCGGGCCGCCGCCCGAAAGCTGGCGGAAGAAACAGGATTTGAAACCTATGAACCGCACGCAATCCTGGGGACGATTCCCCCGGGAGGGCTGGCAGATCATGTGGGAGCCGTCCGAGTGCCCAAGGCCGTCCAGGACGCTGGCCGGAGAGCAGCTGCCCCCCTAGCCCCCGAACCGAAAACGGCCAGGGGATGGAGCGACACGGTGTCATTTGAAGACGAATTCCCCCTGTAACTTTTCGCATCCCTGCGGATGCGCGGATTGAAACAACAGAAAAATCATCATGCCCCCCTTAAAGCCAGGAGACAACATCAACTGTTATGTTGTAGATGGCAATGGCCAGCAGTCCGGCTATGCAGTACATGCGCTTGTTGTTGCCACCAAGCAATCACTATTTGCTGACGGACTTTATTCAAGCGTCCTGTGCATTATGGACGAAAGGACGGACAAGCTGATAGAAGACCATCAGGACGAGGAAATGACGCCCTTTGTCCGCGCTTTATGTTGCGATGATTAGCCCAATGGGCAGATACAATTCAGGCCGCCAGGTAGCTCCTGGCGGCCTTTTTGTTGATCAGAATTTAGTGTCGAGGACCAGCCATGTATTGCCCAGCACATCTTTGCACATGGTAAAGCCCTCAAAATCCCAGACCAGCACGACAGCCTGTTCGGCGAGTTTATAGCTCTTTCTGTCAGGGTCCTGCATGTCAACTACCGCGATCATTTTCAGCTCGGATTGCATTTGATGATGATAACATCTGGCATGAGACTGTCGACTTTATTCTGTGTTTGCGAATTTGCGCCCCTGCTCCTGAAAAACCGTTAAGCGTGTGGTAATATGGACACATGGACGAAAATTTGCGCCGCTGGGCTAATGGGCCGGAATGTAGCGTTGCCGAAGCTGCCCGCATATTAAAGGTAAGCCGGGAAACAGTGCGGCGCATGATATTGAGGGGGGACTTGTACGCCTGGCCTGCCGTGCCCGGAGGCGTAAAAAAGCTATTGTGGGAGGGGCAAGTGCGGGATATGGCGGCGGCAGCGCGGGCAGAAGCCATCCAGCGCGGGAAGATGATGCAATCCACCTTCAACTTTTTTTAGCACATTTGCCACAAACGCCACATTTGCCACAAATGCCACATAAAGAATGCGGAGCCTGGGCTAGAGTGCCCGCATGACTAACAAGCAAGATTTTGGCGGAACAAAAAACGGAGATGAACTGAATCGTGGTAATCATGGGAATGAAGCCCTCGCGTCGGGAGACGCCGGGGCAACTACGCCCCAGCAAACGAAAAAGACGACCACGCCCTGGTACTTGTCCCGGACGTTTTGGATCAACCTTGCCGCCCTCCTGTCCCTGCTCCTGCCGTCCGTCCGCGAGTGGCTGGAAAACAACCCTGTGGACTTTGTGACCGCCCTGGGCGGCGTGAATGTCCTGCTGCGGTTTATCACTTACGGGAAGCATCAAATTTCATCCGACAGCGATGATAGCGATACCGCCTCCGGCGATGGAGGCGGAAATGAATCGAAGTCCCGGCCCCTGGTGCCAGGCGAGAACGACCTGGCAAATTCGTCCATAGCCGGGGCCGGGACTTCCGATCCGGCCAAGCTCGAAACCATCAGACGCCGCCTATGTCTGACGATTGGCGCGCTGATGGTGATGCTGGGAGGATCATGCAGCAGTTCATCCACCGCATCCACCAGCGTGAGCCTGTCCGAAGGGCAGGCGGTGATTGTCCGCGGCGGTTCCTCCCTGGTGATTGACCGGGGGGAAAGAAAGCTGCTGTGGAATCAGAGCGTGCCGGAAGTGGTGATCGCCCCGCCCGTGGTGCAGAAAGGAAAATAGTTAATAAGTAACAGTGAAGAAAGGAAAGCATCATGAAGTACGCCGAATTGAAAATGAACACGCTGTCCTGGCAGCGAGCACTGAAGTTTGCCGGGTTTTACCGTGGGGCCTTAGATGGTATGACTGGCCCGTTGACCCGTGAAGCCGCTACGCAGTGGGAAACCAGCCACAGCCAGCTGCAAGCCAGATACGGCCAGGTGGACAGCCGCTCCGAGTCTTATCTATGGACCTTGCAGCCACTGGCCGCCATGCGGGTGCGCCAGGTGATCGTAGCCATGCGGCAGCAGGCCGATTGGAAAATCATTTGCGGCGTCCGGACCTACGACGAACAGGACGCGCTATATAACAAGCGCCCCCGCGTCACCCGGGCCAGGGGCGGCCAGAGCATGCACAATTTTGGACTGGCCGCGGACTTTTGCCTGTTTGAAGACGGACAGGACATCTGGTCCCCCAGCGAAGGCCCAAAATCCATTTACGCGCCGCTTGCCGAAGCGACCCGCCAGGCGGGCCTGGTATGGGGCGGAGACTTCCGCACCATCTACGACCCCGGCCATATCCAGCTGGGAGAAATCGCCACAACCGCCCTGCATCGTGCCTATACCCAGGGCACGTCCACCCTTGCCGAATTATTGAAATGATGATGCAGCTATTGGCGGAAGCGAGCACGATAGATGCCGGAGCGGTTGTCCAGATAATAAGCACCCTTGTGGGGGCTGGCGCTATTGGCGGGGGTGGCTACGTGATGGGTAAGGCTCGCAAAATATCCTTGTCCAATGATCCCCTCAATGTCCGCAAGGCCAACGAATACGCCACCAAAGAGGATATTGCCCGGCTGGAACGAGAAATCCGAGACATAAAAAATGACCGGAAAGAAGACCTGGGAGACATATATGACCGCCTCAACGAACAAGGCAGAGACCTGCATGAAATCATCGGCATGCTGAAAACCCTGACCCCACCGAACAAGAAATGAACCGAACCGCCGAAATCAGACTGGCCATCCTGAGGGACCTGGCCCATGTCCCCGCCGGACTGCTGCGCCGTGAAGATGACATACGCTGCCGGGTGCAGCTGCAAGTGGTGCCGGCTCCTTCCCGCGCGGAAATTGAAACCGAACTGAAGGAACTGGACGCGCTGCGCCTGATCACGGGCATCTCCAACAAGATCACGGGAGAAATGCGCTGGCGCATTACGGATGCCGGACAAGCTGAACTTAGCAACCAGTAACCCCCCTACACCCATGCGCAAGCCCAGGCCGGACAGCACCATCCACAACTTGCCGGAGGAATTGCGGCAAGCCGTGGACGACGCCCTTGCCGCCAACGCCACCCTGAAGGATGTACAGGCCATTCTGGCGGAGGGAGGCGTGCGACTGTCCCTGCAAAGCATCAGCGAGTACTACAAGCTGCACCTGCTGCCCCGGATATGGGCGGCGGAAGACCACAATGCCGCCCAGCTTGCCAAAATCAAGCGGGGCAACGTCACGAAGGCCACCCATGCCGCCGTGCTGCAAACCTGCTACGAAGTCATCACGCGCCCGGGCAAAAAATCCGCCGCGGATTTGCAACGCCTTTACGGCATGGTGCTGGCCGGACAAAAGGCCCAAATGGAAGCCCAGCGGCTGAAACTGGACATTGACAAATGGCAAATGCTGGCCGCCCAGGCGCTGCTGGACAAGGCCACCAGTCCGGAAGTCCAGGCGATTGTCGGCAGCAACGAAACCAACGAAAGCAAACTGGCCAGGCTGCGCGCCCTGCTGTTTGGCCAGCGGAAAACAGTCACCCCCGAATTTGTAGATGCCCCATCATCCTGACAATTTCCGGGCAGTCAACCTGCTGGCCTTTCAGGACGCCGCGTTCTGCGTGGCTTTCCGCATCTGCTTTTTCATGTGGCGGCGGCAGGGCGGCAAGTCCTACACGATTGCCAGCAAGGCCATCGACCGCATGATTGAAAAGCCCTGGCGGAATTGCTTTTTTGTGAGCGCATCCATTGCGACCGGAAAGGAAATCGTGGAGAAGGAGGCAACCATCTGGCACGACGCCCTGGGCGCCCTGAAAGCTTGCCAGGACAAGCTGGGCAAGCAGCTGGGCGGCAACGTCATCGACAAGACCAGCAAGGAACTTTTGAACGTGGACGACTTGGCGGAACTGATGGACAAGCAGGCGGCCCAGGTCAGGATTTACCACACGCGGACGGCGTACAGCCGCACGAAGATCCTCGCCCCCAATCCCGACACGGCCCGGGGCTGGACGGGTGACGTGTTCGGAGATGAAATCGGCTTCTGGCCGGACTTCAAAGGCGTATGGGACGCGGTGGAACCGATCATCTCACGCAACCCGGAATTCCTGTTCTGGCTGTTCAGCACGCCGCCCGCGGACGATACGCATTACACCTACGACCTGCTGAACCCGGGCCTGCGGACATTTGAACCGAACGCCGCCGGGAACTGGTACAAGACGGAACAGGGCTACCCGGTCCACCGTGTGGACGCTCTGGACGCCGAACTGGCCGGGCTGCCGCTCTATGATCCGCTGTCCGGCAAGGTGGTGCCCTACGAAGAATTCAGGGCGCACAGCCTGGACCGCGCGTCGGTGGATCGCAACTATGGCCTGAAGTTTATTCAGGGCGGCACGGCAGCCATCCCGCTGGGCTGGCTGAACCGGGCGCAAAACATGGGCCTGGGCCATTGCACGGGCCTGGACCTGGCCGGGGAGGAGGTGTGCGCATGATCGCGATCCGTGAAGCCATCTCCCCGAACTGGGCGGAATCCCTGTGCGCCGGAAAAGTGTGTTTCGGGCTGGACGTAGCCAGCACGGAGGGCAAGAAGTCCAACCCGTCCAGCCTGACGGCCACGGAATACTGGGACCGCATATATTGGCAGCGGCTGGTGGTCAGGTGGAAGACGGAGCACTACGCCGTCATGCTGGGCATCCTGGAACTGGTCATTGGGGCCGTGCCTCGCGAGCAGCGCGGCGTGCTGGTGGTGGACACCAGCAATGAAAAATTCCTGGCGCGGGAACTGGCTAAAGACCTGTCCGGCCTGGTCCGGGTGGTGGGGTTTTACGGGCAGCAGGTTGTCCGCTACTGCGGCGAAAAATCCGACGCCAAGACGGCAATGGGGGCCGCGTATTGCTCCGCCCTGGAAGACGCTCTCATTGCCATGCCTCCGGGCAAATGGCTGGAAACGGACCACCGCCTGGTGACGCGCAACGGCGCACGGTTCGAGGCCGATGTGGACGCGCAGGGCAACCACGCGGACACATTTGACAGCGGCAAGCTTTCCTACTGGGGCCACGTCGGGACCGGGCTGGAATCATGCAGCCCGTCATCCTGGCGGCACAAGTCCCGCCAGGGCAAGAGCAGGAAGAGCAGTAACCGGGCCTCCGGCACCCGCCGCTGGGGCGGCATCAGGACCAGGAGATTTTAACACGATGAACATTTTACCGCAATTTGTGAACAGGATGATTGGCAGGCCAGGGAATTTCCGGACTGGCATGATCAGGCTGATCGGCTTTTTGTCCCGACGCTCTCAAAAGGAAGGCCGGAACCCGCTGCCATTCCTGACGCCGCAGGAAGCCCGCGCCCTCTATGAATTGTACCGGAAAGGCCAGTATGCCGACGTGATGCTGTGCTGGGCCGCCCTGGAAGAAACGGACGACATGCTGGGCACGGTCCTGGACCGCCGCGCCTCCGCCCTGGCGGAAATGACTGACGACGTGAAGGTGGATGCCAAAGCCATCGGCAACAACCCGGACTTGCAAACGCTGGCCGACGAGCAGCAGCAATGCCTGGCGGAATATTACGGCAAGATCGACAACTTGAGGGATGCGGTGCGGTTCATGGGATCGGCTACCTTCCGCGGGTACGCGCACCTGGAACCCGTGGCCGGAGGCGGCAGAATCAGGATGGAACCCGTGGACCAGTGGCTGATGGCCCGGCCTGTCAAGGGCGGGGCCTGGTATTACAACGAATCCGCCGACAGGTCATGCGCCAAGCTGGAAGCCGTGGATGAAAGCCGCCTGATCATCCGTGAATGCCTCCGGCCCGTGGACCTGCCCGCCATGTTCGCCATCTGCGCCAAGGCCCATGCCCTGGACGGGTGGGACGGATTCATTGACGTGTTCGGCAACCCGGCCATCTTCTTCAAATACCCGCCAAACACTTCTGACGAACAGGCACGGGAATATGACCGCATCGCCGAAGAGATGATCGGGGACGGGCGCGGCGGCTACCCGGACGGAGGGGACATCAAGACTGTGGAAACGACGGCCCGCGGAGGGGACACCTTCAAACAGCGCTGCGAGTGGTGCGACAAGCAGATTGTGCGCCGCGGCACGGGCGGCGAGCTGACCGTGCTGGCGGAATCCGGCAGCGGGACGCTGGCGGGCAACGCCCACCAGGAAACATTCCGCATGTTGGCGGCGGGCGAAGGCGCGGAAATCTCCGAAAGCTTCAACCGCCAAATGAGCCGCCGCCTGCTGGACCGCCATTTCCCGGGAAGGCCGCATCTGGCCTACTGGACGCTGGAATACGAAGAAGCGGAAGACGTAGGCAAGCAGGTGGACAACATCACGAAATTGGCCGCCGCGGGATATATTGCCGACGAGGAAGAAGTAAGCGAGGCGTCCGGCTATACGGTCACGTACCGGGCGCCGCAGCCGTCCCAGGAACAACCCTCCTTCCCCCTGCTGGCCAACAGCCGCGGAAACTGGCAACACATCCCCGCACAGATTGAGCAGACCAGGAACAACGCCCCCCTGACGGCCCAGGAACTTGCCCTGCTGGAAAAGCTGCTCAACGCACAGCCGAACCCGGCCATGATCCGGAATGATGCCCGGAAGCTGGAAACGGCCATGAAACGCGCCGCAGGGCTGGAAGTGGGCAATGACCCGGAAAAAGCAGGAAGCACCCCGGCAGCACCCCGGCAAAACGCAAATTCAGCCGGAAACGGCGACCAGGAAAACCTGCTGGCCAACTACGGCACCAGCGAAGGGGCCAGGAAGGGCTGGGACAAGCGGGGCCGCGGGCAGCATGAGGCCATCGGCCAAACCGGAACGGCCAAAAGCCTGGGACTGGAAAAATTGTCCGCCCTGACCCCCGACCCGGCCAGCAGCCACAGCCACCCGGGAAGAGCGCGGAAAGCCCTGACGCGGGGATTTACGGCCCGGTCCATCGACGGGCAGGACGTGCATTTCAGCAAGGGCGTCCTGGATCACTGGGAAAGCACCCAGCCCCCCAAAACGCCCGAGGAACAGAACCGGAGATTGCGGCGTTTATCTGAAGCAGTCCGTGCCGTGAAAAACCCGCACGAAGTGTGGGAATCCCACAACGGCCAGAAGACCTACCTGCGCGTGTACAAGGATGACGCCGGGAAATTTGCCATGAGCGGATTTATCACGGGCAAGGATGGCCAGGTGAGAAGCTTTTTCCACAGCCGCCGACTGAATGGAGCCGAAAAGATGAGAAAGGGAACCCTGAAATACAAGAGATAAAAGAAGTACGGACGGGAGGGCCATCTCCCCGCACGGGCTAACGCGGCCTTAACGGATGGCCCCCAGGCCGCGCATCACCGTAACAACACCGTAACCAACACAGACAAAAAGTCAAGAAGGATGAAAACCATTACATTGGAAGATTTGCAGCCCTGGGAAAACCCGGGGGACGGCTGGTATAACATCGAACGCTGGGGGGAACATCCCCAGCAGACAGCGGACGGAAAAAAATATGTCCAGGTCATCGACGATGAGGCCGTGCGGGCCATCGTGGAAGCAGGCGTCCCGGAAGAAGGGCTGCTGACCGACGTGGAACATGTGTCCGTTGCCGTCACCGGGCCGCGGGATAGCCGGGCTTACGGCTGGGTGCGCGAGCTTGCCGCCCTGCCAACGGTGGAAGGGCTGCAACTGTGCGCCCGTATCGAATGGACGCCGCTGGGCCTCCCCCTGGTCCGGGACCGCATCTACAAACATTTTTCGACCGTGTACAGCGTGGAGCTGTGCGCGGACCTGGGAGGCGGACGCCTCCGCCCCCTGCAACTCGTCGGGCTGGCCCTAACCAACCAGCCCAACAACCCCGGCCAGCGCCCGATCACCAACAGTCAGGCCGCGCCGATCAACGACAACACAAACCAACAAGACAACAACATGGAAGAATTGAAAAAAATCGCCGCCAAGCTGGGACTGCCGGAAGACGCCGCGCTGGACCAGATACTGGCAACAATCGACGCCCTGATGGCCGCCGAACAGGAAGCCGCGGAAGCGGAAGCGGAAACGCTGCTCAACAGCGAAGACCTTGCGACCTTGACCCCCGAGGAAAAGAAGGACCTCAAGGAAGAACTGCTGACCAACCGCGAGATGGGCATCAAGATGATCAACCTGCTGGCCAACCGCAAGGGAGGCGGCACGTCCGGGGGCGCTCCGAAGTATGCCCGGCCCGGATATCGCCGGGAAACCCAGGCGACCAGGGGAGGCAAAGGCATGGGGACGGACCGCGGCCAGCTGCTGGTGAATACGGCCCGCGACATCCAGGCGCAAGAAAAGGCAGCCGGGCGTCTTTGCTCGTTTTGGAAAGCGAAGAACCTGGCCAAGATCCGGCTGGGGCAGAAGTAAACCGCTCCTGGCATTTGCTTTTAACTATTCATAACCAGAAAACAACATGGCAATTATCCATCAACAGGCCGTCATGAGGGCGGAAAGCGGCAGGGACCTCCGCAAATGCGAAGGCTGCTTCGTGAAGAAAGACACATCGGGCAAGTTGGTCTTGTGCGGTAAATCCGACATCCCCCTGGGCGTGGTCCACGTCGGCGGAGACGAAGGAGAAGACACGGATTACATCCTGCCCGCCCATCAGGGGATCGTGGGGGTGCGGTTGAGCGAATCCCCCGGCAGCGTGGAAGAGGGAACCAGGCTTGTCCTGGACGACGGAGGCACCGCTACGGCCGGAGATACTGGCACCCAGGTGGCCGTGGCCTGCGAGCCGGGAACCGGGGGGCAGCTGTTGGAATCCTACTTGACCCTCCCAACCGTGCAGGCGGCCCCTGCCGGAGACTGACGCACTCAACAACCAACAATAAGCAATAGATACTAACATTATATGTTTCAGAATGCTGCAAGCTACAACGGTTATTTGACCGAGCTGTGCCAGGCCGCTTATGCGGACGAGGCGGACAGTATCAGCCGCAAATTGTTCCCAACCGTGGGGGTGAAAACCGCCGTGGGAAGTTACAAGAAGCGGGACATCGACAACGCGTTCCGCGTTTATAAAACGGCTCTGTCCAGGGGGAATTCTCCTACGCGGATAGACACCAATGCCACGGACGATTTTTACAACTGCAAGCCCCACGCATTGGAGGTCGGCAGTTGGAAATTCGACATGGAACAAGACGGAGGAGGAGACGATGAGCGGGAAAGCAATCTTCAGGATTTGATCAGTTCCCAGCTGGTCACGAGGGAAGTTGAAGCCGTCACCATCTGGAAAGCAGGGGTGCCCGTTACGGCTGGAAGCGGCAACTGGACCAGCACCGCCGGACAGAAAGCCAACATCATCCAGGAACTGGATAACCTGGCCCTGACGATCCAGGCGGCTATCGGGCGCAAGCCGACGCATTTGATCCTGGGGCTGAAAGCCTGGGTGATCATGAAGAATCATCCGTTCTTCCTTAATCGCCTTCAGGGGTTGGAACTGACTGCCAGCCTGGACATCCTGAAGAACATGCTGGTGTTCCCGGACATTGACGTGTCCCTGGCATCCATGCCCTACCAGCCCGCAGCACGCGGGAAGTCCGGCAAGATGCAGGGCATTATGGGATCGGACATTTTCATGTTCTACTCCCAGGACGCGCCGACGCGCAACGACATGTCAGCAGCCAAGGATTTCACGCTGGAACCTTCCGGCCCGGAAATCCTGTCCGAAGAACGGACGCTGGAAGTGGTGGACATGATGTACTGGTCCACTCACCGGAAAGTGACCAATCCGGCAGCCGCCGCACGTATCGAAGTATCGTAACCAGGAATGGCAGATTGACGAGGACTGTTCCGGGGGCGCAACGCCGCCCCCGGAACTTACCGGAAGGAAAAACCATGTGGAACCCATTAACTGAAGATGTGCTGAACCAGGTACTGAACGCCGGGGAACTGGCCAGCGTAACGCGCGACCGCGCCCAGGTGCAGCCCGATCCCATCCCCGGCATCCTGGCCGAGACGGCGGCCACCATCCGCAGCCGCATTGCCTCCGGAGGCCGCACCAGGTTACAGGGAAGCCCTGACTGCATCCCCGCGGAACTGATGGCGGAAGCCGGGGCCATTGTCCGTTACCGCGTCCTGGTCCGGTTTGCCCTGGCCATGACGGACGAGCGGAAAGCGGAGTGGCAGCACGCCAATGACGTGCTGAAGGAACTATCCTCCGGCAGCTACGTGATCACCGATGACGCCAGCGACAAGACCCCCAGCCCGCACTATTCCGGAAGGCCGATCCGGTGGGGCATGAGCCGCCACGGCGGGGTGATGTAAGGCCCGCGCATGCGGGCAGTGAACAGTTAAAAGCGAATAGTTAATAGGATGCCAAGCGCCGAAGAAACACTGATGGGAAAGCGGCTGATGCCGACCAACTTGAATTCCGCCCAGCTGGAACAAATGGGCCGGGAATTCACGCAGCGTGCTGTTTTTTCGGCTGGCTGCAACCATCTTCAGACGGTTCAGGCAATCCGGGACGGATCCCGGAAAATTTTGAACGGCGAATGGCTGAATGCTTCCGCCCGCGAGTTTTTGCAGGCGGTACTTAAATTTTACAATTATGAGGCCCCGGAGGATGCCGAGGGGACGATCCGGGACATGACGACACCCGGACGCCAGAATTTGATTTTTGACCAGACCGTGGCGCAAGCTAGAAATTTTGCGTGGAAGGAAAACCTGCTGGCCGACGACAGGCCCCACGCCTGGCAGCTGGTCCGGGTGGGAACCAGGAAAGAACCGCGGGACTGGGACACGCGCTGGAAAGATGCGTATGCGCAGCTTTCCCCCGCGGAACGGCTGGGCGTGGATGCCGAAGGAAAACGTGCCCTGGTGTCCAGCCGGATTTGGCAGCTGCTGTCCCGGTGGGGGACGGGCTACCCGCCTTTTGACTTTAATAGCGGGATGGGGGTTAAATCCGTATCGGCGGACGGTTTGCAGGACGCGGCATCCGGACGGGAAGATTTTAACAGAGCCGAGGCGAGTATGAAAGGAGTGGATCAGGATTTGCGCGACTGGATCAGCCGCAACCTGGATGTGCAAGTGAGCATCCGCGGGGACAAGGCAATCATGGAAGGAGGCCGGGCATGATTAGTCTGCAAGTGAACCTGGATATGTCCGTGGCCCTGGCCAGGATGGTCACGCCGGAGGATTTGCAGGCCATGACCCGGCACGCCGGGGACGATTTGCGCGACCTGCTGAAGAATCATTTTATCGACCGATCCCAGCAGACCGGATCGCGGAACTACTGGGCCGGGGCGGCGGAAGCCACGGAAAGCCACATGGAGGGCCGCACGGCCCGCGTGACGGTAAGCCATACGGGGGTGCGCCTGCACCTGCTGGGCGGCACGGTCCGGGCGACTGGCCGCATCTCCCCCGTGACGGGCCGCCCCACCAAAAGCCTGCTTGTCCCAGGGCCGGATTCTCCGCTCCGCAAGCGGCGGATCACGCTGGCCGAGGCCGGAATTCCCCAGGAGGAAATCATGGTCTTGTACAGCGTCAAAAGCCGCATGCCCTACCTGGCCCGCGTCCAGGAACGCAAGCGCATGTACAAGGGCTGGAAGCAGAAAATAACGCCGCTGGGGCTGCTCCTTAAATCCGTAACGCACGACCCCGACCGCACCGTTCTGCCGTCGGATCAGGAACTGACCGACACCGTGAAATCCTCCGCCGTGGACACCCTGGCAACTAGAATTTCCAACCGATTGAACAAGCATGAATGATGAACTACCAGACGGCCCCGAATACGTGTTTGCCCAGGCGGTGATCGACCGCCTGGCCGGAAAAAAAGAACTGGCCAATTATGTGATTCCGGACCCGTTTGACGCCAGCGACCAAGTGAACAACCTTGCCCTGGCCGTGGCGCAGTATGATGCGGCCATCGCGGTCATGCCCCAGGCACCCCAGCCGCCGCCCTGGAAGGGTGTGGACATGCCGGACCCCGGCGTGGTTGTCGCCACGGCAGCCATCCTGGTCATGACGACCGGGCAAGTGGGGGCTGACCCCACGATCCGCCGCTTGTCCGCCCTGACCGCCGCCGTGCTGCGGCGGCTGCGCAAATGGTCCCCGCACAATGACGAGCTGGCCGGGACAGCCCCCTGGGTGGCGGAAATTACAGAACTAAGCACGGAACAAGTGCCGGAACTGAAGAACGTGGACGGCAGAGTGATTTTCCTCTCGATCCGAGAAAACCTGAACCCATAGCAACAACATGGCAAAGACAGAAAAAGAACAGACGGCCCCGGCATCCGCCGCGGGGGAAGCAGGCGTCAGCGGCCAGGCCAAGCCGCAACTGGTGAAAGTGCGCGTGACCAGGACGGGCACCAACATCAGCGGCATGACCTACCTGGCCGGAGTGGTGGTGAACGTCACGCCCGACCAGGCTGCGGCGCTCGAACAGGCAAAAGCCGGCTGCCGGGTATTTTAACGGACCGGAGCCGGAACGACGAACCATTAACAATTAACTATTAACCAAACCAAGCACATGGCATACGAAAAAAGATTTGTCGATAATTTGATCGGAGGCATGATCATCCGCATTGCAAAATTCGGGGAAACCGTCACCGCAGGAAACACGGTGGGAGAAGGGGCCAAGCCCGACGCTCCCACCCCGGAAAAGCCTGGCCCGTGGCTGACCCTGGGCAAGATCAAGACGGCTACCAGCGAACGCCAGAAGAAGACGGCGACGGTGGAAGGTGTGAACGACGCGGGATTTTATGAAATGCGCGATTTGTCGATCGCCCAGCAGTCCAAGCTGAAGTTCACGACGCAGGAGGTGACGCCCGAAGCGATCCAGCTGGCGTTCGGCGTGGCGGACAACCTGGAAGATGACCAGGAAGCCGCGCCGTTTTCATCCTCCGGCAACATCCGTTGCTGGGTGTATGGAGAACTGCGCAACTCCGGCAATAACGCCGAAAAGCTGGCCCATTTCTGCGTGATGGGGGATTTATCCCTCACCAACAGCCCGAATTTCGCGTCCGATCCGGTGACGTGCGAGTTTGAGCTATCCATCAAGAATTCCCCCCTGGCTACGTTCACGAGCCTGGCGCTGGCCAAGCTGGCGGCGGATTAACCCTGCGCCCATCCAGGAGCCGTCCGGGTACGGCGGCTCCGCTTTCCCCCTTCCATCTTTCCAATCATGATTATATACATAGATGCTAACACGCTGGCCCTGACGACGGCGGGCCAGGTGCCGCTGACTGACATGGCCCTGGTGCGGGGCGACAAGATGCCGCTACGCATCGTCCTGACGGACGGCCCCGGCAACCCCTCGAATTCTGACGAGGTGCCCGTGCTGGCCGTGAAAAAATCCCTGGGGGACGATTCCCTGGTGCTGGCCGCCACGGGGCTGGAACATGTGGAGGATGCCCTGGGCACTGCCTATGTCGGCAGCCTGTCCGTTAATACGGTGCAGCTGGCGGAGGTCATGGGGGATCAATCCCGGATTGACCTGATCGGCGAGGTGGTGCTGGTGGATCCGGACGGGGCGCAGCGCACGTCCCGCCTGATCCGGGTGACGGTCCGGGCGGACTTGCTGCCCGGGGATTACGCGCCGCCTGACGAGGTGCTGGCCGACTGGTCCGAACTGGTAGCCGACGCCCTGGCCGCACAACTGCCGGACGCGCTCAAGGATGCGGGCGTGGAATTGGAAGCGGTGACCGGGCAATCCACCTTGTCCAGCGGAGATGCCGCCGACACCTGGACCATCGTCGGAGGCTACGCGATGACCTGGGGAGACGAGATACTGGCGGGGCATCTGCCTGACAGCTGCCGCCTGACGAGTATTTCCACTGTGTATTTTTTCACCGACCCCGCCCTGAATCAGTATTGCCTGCGGATTTGGAAGCTGGTAAACGGTGCGTACAGCCTGATTGGCACCTCCGCCTATGTGTCCAACCTGTCCAGCGGCCAGACGGCCACGTGGGTATTTACGCCGGGCGTTACGTTGCAACGCGGGGACAAGATCATTATCCAGGTATGCGAAGGGACCGAGATGACGCCCTATGCCTTGGGTATGCACGCCGTGCTTACTCCGTCCGTCCCCGGACGCGGTTTGATCACAGAAGTGGTAAACCCTCCCACCGTGAACGGCACGATGGCCCCGCTGATGACCGTGGTGGTGGACTATGACGACGGCATCACCCTGGGAGGGATGGAACTGGCTACCGCGCGGCAACTGGATAGCCTGGGGAGGGATGTGCGGCAATCTTCCGCGACTGCCGAGGCTGCGGCGCGGACGGCTGGCCAGAACGCCGCCACGGCATCCACGGCTGCCGATAACGCCGCAACATCCGCCACCAGCGCGGCCAACTCCGCCACAGAAGCCCAGCAGGCCCTTGCCGCCATCCCGCAGGTAGATGCTGCTGGTAACATGACGCTCGCTGGCGGTCTGACTGCGAACGGCACCGTCAATGCCAACGGCGGCGTCAACATCCCGCTGGCCGTGGGAGCGCCGACGGATACGGCAGCGGTCAACCGCCTGCATGCCGCAGGCTTGGCCGGAGTGACGGACATTTTTTCCCAGCACGCCTAC
>NZ_MNUD01000009.1:0-15183 GCF_001917295.1 Akkermansia sp. 54_46
CGCCAATGGTAGTCGGACGACAGGTCCCGCAAGAGTAGGTCGCCGCCGGGATTTTTTCCCATCAGGCCCCGCCAGTCACTTGACTCGCGGGGCCTGTTCTTTTCTTGCTCGGTCCCGTTCTTCTCCCCCTACATTCTCTTAGTTAGTTTCCTTCTTGTAAGATGTCGTATTTTTTGTACGTATTAGTGTTACTATGTTTTCTCATGCTTTTGCCGCCGGGGCGCTTCTTGGAACTGCCATTTCTCCGCTTGTTTGCGTATCTGCCGCAGAAAGATCGCCTGTGGCGGCGGCTGAAGATGTAGTGGCGCGTGTAACTCCCTCGGCAAAGGGGGCTGTCTTGTTCCACTTAAATCCGGATCAGGGCAACAAGATCACTATTTCCGATATTGCCGGAGGTATCCGGGTGGAGGCGTCAGATGTGCGCCGCTTGGTGGCGGGTTATGGATGGTATTTAAAGAATATAGCCAAGGTCCATTTTTCGTGGAACGGAAATCGGATAACGCTTCCTTCCCCTTTGCCGGTTCCCGCCAGTCCGGTTACGGTAGAAAGCCCGTGGAATATCGTTTTTGCCTATAATTACTGCACCCTTTCTTATACGGCGGCTTTTTGGGATTGGAACAGATGGCAGAGGGAGATTGATTTTCTGGCGTTGAATGGGTTTACGCATGCGCTGGTAACGGCGGGTTTGGAAAAGACATGGGAAGATTTTTTGACAGGCTTGGGGTATCCTCGGGAAAAAGCTCTTCGTTTTATCCCTAATCCGGCATTTGCCGCCTGGTGGAATATGGGAAACCTGGAAGGCCACGGTGGTCCGCTGAGCCAGCAACAGATAAATAAAATGGCCCAGATGGGAAGGCGCATTGTCTCCCGTATGGAACAGTTGGGGATGACACCTGTACTTCAGGGGTATGTGGGATTTGTTCCTTCTGACTTTCAGGAAAATGTCCGGATAGACGGATTGAAGCTTATTCCTCAGGGGGAATGGGTTAATTTCAGGAGGCCGTGGGTGGTGGATCCCACTTGCGAGGCTTTTCCCAAACTGGCCGCGGACTGGTACAAGGCTCTCCGCAAGGTATACGGCATTCCTGGAAAGATGTTTGGCGGGGATTTGTTTCATGAGGGGGGGCGGAAGGGGGATATTGACGTAACGCAGGCGGCACAGGCAGTGCAGAAAGCCATGCAAAAGGCTTCTCCGGGGGCTTTCTGGGTGATTCAGGCCTGGGGTGGAAATCCTACCCGAGAGTTGTTGTCCGGGTTGGATCCGGAGCGTGCGCTTGTATTGCAGCTTACCAAGGATATGGCTAACGGGGGAAAGAATTTAAGGACTTTTAATGGTATTCCGTGGGTCTGGTGCGAACTGGCGAACTTTGGAGGCAATACGGGAATGTACGGGGGGGTTCCCCTTCTGTCCCGGCTCGGAAGTGAGTTGTCCGGCTATAAGGATAAGGGACTGGTGGGCATGGGAACTTTGTCCGAAGGGCTTGAGACGAACCCCCTGCATTACGCCCTGTTCAGCGACCGTTTGTGGACTAGGGAGGATATTTCTGTCCGGGAGTGGCTTGGAAAGTACGCGCGCCAGCGTTACGGTTTCGCACCAAAGGCTGTCGTGAAGGCGTTGGAAGTTCTGTCTTCCTCCATCTATAACCCCGTTCGTTCTCAGGAAGGGTGTACGGAGTCTATTATTTGCGCCCGCCCGTCCTGGAATGTTCGAAAGGCATCCACATGGTCCAGCGGGGAGCGATATTATCACCTGGGCGATATTGTAAAGGCGGCGCGCGGTTATCTGAAGGCCGCGAATGATCAGCCGAATTTGGTGAAAAAGGAGACGTTTCGTTATGATTTGGTGGATGTTGTGCGTCAGGCTCTTGCGGACGCTGCTTTTTACCAGCTTCAACAGGTCAGGAGTGCTTTTGATTCCGGAGATTTGGCTGCGTACAGGAAACAGGTAAAGCGTTTCCTGTCTCTGATTTCAGATATGGATGCCCTTTTGGCGACGGATAGCCAGTTCCTATTAGGAACTTGGCAGAAAAGGGCTTTGGATTGGGGTGATTCCCGGCAGGAAAAAGCCTTGATGGACAAGTCTGCGAAGATGCTTATCACTACGTGGATTGATCAGGTTCCCCGGTCTCTGAATGATTATTCCAATCGTCAGTGGGCCGGGCTTGTTTCCGATTTTTATTTGCCTCGGTGGAAGAATTTTTTTGAATTTCAGATGGATGTCCTGACCGGAAAGAAGACGCGTGATGCCGCCCATGCCGCATTTATGGATAAGATGGTTCGGGATGAACTGGCCTTTGCCGGAAATGGGAAAATATATTCTGCCAAACCGGCGGGGGATACTTTGGCCGTTGCTAATCGTGTGATGAATACCCACCGGGAAATGTTGGACGCCCTGAGTGCGGAAGAAAAGCATTCCTCGGGCAGTCCATGGGAACTCCAACAAGGTTCTCCGTTGCAGTTTGATGTGACGGATCAGGTGACTGCTTCTGGCACATATACTGCTACTTTCCAGTGGAAGAATGGCCCCAGCGCCTTGAAAATCCATTCTGTCAGATTATACGAGGGTAACAGGGAGGTGGCTTTCGATGTTCATGAGGGCAGAACTGGCGTGGAAAATAAGGATAATATTTACAGACTGGAATTGAAGAAGTACAGAACCAACCTTGATTCCTATATCCTGAAGGCAGAAGTAAGCGGTGTTTCTCAGGGCGCTTCCAAAGGAGAAATGGTGTTGAAAAAACTGGTGGATTGAGAAGTGGACAGGAAGTTGTGCAGGGATGGGAGAAAAGGCGGTTATACGTGCAGGCTTTTCCATTTGTTCCGGAATCAGTTTGTTTCCCTCGCCGAAAAAAGGAAGAAGGGGGGGATTTCCCCCCTTTCTTCCTTGAAAGATGGCATGGTGATAAAATTTATCGGCGGTGGCGTAACAATAGAGCGCTAAGACCGAACAGACCCAGCGTAGCGGTTGCCGGTTCCGGAACCACTTCATTACTTGTGGAGAAGTTTACTGCCGACAAATACATGCCCTCCCAAGAGTTCAGGATATTGTTTTTATAGGTGCCGGTTCCGCAGCCGCTATGCATGTCCAGAGAAAGGCTGTTTAAATAGACGGTTTCGGGAAGTGTTGCTTCCTTTCTATTCGTGGCGGCGGACATAACGGAAGAAGACGATTGGGTCGCAGAGCCAAAGTAGTTGTTGGCGGTGTTAGTGTTCGTGGTGGAGAATATGGTGGCTGCTTGGGCGGTTCCCAACGATAAAAAATGGAGATAACAGAAATAATGGGTTTCATCTTTGGGCTGGAAATATAACTTGATACAATTGATATGCACTGGGAAAAAATCTATCGAATTTAGAATCGTTTTTTGAAAAACATGAAATATATTGATGTTATAAAGAAATATTCAATTTATTTAAAATTTTAGATGGAAAACGATTAGTAATAGTCTTTTTTATCTCATTATCGGTATTATCCGAGAAAAAAATCATGACCCAATGGTAAATACCGGTTCTAGATTTTCTTTACTCCGGCACATAGCCAAAATTCCGTCCTCAGCAAACTCCTGCTTCCCGAAGCGGAATGGTCAGCCTACACAAGCTATTCTCTTTTAGAAGTAAATATTGACCTCGGATTCGCAATCCGTTTGTCGATATTCTTATTGTACTGCCCCGATTTATGCTCCGGTTCCAAAAGATGAGCTGTACAGGATCTTTTGTAGAGATGGATTTTTTTTGAATATAGCCTTTTCGTTCAGAGGGCTGCCTGGTAAATGCTGAACATCAGAATGGTCATTCCCGTGAGGGCTGCGCCTGCAATGATGCCGGAGGCGGTGGGGACTTTATATTCCCGTGATTTGGCCTTGAAAAGATGGTCCGCAGCCCAGCCGAGCACAGCTCCTGTAAAGAAAAGGAAGGAGTCGTTCCACTGGATGGCCCAGGCCAGGCCGAAGCCGATGGGGGTGGGGAGCCATTTTCCTGTCCGGGGAATATAGCGGGAAATAAGCACCAGAATGAGTCCGAGAATACCGCCTGCAATGATGGAAAGCACCTTGATGCTGTGCAAATGGCTGAACCCCATGCCCAGTGCTTCCGCTGTGGCCGCCCATGTTCTGGCTCCCGGAGCATTGAAAGCCTGGAGAGCGTTCGCATCCGGAACCATGGAGCGGAAGGCCAGCACGGAGACGAGGGTTCCCAGAAAAATTCCGGAAAACTGGGCGATGAATTGTTTGCGGGGGTTAGCTCCCAGCAGGTAGCCTACTTTGAGGTCTACGAGCAGGTCTGCCGAGGAACTGGACGCTCCTGAAGTGATATTGGCCGCCATCAGGTTGGCTGTTACGTGTCCGGGTGCAATCCCTCCGAAGATGAGCTGTGTAACTTTTCCCATGGCTCCGGTGGGTGTAATATTGGCTTCTCCGGTGATTCGGCAGACGACCAGCGCCAGGAAAAAGGATATGACTACCGCGATGCAGCTCATCCAGTACGGAACGTTAAATGATGTATGAGCCAGATAGCCGAGAGCTCCCAGAGAGATAAGCTGGCCTGTCAGAAACCAGCTCATGGGCGTTTCTATTTTTTCCACATCTGTCAGTTTTCGTTTTTTACTCAGGGAAAACATGGCACCCAGGGAAGAAAAGGAACGAACAATACTTTTCCATTGGAATAGGAAAGCCACAATGCTGGCGACGACCATGCAGGCGGTTCCTCCCCACAGGGTCCAGCTTACGCTCTCCCGATAACCTGCTCCCGCGGGAAGCAATTTCTGGCTTTCCAGCCACGGAACGTAAAGAGCCCAGCAAACGGTTCCTCCGATGAAGAGGCTGAGGGATGTTTTCATGCCTACCAGAGCTCCCGCACCCACGAACATGAGATCCCATTTGAAGAAGATAGTACGCTGGTACCAGTTGCCGAGGATATGTTGCTGGACCGTTCCAAGCCATCGTTCTCCTCCTGCAGCCATGGCGATGGCATTAGCGGCGGCGAAAAGGGCAGAATAAAGAAGGGCTTTGGCCTGTCCCGCCGCCTTTTTGCCTTCAGAATAGAGAACTTTGAGGGTTTCCGCCGTAGCAATACTGTCTGGGAACCTTATTTGTTCAATGTTGATCATCTGGCGTTTCATCGGAATGGCCATGGTGACACCCAGTACGGCAATGAAAAATATCCAGGCGAAGGTAGTGCCAAGAGGCATGTGCTGTCCTGTCAGCAGGAGCAGGGCGGCTACGGCAGAGGTGAGGGTTCCCCCTGTAGAATAGCCTGCAGAACTGGCAGCGGACTGCATGCATGTATTTTCCAGAATAGTCATGGGGGATTTGGAAATGCCCAGGCGCACAAAGGCGTTCCAGAGGGCAAAAGAGATAATTCCTGCCGTCAGAGCCACCCCAAAGGACCATCCCATTTTGAGGTTGGCGTACAGATTAGTGAGGGAAAGGATGGAGCCTAGAAGCATGCCTACGATGACGGCTCTCCAGGTAAGCTGCTTCATTCTGTCTCCGGAACCCAGATAAACTTGATCGTACCATTGCTGTTCTACTTCATCCGGAGTACCTTGGAATCCATCCAGAGGCAGCGGTTTTTCCAAGCAGGAGGGGAGAGGGCTGGAAGATTGGGGGGACGTAGATGCCATACAGTTCATAATATAGCATTTGCGGGAGTGGTGGAAAAGTCGTATCTGTCTTTCTCTGCTTTCGGCGTTCCTTCTGCTTGAGACTTGCGTGCTTGTGACGGCCGTGGTTTAATGGGCGGCATGAGCCAATCTTTTACGGATAAACTTGCCGCCCGCATTAAAGAGACCGGTTCCGCCTTGTGTGTCGGGTTGGATCCGCGCCCCGGCATGGATGATTTGGAGGCGATTCCTGCGCTGTTGCGGAAGGTTGTGGAGGAAACCGCTCCATATGCGGCAGCGTTTAAGCCGAATATTGCCTATTTTGAAGCCATGGGGTTGCGCGGTCTGGAAATACTTGAGGATTTGCTTCCGGATATGCCTAAGGATGTTCCGGTGGTGCTGGATGCTAAGCGTGGAGATATTGGAGAGACTCAGAAGTATTACGCTCATGCTTACTTTGAACGCCTGGGTGTGGACGCTGTGACGTTGAGTCCTTTTATGGGATATGATACGCTGGAGCCTTTTCTGAATTATGAAGGTAAAGGTGTTTATCTGCTGGCAGTTACTTCCAATCCCGGTTCTGCGGATGTGGAACGGCAGGAACTGGCAGGGGGCCGCAGGGTTTTTGAACTGGTGGGAGACATGGTGCTCCGTTCTGTCCGGGAAGGCTGTAAAACTTCCGTAGGCATGGTGGTTGGTTTGACCAATGCAGATTCCAGTATTCTGGAGCGTATTCCGGATGCTCCTTTGCTCATTCCCGGCCTGGGTGCTCAAGGCGGTGATCTTTCCTGCCTGAGTGGTTCCGGTCATGTGGCGCCTCCCCTGATTAATGTCTCTCGAGGAATCATGTACCAGAATCCGGAATTGGGTTTTGCTGAGAAGGCCGCCGGATTTGCTCAGCGCATTCGAGAGGCATTGAATTATTGATGTTCATGTATTTTTTTTGCAAATAACAAAATGATAACGGCCTGCTTATGGCTGTGCATGAGCTTGTCAAAGGGAGGGTGCTGATATATTGAACAGGTGCATCCCCATTCCCTGCCCGTTTTTTATGGATGAAAAGCCCGGAATTGTAAAATTCACTCCCCATTCCACTTCCAGATCCGCAATGTTGATTGCGGTGGCAGTGACAGTGGGTGTTCAGGTGGCTTTGTGTGCTGTGCTTGTAGCCATACATTTGCAGGATATGTGGTTTCCCTCCGTCCAGGGTGGGGAAGTGGAAATGACGTTTGTGTCCCCGTCCGAAGAAGTTTCTCAGGAGATGGAAGAAGTTCAGCCTACATCTGTTGTTCCGGTTGCAGCTCCTTCCACAGTCAGCCCTGTTCCGGAGATTGCGTCAGATGAAGACTTATTGGCGATGAAGCTGCCGGAAAATGAAGATTGTTCCGAAATGAAGGATTTTCTTTTGGATGAAGCTCCTTCCGAACTCTTGCCGGAGGAGCTCGCCGCCATGCGGATTTCCATGAATGAAGTAAAGCGAAGGCAGCCTGTGAAGCGCCCGGCGGTATCCCTGCCGGGGCGTCCGGAACCGGATCAGAATATTTCTCCTGATAAAAAGGTGCGTTATAAACATGCTCCGTCCTTGCCCAATTCCGTCAATTCTTCTAAAGTCGGGAAGGTGAATGCCGTGGTGAAAGTAGTGGTTGGAGTAAATTCCCATGGGGAACCTTCATCCGTCAATCTTCTTCAGTCAACGGGAAATGCGGAATTGGACCGCCTTTTTATGCGTTGGGTGAGAGAGAATTGGACTTTTTATCCGGCGGAAAAGGACGGTGTGCCCATTGCTTCCAAGGTGGTGGTGCCCGTCAGGCTGAATATAGATTAACCTGTACAAGGAAATATAAAGATGCTTCCGGAGAAGACAGAGAATAGGCCCGTTTATGTGATCGGCCACCAGAATCCGGATACGGATGCTATTTGTTCAGCCATAGGGAATGCGGAGTTTTTAAGAACTCATGGCGAACCTGGTGCGGTTGCCGCCAGATGTGGGGAAATGACGCTGAGAACATCCTGGGTATTGGAAAAGGCAGGAGTGCCGGAGCCGATACTGATTCATGACGTGACGCCCACCGCCGGGACAATCTGTCGTCGTGATGTGATTAGCGTAAGTCCGGACGATACATTCCTGACGGCGTATCGAAGGATGACGGAAAATTCCCTTCAAACCATACCGGTTATTGACGCTGATTACAACCTTCATGGCCTATTGCGTTATTTTGATTTGTTGAGCCTGCTCATGCCTCTGAATATGACGGAGATGAATGTGCGCTCCGTCTTTTCCAGCCTGAGCAATATCGCCACCACCATTGACGGAAAATGTCTGACCGGGGAATCCTTAAGTGAGGAAGAAACGCAGAATATTCTGCTGGTGGGTGCTTCCAGTGAACCCAGCGTTCGAACAAGGCTCGCAAATTACAGGAGAAAAGGGATTATCCGGGATCTGATTGTTATTTGTGGGGACCGTCCGAATGTGCAGCTATATGCAGTGGAACATGGCGTACGCGCTTTGGTGACCACGTCCGGTGCTTTCCCTTCCTTGGACATTATTGAGACGGCCCAGACGACGGGAACATGTATTTTGAGTACTCCCTGGGATACGGCCAGTGTTGGCCAGTTGATCCGTTGTTCCCGGAAGGTGAGGGAGCAGGTTCAGAAGGATTACACCGTTTTTCCGGAGAATATGCCGCTGCCCGAGTTGAGGCAGGCTGCCGTAAAGCGCAAGCAGGCATTGTTCCCTGTGATGAGTATCAAGACGAACAAAATAATTGGTGTACTGAGTAAGACGGATTTGGTGGATCCGCCCCGTACACGTGTGGCTTTAGTGGATCACAATGAATTTTCTCAGGCCGTCAAGGGGGTGGAGGAGGCGGAGATTGTGGAGGTGATGGATCACCACCGTTTGGGTACCCAGCTTTCTACACGGGATCCAATCCGTTTTCTGAATGAACCCGTAGGATCCACATCCACCTTGGTGGCACGCAGATTTTACCATCGTAATGTGGAACCCTCCCAGGCTGTAGCGGTCTGCCTGTGCGCGGGGATTCTTTCAGATACCCTGAATTTGACATCTCCTACGGCGGCTCGGGCAGATAGGGAAATGTTGGAATGGCTGACAGGGATTGCCAAAATAGATGCCAAGAAGTTTACAGAGGAGTTTTTTGCTACCGGTTCTCTGTTGCGTTCCAAAACTGAACCTTCCGTTATTATTCAGGCGGACAGGAAGACTTTTACTGAGTACGGGCATAAGATCAGTATTTCCCAGATTGAGGAAATTGGTATGTTTGGCTTGGAAGATGTCCAGGAAGGTTTAGTGAGGGAACTTCGGAAGCTGGTGGAGAAAGAGGGGCTGAAGCTTGCTTGCCTTTTGGTTACGGATATCGTTACTCACGATTCCATGCTGCTGGCCGTCGGGGATGAAGAAGCTCTGGAAAATATCGAGTACGAGCGGCTTGGCCCTAATTTGTTTTCCGCTACTGATGTGGTAAGCCGAAAGAAACAGCTTTTTCCTGCTATTTCCCGTGCATTAAAGACGTTGTAGATGCCGGAAATCTTTGCTTTTTACAGGCAAGATTTTTCCTGAGGAGGAACGGCGTTGCCGTGCTGTAAGGGGTATAGATCAGGGAATTGCAATGTCTGCTACGATAGAACGGCGGATAGTATCCGGTATCAGCACAGTACTGGCTCTTTCAGGTTTGAGCGGCGGCGTGCAAAAAACTCGGTCTAGGCGTAATAGAGGGAAATTGACAGGTTGCGTAGCTCCGTAACCGGCCCCTTTCAGTTTGAAACAATCCTGAAAGTCGGAACTGAGTTTGGAGAAAATGGGGGATTGAGGGGCAACGCTGAAGTTCCCGGCCATGATAATGGGAAGTTCTCCATGCTGGGTTCCTACTTCCCTCAGGGTATCAAACAGGTATTGAAGTTGTTTACGGTGGATGAAGCGGAGTGTATGGAAATATTTCCAGCAGGCGGGGGAGTACAGGTCGAAGCGATGTTCAAAAGGTTCCAGACTGATGTTGATGAGCCGAATCGCCAAGGAGGAATTTTCCGGTATCCAGTCTACAATCAAACCGGTTGTGTCCGTGATGCTCTGGGCCGGACCAATCTGACCGTGCCTTACAATGATCGCGCAACTTCCTATTTGCTTGATATAAGAGGTTCTACCGAAAATGCTGTAGGCAAATTTGAGTGTTCGGTTATAGTTGCTGCAGCCTTGGACGAAAATGACATCTGCACGGAGTTTGGATATTTGTTCAATGGGAGGAGATTTCTCGCACCCCTCGTACAAGGTAAGAACCCTTATTTGCCTGGCATCCGGAGACGGTGGCATTTTGTAGTATTCCATTCCAGTTCTGGAAATGGGCGGGAGAAAGTCTGTAATAACGATGCCGTATGCAAACCAGACGATAATGCCAAGCAGACCGATTCGGGAACCGAAAACCAGCCATGCAATGAGCGCCGGAAAGGAGAAAATGAGACAGCAAGCCCATATGGGCAGTGACGTTGCAAAAGCCATCGTGTCTGAACCGGTCCAGAAAATAGTGACGACGATGACCCACAGGCACAGAGAGACGCCACCCAGCGCTATTCCCAAGTGGTTGACTCCGGATAGCGTTGGCAGAGGTTCTGCCAGATGTTTGCGTCTTCTGAGCCGATGCACTGTGGTGACAGATTAGAAGCCCATGCCGGGAGGGAGACCCAAGCCTCCTGTCAGCTTTTTCATTTCCGCCGCGGCTGTTTCCTTACCCTTAGCAATAGCTGCATTGATGGTTTGAAGGAGAAGCTCCTGGAGAAATTCTGAATCGGACGGGTTAATGATGGAAGGATCAATGACCAGTTCCGTGAGGTTGCCGTCACAGGTGGCGGTAACTTTCAATTTTCCTCCAGCTCCTTCCGTTGTAACGGTTTGGGAGGCGAGTTTTTCTTGAGCGGCCGCAAGCCCTGCCTGCATTTGCTGGACCTGTTTCATCATTTTCATTATGTTCATGGTCGTTGTGTCTGGGTGGATGAGTTGACTATTGGGAAATGATACGAGCCCGGAAAATCTCCATAGCAGCATCAATCAGCGGATCCGTGTAGTAAGAGTTATCTTCATTTTCCTCTTTGGAAGCTTCCTGGACAGGCTCTGCGTTTTTTTTCTGCGGGGTATGAGGTTTAGGTGCAGGAATGGTGGATGCGGAAGGAGGTGGTGCAGGCAGAGGAGCCAGTTCTTCCTGCACGGGTTCGGGAATGGAGAAATCCTGACGGATAGAAATAGTAACAGAGGTTCCAATATATTGGGAAAGAGCAGCTTCCAAAGCTGTTCGCAGAGGGCCTGTTCCAAGACTGTCCATCCCCTGACGGTCAGAAGGATGAAAAGAAATGGCGACTGCTACACCATCATAACCGGAAAAAACGCTGTTGGCTAGAAAGTCCGCTTGAAGAGGGAATTTGGCGGACATTTGTTCCAACACCGTTTTCCAGTCTTCTTCCGTGATAGTTCTTCCTGATTGTTGGGACAGAACTGCCGGTTCCTCTTTTTCTACGGGTGCCTGGGTTTGGGATGATGTGCTTGGAGTATCGAATAGATTGTCAAAGAAACTGTTAGTTCGTCTTTCCAGAGGAAGATTTTCCTCTGGATCCATAAAAGTAGGCTCTGGAGAATCCGTAGGAAATTTCGACACATCGGAGGCGTCGGAGTCTGGATGCCGGGTGATTTCTTCGGAGGCAGGTACGGTTTTTGTCCGCAATTTAGTGGCTGAGTAGGGAAATTCTTCCTTTGCAACGGCAAGAGAGGGGGGGGCTGCAGCGGGTGTAAGAGTTTCCTGTTGTGGTTCGGCTTCCTGCGTAGGATGGGGAGAAGCTTGAGCGTCAGTGCTCTGAATTTTCTGTACTGCGGGAGATGAAGCAGGGGAGGACACAGAAAAATCTGGAATCGGATCCATCAAATGTTCTTCCGTAGCTGGGGGTGGGTTTGTTGCAGCAACAGGAGACTGGATGTTTTGCCGGGGGGCCGGAGTGGGAGCCGTGGCGGAGGAAATAAATGTACTTGGTTCCTGCTGTGAAGCAGGATCTGAAGAAGAGGCCGGTGCCGCGGTGGCTAGCGGAGCACCTTCCAACGCCATGATAATATCGCTGATGCTGGCCTCAGCCAGAGTATGAACGGCTTTAATCAGGCCCATTTCCAGATGAAGCCTTTTATTGGTGGACCAGCGCATTTTATCTTCCGTTTCCGCCAGAACTTCCACCAAACGCAGGATTTTGTCCGTATGGGTGCGTTTGACCAATTCGGCGAGTTCCTCCTTGGAGGATTCCGGGAGAGAATCAAAGCTGGCTTCTGGATCTACTTTAGAGACCAGAATTTCACGCACGGCGGAGATAATTTCGGAAAGGAACTGGCTCATGTCTCTTCCTGCTTCCGCCTGTTCATGCAGAAGATGCAGGAGAGAGGGAAGTTCCTTGTTCAAAATAAGCGCCAGAGCATGGGCCACGGTCTCCCGGGAAGTAATGCCGAAAATGTGGAGTACCTGCTGTTCTTCAATATGATCTCCACAGAAGGAAACAAGCTGGTCCAGCATGGATTGTGCATCCCTCATACCTCCATCCGCCACTTTGGCGACAGCAAAGGCTGCTTCCCTGCTCAGACTTACTCCCTCTGCAGAAGCAATATGGAGCAGGTGTTCTGCAATGATTTCAGAAGGGATGGGGCGCAGGTCGAAGCGCTGGCATCGCGATAGAATGGTTGGCAGTATTTTGTGGGGTTCCGTGGTTGCGAAAATAAATTTGACATGAGGTGGCGGTTCTTCCAGCGTTTTGAGCAGGGCGTTGAAGGATTCCTTAGTGAGCATGTGCACTTCATCTATATAGACGATACGGAAATTTCCTCTGCTCGGAGCGAACCGTACGTTGTCCCTGAGATCCCGGATGTGATCAATGCCGCGGTTGGATGCTCCGTCTATTTCAAGAACATCCAGGCTCCGGCCTTCCGCAATTTCTTCACATATATCTTCATGCGGGTCAAAATCCACTTTGGGGCCACCGCTGCAGTTTAGAGCTTTCGCAAATATTCTTGCGGTTGATGTCTTTCCCGTTCCACGGGGACCTACAAAGAGATAGGCATGGGCGAGACGGTTGTGCTCAATGGCGTTTTTCAACGTCCGGACAACATGATCCTGTCCAAGGACGTCATCGAATGTCAGAGGACGGTATTTTCTGGCAAAGACCTGGTAACTCACGGTTCAGAAAGACTAGAAGATGAGTTCCCGTTTGAAAAGAAAATAGAGAGTAATTGTTTTAAAATGTTGATAAAACGGTTCTTGCACACTCCCGCTACGGAGCTTGCCTGAAAAAAATATCAAGAAAACAATGAGGATGTCATTTTGATATTGAAATCTGAAAATGTTCATGCCAATCTCACAAAAGTAACAGGAACCTTCTCATCTCTATAATTTCCTATGTGGGTCAAAGTATCAATAGCAGCCTTGGTCATTGCTCTTCTCGGAGGAGCCATGTATTATCTTGATAACGAGGAAGCTCTAACCAAGGAGCGTAGGGAATGTGCTTCCCGCTACAAGAACCTGAACGGCCTTCGTGGCGAATTTACGGAAGAAAAGACGAAATATGTCGATTTCCTGGTGAAGAATGAGGCTCTGACGAATGACATCAATGCTTTAACCAAGGAAAAGGATGAACTGGAAGTAAAGAATCAGGAATTGGCCTCAGCCAATGAGGCCAAGAAATCTGACCTTCAAACGCAGCAAACCGCTTTGGCGGAATTGCAATCCAAGAGCAAGGATATGGAAAGTATCCAAGCCATTGCTGACAGAATCAAGGGGCTGGAAGAAGAGTCCAAGCAGTTGGAAGTGGTTAAGCAGGCGGAACAGGGAAAACATGATGCCATCGTTGCTGAAACCGAACAGCTTGTTGTGAATAATGCCGCTCTTCGTCAGCTCAAGGCCGACCAGGATGCCCGCCTTTCTCCGCCCAACCTGAAAACGAGGGTTTCCCAGGTGATTCATGATTTTAATGTAGTTGTGATTGACGGAGGAGCCGCCGATCTGGGCGTGGTGCCCGGTTCCAAGTTGGCCGTCATGAGGGACGGCAACAAAATTGCCGAGCTTGACGTAAACGCTGTTGAATCCCGTGTTTCCACGGCCACTATTCTACCAAGTACGGTAACCGCCGGCGAACGTGTTGAAGCCGGAGACGTCGTTGTATCTGTTCGTCCCTAGCATTTTTCCGGTTCAATACACTCCATACACTCTCACATACATACACAATGAAAACTGTCTTAGTAGTTTTATTGATTCTTGCAGCAGGGGCGGGCGCCTGGTTCTCCGGTCTTAGCGGCCTTTTCGGTATTAATGGCCAGTACCAGGATTTTAAAGAAATGATTTCGTATCGTAAGACCTTGGACAAGGAAATACGTACTTGGACAAGCTTGCGCAACGACATGATTAAGAATCGTGGCTTGGCAGCGGAAGAAAATCTTAGTCTGATTTCCAACAAGGCTTCCGTGACGCAGCAGCGTGATGAACAGCTTTCCAAGGAAGCGGAGTTGAAGGAAGAAGAAGTGCAGTTGAATGCGGACTTGTCCAAAATCAATAAACAGATTGAGGAATTAAAGAGCAAGTTGCAAGATTTCGGTGTTTCCAGCGTACAGGAAATCCAGGAGAAGATGGAATCTTTGGAAGCTTCCAATAAGAAGCTCCAGGAAGATATTGACCAGATTAAAAGTGCTACGGAAGTGGCTTCCAAGAGACGGGCAGAACAAGCTTCTGAGCTGGCTAGCCGCCAGAAGGAGCAAGCTGAATACCGAGCTGCTCTTGCCAAAAATGGGGAAGAGTATCCCGTTCTATCCGTGGATCCGCAGTGGGGTTTTGTTGTGATTGGGGCCGGACAGGGCAGTAGTATTGATCCAAATACGGTTCTTCTTGTTACCCGTGAAGGTCGCAGCATTGGTAAATTAAAGGTAACTTCCCTGGAGAAAAATCAGACGGTAGCTGACATTATTAAAGACAGCGTACCGTCTGGTATGAGTATTCAACCCGGCGATAGAGTACAACTCCTGCGTCCCCGTCAGTCCGCCAAATAAAGGTTTGCCACGTATTTTCCTTGAACCCCGTTGTGTCGTCCGGCATAATGGGGTTCAACTTTTTAAAAGGAAATGATGAAACGATTTGCAATCTCCTTTTTGTTTGTGTCTTTTTCTATTCTTCTGGTCTCTTCCTGTTCCTGGTTGATGGAACCGCAGGAGAGGGAGCGTGTGCCGCAGCCGCCTCCCGGTCCGGAAAAGAGTGCGCTTCCTCATAATAAGACCCAAAGATTTGAGGCGGAAGCAACGCTCGGCCCGTTGGCCTCGCCGAGACGTTAACGGCATCCGAATGACGCTGGACGGTGATTCTGTTCTTTACAGTATCCGACAAACCGGATACAACCGCCTCCGGTTTCCAAGTGGAGAGATGGCTGAGCTGGTCTAAGGCACTCGACTCGAAATCGAACGTGGGCTTTAAAACCCACCGTGGGTTCGAATCCCACTCTCTCCGCCAAAAGTTTCTGTAAGAAAACCTACGTAAACCTTGATAACGTAGGGGATTATGAATAAGGTTCGC
>NZ_MNUD01000035.1:0-364473 GCF_001917295.1 Akkermansia sp. 54_46
CCCCTCTCAGAGCCAGGTAGCTCCTTCGGGCTTTTCATCCCTCCGGCACCTCTCGGCGCCCTCGGAAAACCCTCGGCGGTTTTCGGTAGTCATTCCCTTGAAATCTTCTTATCGCCCCTGCTTCCAGGGGTCTCTCCGGGTGGCCGGCTCCAGCCGCTTCCGATACTCTTCCGAGTCCGTCCGCCGCCGGGCTTTTCATCCCGTCGCCGTGTTGGCGTGCCGAGAAATCTATTTTTTGCGATTTGTTGAGATCAAAATCAAAAAAATATCTGATTATCAACGTATTACATTTTTATTTTTTTCTAATAAAAAAGCCTCTTTCAGCACGAAAGAGGCCTAAACGTTTCAGAAGTCCTAAGTTTCTCTCTACTTTTTGCCTCCTCCACTCTTTTTCTTCATGACTGCGTATTGATGAACCAGAGGCAGTTCCCGGAGGGCGTTTGCAGCATCCTTCCTTGCCTGGTCATAATCTTTTTTCTCCATTGCCATATTCATCATCACTTCATAGCAGGCGGCATTGTATCCGCCATCATCCCTCGTATTAGAATCCCTCATAATCTGGAGAGCGCGCCGAGCCGCCTTATAGCTGTATTTACGCATTTCCTCCGAGCCGTTAAGGATTTTCAGGATATAGGAAGCAAGCGAATCTTCCCGGGGGAAACACTCCAAGACGTGGTCAAAGATATCAACCATTTTCCGATAATTTTTCTCCTTCCAAGCCTTTTCCGCCCGCACTTCCGCCACAGTAGACGCAAACCATCCGTTATCGGAAAACTGCCCTGCATTTTCCTCAATCAACTTCTGGTATTCATCAAATTTCTTTTCCCGCCTCAATTCAAAGGATTTTTTTATGACAGCATACATGGCCTGCTGGCGGGCCTTCCGTTTCGCATCTTCTTCCGCAAACCTGTTTTTGTCAAAAGAGTCCAATCTGGCAGTTTCCGCCACCCATTCGGGCATCTTCTTAATTTCTCCAGCCCACAGCAATGTTCCGTCACGAACGACGACCGCGGCGGGAAATGAGTCAAGTTTGAGCAAATCACAAAATTCAATGACCGAACGATCCGATGGAATACCGACAGGATAAGGAGTCCATCCTTCCGGCCCGGATAAATAGTCCCGCATCTGTTTTTCCGCCGACGGATTGAGTCCCAATACCACGGCTTTTACTCCCGGATGGTCTAAAAGCCCGTGTTTTTTAAGAACGGCATCAAGAGCTCTTCCAGGAGCTGTTTCTCCAAGTATATTATTGTGGCCTCTCCAGAAGCTGATGAATACGGTTTTGCCGACAGGAAGTCCTGTTAGACCGGGATGATTGAACCATTTTAATTTGCTGAACAGGGGAGTGTACTGTTTGTCTTCCTGCACTACTCCCATTTCCTGCATCTTCCTCGGAGGTTCCGGTTTTATTTCAGCAACCGCCTGATTTACAAGATTCTGAAAGGATTTCTTATTGCCTGAAAGCTGCTGCAACTTCGTCCAGGCTTTGCTGATGGACGTTAAGGAAAGCGCCTTTTCCATATCCTGCAACGCTTCTTCCATATTTCCCTGCCGTTCCCTAAGTTCCGCCATCAGTTTCCATGGCAAGGAAGCTTCCTTGTTATTCCTTCTGGAGATTTCAATACAACGGTTCAGACATCTTTCCACCAGGGCGGCATCCATTTTTCCGGCAGGCACGGATTTTCCATTTAGAAGCGTTCCCGCCACATCAATCTGTACACGGTAATTGTCCGGATACTCTTTGCACAGGTCATCCAGTACGGCCTGTGCTTCCTGGAATTTTTCCAATTCCGCCAAGACTCTGAATGGAACCATTTTCAGTTGAATGATCTGATCCTGCTGAAACTGTCCCGAATCCTGAATTTGCCTTAAAAAGGCCTGCGCTTCCCCCTTTCCTCCCTTCCGGGCAAGCTCTCCCGTTCTCTCAGAAACCTGGCGGTAGAGCTTCCATGCACGGGCGTTTGCGCCGGGATTATCCCCCGGAAGAGATGCTGCAGAAAAATCAGGCTTCAACATGGCCCGCATCATTTCTTCAGAAAGTTTTCCAGGATGCCCTCTCCAAATAAGCTTGCCGTTTTTAACGGCAAAAGCATGGGGGATGCCGTTAACCCCCATTGGAGACAGCCATTTATCCCTGGTTTTTTTCCCATCCACATCCACGGCCATGGCATAAGTAAGGGGCGATGGACGGTTTCTTAAAAATTCTTTCAGAGATTCCGGAGATTTCCTGTCCATGACGTTAACTCCGATAACCTGCATATGAGGATTATTCTTAAATGCCTGATGCAATTGTTCCATATGGGGCATAGCAGCCAGGCACGGGCCACACCAGGTAGCCCAAAATTCAAAAATGTACACTTTGTCCTTTTCCCATTCCTTTACCGGAGTTCCCTGTATCCATACATCCGGCAAACCATCCAGAGCAAGTGATGGAAGGGCATCCTCCGAAGCAACCGTTTTGTTTTCCTTTTTCTCAGAAGAAGCTGCGTGCAATGGCATTCCGGCAGACACCGCAAAGATCATGGAACACCCTAAAACCAACAGAGAGGAATTTAACATGGTAACACGGTACTATCGTAACCTTCTGTGTCAAGCCAATAGAAAAAGGAAAGGAAAGATAGAAAAGCCGTTATCGTGTTCTTTTCACCAGAACGAAATACAAAATATTCCCAAAAATAAAAAATATTAATCATGAAGTTTTTCATATGGAATAAGAAAACAAACACGCTCAGCATCCACACTTTTTTGAGTTTCATTGGATTTAGGAAAAATGATTTACCTTTTTGGATATACAAAGACAATATTATTTTCTAAAATAGAAAATATGCCAGAAATGGCTTGCCAGATTTTTCTGAATGCGAAAAATGCGCTCATGGATGAAATGAAGTCCAGTATCAGAAAGTTTCTCGCTCTTACGAAAATGACCCGGGACGAATTTGCCGACCTTTGCGGCGTCAGCAAAAGTCAGGTCGATAAATGGCTTTCCACTGTTCCAATTCCCCGTGCCAGACAACGCCTTATCATCAGAATCATGAAGGAAGAGTACGCCAAACAGGCACGCCTGGCTCAAACAAAAAATCCGAACAGCATCCACGTTCCCGTTACTCCTCAAAAGTATGAAAAGTTCAGGAATGAAGCTGAACGCCATGGCCTGACCGTTCCGGAATGGGCGAGTGAAGCACTGGATGCTCTTTCCAGCATCAAAAGCAGAAGCTGAAAAGAGGATGCGATATTCCGGATCGATTCCAGAGAAAGAGAAAATAGTGTTGTTATCGCCTCTTCCCTATCTTTTCTTTCATTACAAATCTGCACAAATTCATGTCTGACGACGATATACGCATTTTGGTGAAGGAGTGGCTACAAAGCCAAAACCGCAAGTCCTATCAATTGGCGGAGGAGATAGGCATCCGGCCGCAAACTTTTTACGCACAGATGAGCGTTCGTAAAATATCGGCCAATACCAAAAAAGCGCTTTCCCGCATCATTCCAGGCCTGGTTTCCGATTCAGATCTGAATCCACCTTCCAATACGGAAGAATGTGACCCGAAAAAACTCAGAATCAAGGAATGGCTCCGGGCTCACGGCAAAACACGCCGATGGCTTGCGGAACAATGCCGCGTTTCCGTCCGCACCGTACATACCTGGTTTACTGCACGCGGTAACATTCCTGTCACCCAATATCTCTTTATCGATAAGCTGATGAGTGAAGGCGAGTCGTGGAAAGTTCAGCTTCCCAATACCATTCCCGTGAATTTTCCTGAAACGGAAATGGAAATTGTTCACAAATTCCAGAAACTACATCCGGACATAGATCTTCCCATGTACGGCATGCATAAAATCCTGGAGTTATGCGTTAATGTACTCACTCAGGATGAATATTCAAAGACGTCTCCATACTCCCGTATTACCAATACCGGAGAGATTCGCCACCGCCGGATAAAATAAGAATTATTCAAAAGTTCAAATTTTCTTTTCCACGGGAGCATTTCTGAAAATGCACTGTTTGCATACCCATGCCGGTATTTTTCTAAAACATCGCAGGTTCTCCGCCAGCCTGGCCTTCCGGGCCATTCTTCTTAATCTTTCACGGAACCCTTTCATTTTTTTGTTCCTTTTATCACGACGGCCACAGACTATCCTATCTCTCAACACAGAGAAAAAATCTTCAGCCACATTACATCATCCCTCCAGTTTCAAAAATCAATCACTATTGATTGGAAAAACAGTCCGAACCATGCGTAATAGTGCTTCTATGCAGCCTGTTCACCAGAGTTAACCATACTTACCTTGCCTCTCCATTTTTAAGAAAGCCGGCTTTTGGTGAAAAAGCTCTTATCACATGAAAAACCCCGTATTCTTAAAAAGAATACGGGGTTAAAAAATGGCACGTCCAACTGGATTCGAACCAGTGACCCACTGCTTAGAAGGCAGTTGCTCTATCCAACTGAGCTATGGACGCATGATGCGGCAAAAGAGTAACAGAGTTCATCTCAACTTGGCAAGCCCGGATCTTTGAAAAGCGCGCTTTAAGCGCCGGAGCAGCGGTCATGCGTAAAAGGTATGTCCACCAGGGTCGCTCCAAACTTCCGCACCAGAGGCTCCTGACAGGAAAACATGCGTTCCCGTTCCTCCGGTTCCGTATCTATATATCCGTGCAGATGCAGAAGACCATGCACCATGTACCGGAAAAGTTCTCTGAAAACAGGTTCTCCGAATTCCGAAGCCTGCCGGATAGCGGTATCAAAGCTGACGATGATCTCTCCTATTCCGTCTCCATGCGGAAAAGTAATGACATCCGTCGCCGTCGGATCATTCAAAAAACGGGCATGCACATCCCGGATGACGTCATCGGAAACCACGCTGATTTCTACTTCATCCAATCCGGAAAGTACGGGGACAGGACCTTCAGGCAACGCCAACACGGACGGAAGACAACTCTCCAAGGCTCCAATCAGGGCATCCGTAACGGATGAACTGAGCCTCCCCTCCCCCAAATGATTGTAGAGTTCAAGATTCGGTTTCATTTTCCTCCGCATCCGCTCCGTTCTTCATCTCCGTTTCCGTGGATTTTCCCTCTTGAAGGGTTCCGGCATCGGGCAACTCCATGATTTCAGGAACGGCTTTGCCTTCACCTTCCTTTTTCACCGCTTTCTCTTCTTTTTCCCTGACGGACACATCAGAGAAAGCATTTTTTTCAATTTTTGCCTCCGGATTGTGGGAAGGATAGGCAATGCGGTTGTGGTGGATGCTTTTCAGCGTCTTAATGAAACTGTTGCGAATCTTTTTGAGATCTCCGAAGGTAAGGCCGCAATCGTCCAAATGGCCGTCCACCACCCGTTGCTTCAAAAGTTCATCCACCCTTTTCTGCATTTCCTCACAGGAAATTTTACCCATGGAGCGCGTGGCGCTTTCCACGATGTCCGCCAGGCTGACGATTCCCGTTTCCTTGCTCTGCGGGTTGGGCCCCTTGTAACGGAAGTTGGATTCCACCACCTCCGGGACGTCATCCGGAGACGCCAGGCCGCTTTCCACGCGGCTCAGAATCTCATCACGGTATTGAAGGGCTTTCCGGTAAAAGAAGTAAGCCAGTGACGTGCCGTGATGCTGCTCTATAACGTCCACCAAAGGACGCGGAAGGTTGTTCTCCCTGGCCAATGCCACCCCGTCCTGAACGTGGTCGATGATGATACGGGCGCTCATGCTGGGCGTCAGCTCATCATGGGGATTGGGGCCGTCCATGATATTTTCAATGAAATAAAGGGGGTTTTGCATCTTGCCAATGTCATGGTAGTAGGCCTCCACCCGGCATTCAATGGGATTGGCCCCAATGGCTTCCGCCGCAGCTTCCGCCAGCTGGGCAACCATCAGGCAATGGTGAAAGGTTCCCGGAGCTTCCATTTGCAGCCTTTTCATGAGAGGGCGGTTCATATCCGCCATTTCCAGCCAGGAAATGGGCGTAATGATTTTAAAAGCTCCTTCTATGATAGGCAGGACACCGCTGATCAGCACGCTGGTCAGCATGCTTACGCCAAAAGCCACGGCCAGGCAAACCAGAACTCCAGTAAGGTTGTAGTCCCATGCCTGGAGATTGATGACACCCATGATGCAACACAGCACCATGACAAGCAGCCCCACAAAGAAGCCCGCTCGCAGCAACTGAGCACGATTCCGCAGGTTATGGGTAAGCAACACGGTAAGCATGCCGGAGAGAGAGCTCAGAATCCAGAACTGGACCTGCTTTTCCGGAGCATATTGCTCCGGCAGAATGAAAAATCCGCCAAGCATGCAGATGGAAATAGTGGCAAACATGCCCAGAAGAGGTCCCAGCAGCACCGTGACAACCAACGGAGCCATCATATAGGGAAGGTACAAAAGTTCATTGCCTATGTCGGAAGTAATGTCAGCCGTTACATGCCGGATGAGACCAAAAAACAGGAGCTGGACCAGAACCGCCCCCCACGTGACGACAAAGGTTTTGTTTTTCCTGCGCAGGGAACCGGCGCATAACCAGTACATAGGCATCAGCGCCAGCGTCACGGAAAAAAGCAGAAAAGCTTCCGACACATGATGCCATATGGATTTTCCCCAGTGGGGACTGTAACTGCCCATCCATTGAAGCACGATGAAAACCAGCACGCACAACCCGACGGATACCGCCAGGCTGGAATCCAAACGGTCACCGGCTGAACGGGACACGGAGGCAGCCCCTTCCGGGGAGGCACTTTCTTTTGCCGCTGCGGCGGCATGCTTTTTCAGAAAATGAAACATGATAATTATTTGGGGTACACTTCGGCAACCTCCGGAATAGTGCCCAGCCGGGCCATCTCCTCTTCTATTAGGGGGTTGACGCCCTGCTGCACCATTTCCATGGAAACTCTCAGGGCATTGCGAATGGCTACAGGGGTAGAACTGCCATGCGCAATGATGGTCACGCCCCTGACGCCCAGAAGAGGGCTTCCCCCTACGGAGTCCGCAGAAAGGCGCGCTTTCATGGCACGGAATGCTCCGGAGGCGCAGGCAGCTCCAACCATACGGAACGGGTTTGCCTTAAGTTCCTCTTTCAGCCATTTGCTGAAAGCCTTGGCGGTAGCCTCGCATGTTTTCAACAGGACGTTTCCGGTAAAACCGTCTGTCAGAGCCACATCTATTTCATGTTCAAAAAGATCGTGGCCTTCCACATTTCCTACGAATTTAAAAGGGAGCGCACCGCGCTCCTCCAAATGCTTCAACAGACAAAAAGTTCCCTTGGTAAAATCTGTTCCCTTTTCATCTTCAGAGCCATTGCTCATAACTCCCACCTTAGGCATTTGTTTGCCGTAAACAGAACGCGCCAGAATGCTGGCCATAACGGCATACCCTACCAAATGCCGGGGCTTGGCATCCGGGTTGGCTCCGGTATCAGTCACATTGCAGACTCCGAATTCATTCGGAAGCTGGGTCACAATGCCCGCACGTTCCACACCATCCAGCAACCTCAGTTTGACGGTGGCAGCCGCTACAGCCGCCCCCGTATTGCCCGCGCTGACCACGGCATCCGCATCTCCGGACTTGACCAGATCCACGGAAATGGACATGGATGAATTTTTTTTCTTTCTCACCGCCAGCAATCCGGATTCATTCATTTCCACAACTTCCGCAGCCGGAACGATCTCCACGCGCGGGCCGGAAAGCCCCCAGCGGTCACAAGAGCTGCGCACCGTTTCTTCCCTTCCCACAAGATAAATTTTTTCAATGAGAGGAAAATCCTGCAGGGCCCGCTTCGCCCCGTCCACGTTAATATCGGGCGCGTTGTCGCCGCCCATCACATCCAGTGCAATCTTCATATTATTTGTTGAAGAAATGTGTTAGCAGAAAAAACAGTCCGCTTCAAGCAAGTTCAGCCGCTTTGCGAAGCAAAAGCGGCTGGAAAGTCTATATGATAGCGCCGCAATACGGCGATAATTTTCAAGGCAAATGCGGCGCCCGCGGAACTTACGCTTCCGCTTTCACCACAATTTCCTTGCCGGAACGGGTCGTGTACGTACCGCAATTGGGGCAGGCGGTATGGCCGGGGGTGCTGCTGCCGCAATTCTGGCACTTGCGGAGCTTCGGCGCGCGCCATGCCTGAGCGGCAAGGCGGGTACGCTGCTTCATCTTGGACGTTCTGCGCTTAGGTGCTGCCATAACTTTAGTTGGTAAAAAGGTGATTAATGATGATCTCCCAGTTCATTGAGGGCGTCCCACACGCCGCTATTCCTGATCGGGGCAGAACTGTTTACACCCGTTCCCCCCTCTTTGTCCACTCCAAAATACGGAGTTTTCGCCATACAGTCGTTTTCCATGCCTCCGTCAGCACACTTCGGGTATGCCGGAAAATCCAGAACTATTTCTTCCCTCAAGGAATCTGAAACATCCACAACATTCTGTGAATCAATCTGGAAAGAAGTCGCGAAATCACAAACTTCCACCACGTAGTCAAAGTAGCCCAGGCAACGCACACAGCGGAATTTAAAGGGGGCGGAAATATTGCCTCTTACAAACAATTCATTTTCAAATCTCTGCACATGCAGATCAAAAGCAAGAGGCCCAATGGAAGTAACCTCTTCATCATCAATGCCGAAAATTTCAGAATCCAGTTCACCGCTGTATTTTTTCCCTGCCTCCGGCAAGTTCTCCAGTTCTACCAGCAATCTTTTCATGAGTATATCTTACAGGCATACTTAATGCCTGACAAGCAGGCAGGGCGGCACCATTCATGGAAAATGACACATCCGTCCCTCTTTCAGGCAATGCCCGAATTCGCTCCGGCCTAACCGGGAGGCCATTCCAGCTTGCGGCCTGCCAACAGATGCATGTGCAAATGGGGGACAGCTTCCCCGGCGTCATGCCCATTGTTGATGACCAGGCGAAAGCCACCTTCATCCAGATGAAGAGTCCGGGCAATCCGCCCGACTGCCAGCATCATGTGTCCCAGAAGGGCGGCATCTTCCTCCCCGGCCTCGGAAAGGCGGGGAATGGGCTTGCGCGGAACAAGCAGCAAATGTTCCGGTGCTTGTGGACTAATGTCCCGGAAGCAAACACACAGGTCATCCTGATATACGATGTCCGCGGGGATTTCCCCTGAACAGATTTTTTCAAATAACGTAGCGGCCATAAAATCAAAAAGGAATCTGCAATGACTTTAACATGTTTTGCAAACCGTGGGCAAGTTATTCCCTGACGGCTGAAGCGCGTCGCAGGCGATCCATAATAGCGCGGCCCAGGCCGGATTCCGGAACGGATTCCGCCACAATGACGTCAATAGCTTCATTTTCATCCATCTGTCTCATCAGGGCAAACAGGCGCACGGCAGCTTCTGCCAGCCGCCCGCTGCCGGGACTCATGGCTACCACTTCCGCCCAATCCCCTTCCCGGGCAAGAGCGGACGTTCCTTCATAGGAAAGCAAGCCGTACCTCACCCCCTCCACCGGGGCAAAATTTTCCCCCGGTTCCAGCAGCAGCATAGGTTTGCGCGGGGCGTAATGGCTGGTGAGCTGCCCCGGCGCATCCGCCGGAGATTCTTCCGAAACAGGACGGCAGGAAGGCTTGCGGCGCACCACCTTAACCAAGTTGCGAAATTGTTCCCGGGTCACCGGCCCCTCACGCAGCAATTCCAGAGAGGGCTTGCCCTTCTCGTCAAGCACAGGACGCACAATCGTGCTTTCCAGCCCCTCGGAACAGGCTCCGGCATCCAGAATCATTTCAATACTGCCCCCCAATTCCTTTTGCACGGCAGAGGCGGAAGTAGGGCTGATATGGCCGAAGCGATTGGCGCTGGGCGCAGCTATAGGACGCCCCAGCGCTTTCGCCACCCCCCGCATGGCAGGATGAGCGCTTACGCGAACGGCCACCGTAGGAAGGCCGCTGGTTACAATATCCGGAATGATATCCGCCTTTGGCAACACCAGGGTCAGCGGCCCCGGCCAGAATCTGGAGGCAAGCGTATGCACCAGATCTTTCAGCCCCTCCGGAACGGCGGTATATTTTTCCACCTCACACCCATGATGCACATGAATAATCAGCGGATCAAAAGAAGGCCTTCCCTTGGCTTCAAAAATCCTTGCTACCGCTTCCGGGTTCAAGGCATCTGCCCCCAGGCCGTATACAGTCTCCGTGGGAATCCCTACCAGCGCTCCCGCACCCAGAGCTTCCGCCGCACGGGCATACAGTTTGCGGTTGTCTGACAGGGGATCTACCTCGAACAATTCGGTTTGCATGGCTTTATCCTTGCCTGAAGAAGCTCCTGCGTCAAGCAAGACCTCCTTCCCCTGAAAGGAGAAAACAGACAAATGAATAAGAGCACGTCCTACGGCCTCATACTTCCCTTCTCTTTTTCCAACTGCCTTTACTTCACTCCACCCTTACGGACTTCCCCGAGTGAAAGCTGGCGCAGGAAAAGGCCATTCCGCTAAAAAGTTGTTTTCTCACGCTACCGGATTGAGTACAATCAAGCCATGAATAGGGCCGCATCAACATCCTTGCCAAACATCATCCTGATCGGGCTGATGGGATGCGGCAAAACTACCATCGGAAAGGAACTGCACCGGGAAACGAACCTTGGTTTTATGGATACGGACCAGTTAATTGAACGCCAGACGGGAATGCACATTCCGCAGATTTTCAAAATTCATGGGGAATCACATTTTCGAGACCTGGAAACCGGAATCCTGCAACAGCTTCAGATGGCCGCCGCACAAAGCCGCATTATTTCCACAGGAGGAGGCATCATTATCAGACCGGAAAACCGGCTGCTACTGAAAAAACTGGGCTTCGTCGTCTGGCTCCATACAGACGTAAACATCCTGTACCAGCGTATTTCCAGATGCACCAACCGCCCCCTGCTCCAACAACCCAATCCCAAGGCCGTGCTGGAACATCTCATGAATGAACGGCATGATTTTTACCAGGAAACGGCGCACTTGACCATTGATACGGCCAATCTCCACATCCATGAAATCGCATTCGGCATTCTGGAATCCGCCAGAGTATTCCGGTCCCGACGGCAATAATGCCGACCCGTTTTTCCGTGAGCGGGAAATTTTCTCTTTCTGATTCATCCTAACGCAAGCGCTTCCGGGGAAGCCCTTTTTCCCGCTCCACGCACAAGAAACAACAAAAGGCGATCCCCATTAAAGGAACGCCTTCAGGAAAATAATAATGCACCGGAAAAGGCTTAAGCCTTACGGGCCTTACGGATCATTGAATTCACCGTTTCAGAGGGCTGTGCTCCGTTGGCAAGCCATTTGTCAACCTTTTCCAGATTGATGGTATAGTTGACGCCTTCCTTCATGGGGTCATAGGAGCCCACTTGCTCAATGTAACGGCCGTCACGACGCGCGCGGCTGTCGACAACGACGATTTTGTAGTAAGGACGGTCCTTGGAACCCTGACGGTTGAGTCTGATTGCTACTGCCATATCAATTATAAATAAAAGGTGTTAATGGAAAACTTGCGCGCCTTGCCACTCACATGCGTGCGCGTTCGGCTTTCCACAGCGGGTGCAGATGTATGCGATATAATGGAGTCATTGTCAATACCAGAGTTATTTTTACAGGAAAAAAGCCTCTCCTCCATTTCTGCATCAGGAAAAATTTTCCACCGCCATGCGGCCAAAAGAATACAGCATGCTGAATCCGAACCCCGCCAGCACAAGGGACAATATTCCATCCAGTATTCCGGCATACCGTCCGTAAAAGGAACGAATGGGCTGCCAGCGGAAAACAAGAGCCCACAAAATCCAGCCCGCCGTTCCCGTCGCCACGATTAAAAAACCGATAAAAAGAGCATAGGAAGGATCATGATTTTTTTCCAACAGCGGAGCGGAAAGAGCCACAAAGAAAAACGTGGCCTTGGGATTCATCAGGTTAGTCACCAGAGCATCACGGTAAATACAGGAAGCCGGGGAAATATCCCCGCACCCGGCAAGGAAAGCATTCCTCCCCCTCGGCCATATTTTCTATGCCAAATACAGCATCCAGCAGGAAGCGGCGCAAAACAGCCCCACCCCCAGGAAACTGTGAAAAACGGATGCTCCTACTGTACAAGCCAGTGCAGCATGGGCAACTATTCCGGTACCAATGCCCAAAGCAGCCATCACTCCCGCGCCAAAGCCGTAAGCCAGCGTGCTCCGGGTAACAAAAGCCTGGTCGGGCCCCGGAGATGCCTAGGAAAGAAGCAGAATACCTGCGAACATAAGTTCTTCCTTCATGAAACAAAAAAATCCTTATGCCCTGGGATGCGCCTGTCTGTAAACTTCCGCCATTCTGGCACGCGTCACATGCGTGTAAATCTGGGTAGTGGATAAGGAAGCATGGCCCAGCAGTTCCTGGACGGAACGGAGATCCGCCCCAGCCTCCAGAATGTGCGTGGCGAATGTATGCCTGATCTTATGGGGAGAAATGGTAAAAGGAATGGAAGACAGCTTCACATATTTGTTCAGCATCATCTGCACGGAGCGAGCGCTTAACCGGGTTCCTATACGGGAGACAAACAAGGGGGAATTCTTCGGCAGACAGGCCATGGAAACATAAGTTTCCAGAGCAGCCAGAGCAGGAGTTCCCACAGGCAGGATGCGCTCCTTGCGCCCCTTCCCCATTACCTTCACGCCCCGGAAACGGTGGTCCACACTGCCGACATCCAGCCCTACTAATTCACTCAGGCGCATCCCGCAGGAATAAAAAAGTTCCAATATGGCGGCATCACGGTAGGGAAGCCATGCGGGAGCATTGGCGGGAACGGCCGTCTTGTAGGGAAGCTCCAACAATTCCAACATCTGGTTGAGTGTCAGGAAAACGGGAAGCGTTTTTTTCCTTCTGGGAAGGGAAACGCCCGTCATCGGATTCGTCTCCAGCCCGTGCCTCCGCATCATGAAACGGTAAAAACTGCGCAGGGCGGCAAACCTCAGCCGGATGGAAGACGTGGCGGCTTCATCCTTCAGCTCCTGGAAAAGCCAGTCCCTCATCTGGTCCGGCGTACAATTCTCCCACCCTGGGAATGAATCAGCCGCCCAGGCCCTGAACTGGCGCAAGGCGCGGGCGTACACCTCCACCGTATGAGGAGAAGCCTGCTTTTCCACCTCCAGATATTGAAGAAAGTCCTGTTCCGGTTCCAGAGGAATCCCCATCATGAAGAATAAATTACTCCGTACCTTTATCCTTGTCATCCCCGGCATCCACCGGCGACTCCTTCAGCAGCACTTCACTAATATTGGCCCGGATGAACAAATCAATATCGTCCGGTTCTTCCATGGCATACAAAGGGCTGTCTTTATGGCTGTCCGCCAGAGCCTGCTCTCTCTCCACCGGGCTGAGCACACCGTCCTGGTCCAAATCGTAAAGCTCCATCATTTCCTTCATTTTGGCCTGGTACAGAGCCGCGGCATCTTTCATGACAACGGCATGTTCCTCCGGATCAATGCGGCCGTTCCCGTTGGCATCATAATTCTGCAGCAACATGTTACGAGTCAGCAGAAACAATCCAGGAGCAACCATGAAGCGCTTCCGTCCCACCGTGCGAATTTCCACCATGGGCATTTCCACCCCCTCTGCCGGAGGGGGCGGCGGAGGAATTTCCTTCCTCTCGGCGGGAGGGTAAAACGGAATTCCATCTCTCTTGTCCGGCCCGGCATCCGGCCTGCGCACCCCGCGCCGTTTCTCTACATGTTCCCGGAAAGCCCTGTACTCTTCCAGGGAAAGCCTTCCGTCCCCATCCTTATCAAACTTCCTCAGGAAGGCTTTTCTGGCCTCCCTCCGCGCAGAGCGGGCATCCTCCACCAACCGGGCCTTGTCCTGTTCGGACAAAATTCCCGTACCCGTGGTGTCATAGCGGTCCAAAACCATTTGGCGGATGAGCAAAGTCACCTGAAGGCATTCCAGTCCGGGCCTGGGGGCAGTTTCCATTTTCCCGCGGTCGCCGGAAGCCACGGATTGCCCTGCCGCAAACGGGAACAGACCGAACGCCAGCGCTGCGGAACATGACAAGATAAACATGTGGGGCAATCTCATAACCACTTTTACTAACCCCGCCGGAAAAAGACGGTTTCAAAAATAAACATCCGCCCCTGCCGGCGGGCGACACGGGCGGATGCAGGAAACGTACGGAAAGCGGAAAAACTTACTTCTCCACTTGAACGATCGCGTTCTTTTCCAATTCAATCACCACGCCTTCCGCAATCTTGAGAGAAACGGTGCGCTCATTCACCTTCTCCACAAAACCGTGCAGCCCTGCGTTTGTAATCACCTTGTCCCCGCGCTGCAGGGCTGCGATGCGCGCCTGCTGCTCCTTCTGCGCCTTCCTCTGGGGACGGATCAGCATCACCCAGAACAGGACGATGATAATCACAAACATGAACATGGGGCTGGCGAGAATCTGCTGAAACATATTTGCGGGTTCCTGCCCGGCGGCGCCCGCCGCATCCTGAGCCTGTGCTAACATAAAGATATTCATAAAATGTCGTTTGCTTTATACCGCGCGATAAACGAATCCTTGAAGGAACCGAACGTGCCGGCGGCTATGGCCTCGCGCGCCTGGGCCATCAGCCGGAGATAGAATTCCAGATTCTGAAAAGAAAGCAATCTTAAAGCGAGTATTTCACCGGCTTTAAACAAATGCCGCACGTAAGCGCGGGAAAATTGCGTGACATGCGGATGTCCCTCCGGGTCAATTGGGCGGGAATCCGTCGCCCAGCGCTGATTCTTGATATGCATGGGGCCGTCCGGAGTCAGCGCCACGCCGTGGCGAGCCAGGCGGGTAGGCATTACGCAGTCAAACATATCCACGCCGCGGGCAATCATTTCCAGCAATTGGGGGGGGGTGCCCAGCCCCATGGCGTACCGGGGCTTCTCCTCCGGCAGCCAGGGAGCGGAATGATCAATGGCGCGGAGCATTTCATCCTCCGGCTCTCCCACGGAAACGCCGCCGATGGCGTACCCGTCAAAATCCATGGCGGCCAGTTCTTCCGCGCACTTCTTTCTTAAATCCGCATACACGGAACCCTGCACAATACCGAAATGGTGCTGACGCCCTTCCCCGGAACGGGGCCGATGTTCCTGCACCCACGCCTTGCAGCGGCGGGCCCAACGAAGCGTGTACCCCAGGGAGGCTTCCGCGTACTTCCTGTCGCAGGGATAAGGGGGGCACTCGTCAAACAGCATGGCGATATCACTGCCCAAGTCCGCCTGGATCTCCATGGACCGCTCCGGGCTCAGCATCATGTACGCCCCGTCCAAATGGTTCTGGAAACGCACCCCTTCTTCCGTAATTTTACGGAGCTTGGCAAGGGACCAGACCTGGAACCCGCCGGAATCCGTCAAAATAGGGCGGTTCCAGGAGGAAAATTTGTGTAATCCGCCCATTTGCCTAATTAAAGCGGAACCGGGGCGCAGGGACAAATGATAGGTATTTCCCAGAATAATCTCAGCTCCCAGCATCTCCAAATCCTGCGGATGCATGGTTTTCACGGAACCCTGCGTTCCCACCGGCATGAAAATGGGGGTGGGAACCCGTCCATGCGGCAACTCAAGCGACCCCAGGCGCGCAGCCGTGGTGGAATCTTTCTGATGAAGTATAAAAGGCATTGGAATCAGACTTTCTGCAATTTGATAAAGCGGGCGCGGTAAATCGGCTTTCCCATGGCCTCCCATTGAAGCTGGAAATCCGTACGGGGATAAAAAAATTCGTCCTCATCCCAACTGGCACGGCTAAACAGACCGCTGCGCGCCACATGGTCCAGCACCCACAGAAAATATCCTTCATGATCCGTCTTGAACAGGAACTCCCCGCCATCGGACAGGGAACGGTGAAGCACGGGAAGAAAATCCTCCTGCACCAGCCGGTTCTTATGATGCCTCTCCTTGGGCCAAGGATCCGGACATAAATAATGCAGCCGGGAAATGCAGCCGGGCTGCATCATCCATTCCAGAAAGTAACGGCTTTCCACGCGAAACACCTTCACGTTATCCAACCCGCGGACGGCCGCCCGGGAACAAACCCCCCGTACGCGGCCCAAAAGCCGTTCTATTCCCAGAAAACGGCGTTCCGGATAATGGGCCGCCATCTGGAGCAGGAACCCTCCGTCCCCACACCCCAAATCAACCTCAAACGGACCATCCGCTCCAAAAATATCAGAAGGCGCCAGCACCTTGAAAAAATCGTCTGGAATAAAGGCCGGATTTATCATGGGAATCAACGTGCGGATAAGATGCGTTACAAAACGGACTCTGTCAAACGAGAAGACCCTCTCCCCGCAAGCATGGCGGGAAGAGGCCCGAAAAAACGGAAAAAATAAGCCAGAACGGCCCGGAACCGTCAGCTCCGGCAATAAAGGCGATTATAAATTTTACGGTCAAAACGGTAATAGCGTGCGGCGCGGTGGGGAACCCCCTCCTCCTTCTCATCCAGCGGCACAATGTAGGGGCGGGAAGCGATTTTTTTGTGGAAATTACGCACATCCATGGGCTTGCCGTGAATCTCCTCATTCAACCGCCGGAGCTGAAGAGCCGTAAACTTGGCAGGCAACATGTCATAAATCAGCGCAGGCTCCTTCTTCACGGAAGAACGCACTCTCTCCAGCGCCAGGTCAATAATATCCCGGTGATCAAACGCCAGTTCCGGCAAATCATCTACAGGAACCCAGCGGGTCTTATGGCTTTCCATCAGTTTGCGCAGCTTGGTGGAAATCCTGAGCATGGCCATGTAGGCCACCGTCACCAGGCGTCCTATCTTCTGGCCGGAAACAGCCTCCACCCATGCCCTGTCCTCCGGATTCTTGATGCGCGATGGAGCGCCGAAAGTATGGAACTGTTCCAAATGGGGGGAAGACATGCCGGTCATGTCAAACAAAACGCGGCGGGCAGCGGCATCCAATTCTTCCTCCTCATAAATCAAATCGCCGGGCAATTTGGAAATGGCGCCGGTATGGCCGGGTTCAAATTGCGTCTTCTCAACCAGAAGGACTTTCAGACCTTCTTCATCGAACCCGATCAACACACAATCCACTGAGAGATGCGGATAAAATGCCTGCCTGCTCATTATGTTATCTATTATTGTAGTAAGTTCCCAGAATCGCATCAACGCTACGCAAGCGAACCAGCCAAGTCAACCAAAATCAAAATAGAAACGGCAATGAAAAACCGTTCCCCTTGCCCCCGGGAAACATCACGCCACTTCCGGAATACTGCTTCTCACGGGCGGAAAAACGCGCCTGCGTCTTGCATTTCATCATCTCCCCATCCATATAATAAAATCATGCAGACAGGTATCCTCAGGGGAATGTCCGTGCTGGCCGGGCTGCTATGGCTGGCATCCTGCTCGTCCTCTCCCAAAAGCCGGGATTATCCGGGCTACATGACCCGCCCCTATACCATCCGGGGGCACCGCTACCATCCCATGAACGTGGAACAGGCGCTGACGTATGAACAAACGGGAATTGCCTCCTATTACAATGAATGCGCCCTTTGGGGGCTCGTCAGCGGAAAAACGGCGATCGGAGAAAACGTGCGCCCCTGGCACCTGCACGCAGCGCATCCCACCCTTCCCCTCCCGTGCGAAGTGCTCGTTCAATCCCTTCGAACAGGCAAAACCGTAAAAGTCCGCGTAAACGACCGGGGCCCCTTCATCAAAAACAGAATCATAGATCTTAGTGAAGAAGCCGCAGAACGGCTGGACATGAAGCACCACGGACTGGACAAAGTCAGAATCACCGTCCTTTCCGTAGGAGACGGGAAATGGAAAAAAGAAGCGTCCCCTTGCGCCACTCCGGCCTGATTCCCTACTTCAACACATTCCGTGTGGTCTTAAAATGCATCTTGGCCACCTTGGGCAGCATTTCTTCCCCATGCAGGGCCACCAACTGGCGCGCAGCTTTCACCACTTGGCCGGAAGCTCCCAGCGGCAACTTCATGCCGGCGCCCTCTCCCGCCGCATCCATCCAATTCACAAAACGTTCGCGCGCCAGAATAGATGCCGCAGCCACAGCAACATCGCTCTCCGCCCGGACACGCTGTTCCAGCCGGACAGACACCTTTTTGGCGGCAAGCGCCCTCTTCAGAACAAACGGATTGGCGAACTGGTCGCTCAATGCCATGGGACAATCCGGAACCTTGGCCGCCAGCCCCTCAATCACCGTAGCATGCCCCCAGGCCAGAAAACGGTTCAAATTCCCGAACGCCGGATAAAGCTGGTTATACCGTTCCGGGCCAATGCTTACCAGATGAAACCGGATGCCCGGCACCCTGCGGATCCCCTCCGCCAGGCAGCGGATTCTGGATGAAGACCCTACCAGCTTGCTGTCACAAACACCCAGCTTGCGCAATGCGGCGCCGATGCCCCCGTCCACATAAACACCAGCCACCACCAGCGGGCCGAAGTAATCTCCCTTTCCGCTTTCGTCTATCCCGAAGTGAGGAACAAAATCGACTCCTTCTTCCATCTCTTCCGGCTGGGACAAAACTCCGGTCACCTGCGGTTCCAGCGTAAACTCTATAAAATCATCCGTTCCCTTTCCCTGCAGAAGAAGCTTGTTCTTCTTCTCGTAAACCGTCGCCAGCAGGGAAGGCCCGGCAAAGGAAAAACGCGCATAGGGCACCTCTCTTCTTTCAAACCCCTTTTCCTCAAGAATGGACTCAAGCCTTCCGGCTTGGGCGTCAGTCAGCATGGTTGTAAACGTGGTTCGCATATATCCTTCCCGGAGCCGGAACACTCCGGCGGCAAGCAATGGAAGCATCCCAACCATTCCGGTCAAGCAAAATTCCTGCATCACGCAGTTGAGAACGTAAAAATCAAGCATGCCACGGATTATGTGATTTTTTAGGAGACAAATCATGCACGCTGAACTATAAAACTCATACATTCATATCATTCTGCACTCCATATGGCTAAAACATTAACAAAACGAGACCTCGTTAACAAAATCAGCGCCGAAACCAACTTCACTCAGATTGAAGTGTTCGACATCGTACAGCGTGCCGTGGACATTATCTCCAGCACCCTTGCTGAAGGCGACCGTGTGGTGATTCGCAATTTCGGAACCTTCCAGGTGAAGGAAGTGAAGCCCAAAGTAGGCCGCAACCCCAAAAACCCTGACCAGGATGTGCCGATTCCGGCCCGCTCCGTTGTCAAATTCAAGGTCGGCAAAGAATTGAAGGATCAGGTCGCCAAGCTGACCGCCTCCAAATAATCCCCACAGGGATCAGACAGATTACTCCGGGCGCCTCCATCAAGCAATGGAGGCGCCTTTTTGTTTGCAATTTGCGCGGCATTCGGGAATATAAGGGAACGTGAGCATGTTCCGGATACAGTACCTTCTTCTGATTGCCGCAGCAGCACTTTGCTCCTGTGCTACAGAACGCACGGTAGCTACAAACTTTCAGCCCCGGCAACGCCCTGATTCGGAAAAAACGGACGCAGAGCTGATGGATGCCTTGGAAGCGAAATTCGCCGGCGGCTTCGGCCAGCAGACGGACAAGGAAGGAAACACCAGGATGGTGTCCCAAAAACGGAGTTCCTTTGAAGGACTCCGGTACAGCGGCAACACGTCTCAAATCGAAAAAAAGGCTTTTGAAACCGCATCCTTTGAAAAAAAGAAATTTGACGGCGCCTCTACCCGGTTTGAAACGAAGAAATGGGATGGCATCAAATCCTTCACGGATGACAAGCTGGAAACGCCGGACTTCATCGCCCGCGCCAAGGGAGTAAATACCCACTCCTGGCAGGATGCCTCCAAACAATACGCCACGCAGCAATCCGACTTTCATGGACGCTCCTGGAAAGAGGCGGACAAACGCTTCGACCGCACTGTCAACCGGGACATTGAGGCCAAGAGACAAAGCTTTGGACAGCCAACTATCATGAGTGCGCGGCAAGCCCAGGCGCATACTATTCAGGAAACGCGGGAAATGATGGGACGCACGGACTGATGTGCCGATGTTTCGGACGTGATCCCATGCCACATTTCAGATTCGACATTGTTTTCAGCCGCCATCTATAATTCTGCCCGTGAGTGCCAAAGACGTTCCTCCTTCCATCACCCTGCCTACCAGCGACTACTATACCATTGTCAAAATGAGCAATCATGCCGTCGTGGGAGTATTCCGCCAGCATGTCTTTGCGCGCCGCAGCACGCGCCGTTATGCGCCCCCCATCCCTGAAGAACACGACTCCTATTGCGTTAAAAGAACTCCGGAGCGTGTCATGGTCCAAATCTTTCATGACGGCAACGAAGTTTACCGTTGCATTTTTGTGCCGCCTGCCGATTATTGACGGCAGGACAACCATGAAAGCTCCTTTTTTCAGTCCGGCCTTCTGCCTCATTACAAGCCTGATTACAGCCTGCTCTTCTCCCTCCGGCCCCAATGCGTGGACGCCGGTCACTTCCGGTCCTCCGCGTGCGCCCATCCCCCAGAACGAAGTTCTGGTCATTGACGAATACCCCATGGGGGAATACACCAACGTGGGGCATTTTAACGGGCCGGAAGGGCGCATTGTCCATGTCTCTATGGAAGACAAGGAACTAATCGACTACTTCACCAAGGAAGCTGCGGCCATGGGGGGCAATACCGTCGTCATCAGGGAACCGCGCATCCGCTACCGTTCCGGCGAAGGCAAGAGCAGCCGGGTGGACGTCATCTATGTTCGGGAAGAAATGGGAACACACGGTGCGGAAGACCTGGGCATGGACTCGCTCCCCATTGATGAAGAATCTCTGCGGATTTATTAGAGCCGCCGGAAACGTCCCAGGTGCCATTTCCTGCCCGGAGTTTTTTCAGCTCTTTTTATTGGCCGCACCGCAATGCGGGCACTCCGCACGGGAATTCCCCTTCTCCATATAAAACCGGAATCCGCATATCCGGCACTGGAACTTGCGCCTCCGATCCAGGAAAGATCGTATCCATCCCACAGCCAGGCAAACAGACACCACAGCGCAAAAACCGCCGGCGCCCAGTAAAAACAGGCGCATCAAAAAATCTTGGAGGGTCATATTCACGGCTCTTCCTCCTTCCATTCGATGGACATGGTGCCGCTCCGCGGCTCCCGGGACGGAACCCAGCGCAAAGACCGGGCGAACCTCATTGCGGACTCATCCGCTCCATTACTTCCGGAAGACTCCAGTAACAAAACTTGAGAAGGAACGCCCCATACATCCACCACCACAAAAAAATCACTCCTCAGCCCCGTGTGATCTTCACTTCTGGAAAAACCGGACAGGGAGCCGGCTGTAACAATCCGTCCATCCAGCCCCGGGGAACAAAAAGACAAATAGGGAATGCATGTTCCGGAAATCTCCAAGGAAGGATTCATCATGGCGCGTATATGAAAATCCGGATGCTGCCACATACGCCAGACCTGATCCGCCACAGTGGGCACGGACACGGGGGGGAGAGGGGCCAGAGGCGTATCTGCGGAACGCGGAGAAGGCAAAGTCACACCCATTTCCCCGGTCGGGCCGGCCGTCACCGGATCAGCCCAAACGGGGCCTCTCACAGGCAGAGGAGTATTGCGCAGCACATACTGATGCAGGCGCGGATTATCTGCAGGCAGCACCACCACGGCACCCGGCTGATCTCCCCTGCTGCGGATTTCCGGCACCTCCACATGGACAAAAAGGCCGGCGGCAAAAGCGCAAACGCCAAAAAAAAGCATCCACAGAAAAATACGCCAGCGCAACAGGCCGGTTTCCCTCCAGTCAAACGTCAATCCCAAATGAAGGTCGAAAATTTTATCCCGGCTCTTTTTATTCAGCTTCATGAGGTAACAAGGGAAAAAATCAATCCGCGGGCTCGGCGGCAATATAACACGTCATCCCCTTGGCAAGCACCATATCCACCAGCTGCTGTTCCAGGGCCCGTGAAACGGAATCATCCAAACGCAGGGCAATCCCCATACGGCTCCCATTCTCCCCATGCTCCCGGGAAATCCGGTCCAATTCTGAGGAAACGCCGGGCAGCCCGCCTTCAATCAGGCGGTTTCCGATATAAAAAGCGGGCTGGTCGCCAGCCGTAACTGAAATAAACTCAACATCCCCCACAATATTCATCAGAAAATGGGAAGAAGGAGCCTTTACCTCATACCCGTACGCCATTCCCACACGGGAAGTCATGATCGTCAGCACGCAGACAAGAACAACCAAATCCAGCAGGACGACCACCTGAATGAAAAACGCCCCGGCGGGCAATGTTGAACGGGTCTTGATCTGCATGCCTTTCCTCCTTCCCTGTTGCACTCACACGCCCCGGCCATTCATGCTCTCTCCGGCCTCGCGCCTCTGCCGGGCATCACACACCAGGCAAACGGCCTCCGTGCCGGCCCGTTCCAGGGAATGTACAATCTGGCGGGAGCGGGAGGCCAGGTAGGAATAAAACAAATAAGCGGGAATAGCAATGCTCAGCCCCAGGGCGGAACTAAGCAGGGCCTGGTAAACGGCATCCGACATGGCAAGAGAGGGAGCCTTCCCTTCCAGAACCCCCGGCTGGGAATAAAATCCCACCAGCCCCTGGATCGTCCCCAGCACGCCGACTAGCGGGCTCACCGTAGCCACTACCAGCAATCCGCGGATATTCTTTTCAATCTGAAACACTTCCATCTGAACGGAATCCTCTGCCACAGTCCGTAGTTCTTCACGCCTCAATCCGGCATGCGCCAGCACGGAAGAAACCACGCGGGCCGCAGGTCCCGGTAAAATGGAAGCCTCATGCCGGGCTTCATCCGTCTTTCCGGCATTTACCAGCTTGGAAATACCTCTTAAAAAATCTCCAGTATTAATTTGAATCCTGTGAAAATACAAAATCCGCTCCGCGACAACCGCCAGCGCATAAACGGCCAGAACGCTCAAAACCCAGAACAACGGACCTATCTTGATGATCAATTCATTCATAACCCTCTTTCTCGCGTTAGATCATGCACACTTCCCATGTAAATTCAACTCAAACCTATGTGGCCCGGCAACCGAGCTTCTGCAGCAGCCGCGTTCCCGCCCATAATAAGACGGAACCAAGCCACAGCAGGGAACCGAAACTCAGGAGCCATACCGCATCAAACAGGCACATGCCGGAAAGCAGCACCGTCACAGCCCTTTGAACCCGGGGCCTGCCCGCCTCACGCCGTGCTACGGCGGAAATCACGCAGGTAAACAAAAACAGGCCGAAAGCATACCACAGCAAGGCCGGAGGAGGAACGGACTCTCCACCCGAACGGGCAAATGCCAGGCCGGCGGCCAGCACCCACACCCCGCGGCACAACCCCATCAAAACAATGGAGCCGCTCCACAGTTTATGGAACACATTATACAGGGAAATCACAATCAGCAGCAAAGCCCCCACGGCAAATTCCCCGCCCAGCGCCATGTTCAGCACCAGGCCGGACAACCCGGCCGCCAAAGACAACAGCCTCAGTACGGAAACGCTCACCGCGCCGCACGGCACGGGGCGGTCCGGATAACGGGCGGCATCCCACCTGGCGTCCACACGGTCATTCTCCCACATGCCATACAAATAAAAGCACAGCCCCATCAGCACTACGCCCCCATACAGGGCGAGAGGCGGTAGCTCCGCCCCACGGACGGAAGCCCACGCCGCCGCCGCGTTGGTAAACAGCGTGGGAATATTGGCCGGACGGGAGGAACGGAGCACTCCTCTCAATAAACGGCAATCATGCATCGCCGCATACTGTACAGGGAAAAACGGCGATGACCAAGCACATCCACAGTCAGCAAAAATGCAGGAACCGGCATCCCGCCCATGCCGGGCAGCATCCATACATACCCAGAAATAGATTGTCTTTGCAGGACTGTCCCCTATCATGCCGGAGGCATTAAAAATACTCTTCTCTCCCCCCATGAATATCAGGACCCACATCCAGGCGCTTCTCATCTGTACCATGCCCCTGTCCGCACAGGGGCAAAGCATCGTGGATTCACGGGCCTCCCTTCCACGAGCCGTCCAGCTTCACGGGGATGAAGGCAGGGAAACGGTGCGGCCAGACGAATCCAAGCGCATCTCTCCGAACGAAGCGCCGGCATCCCGTGTTCAGCCCCAGCGGATCGTCAACCGGATTGCCGCCACAGTCAACGGCCGTCCCATCACGGCCAATGAGGTCAGCGTGCGTCTCATGCCCATCGGAGCACAGCTCGCGGCCCAGTATCCCAAACAGGGGCCCGAATTCTACAAGCAACTGGCCCTGGCGAAAAAAAACATCATTGAAGACCTGGTGGAGCGAGAACTGCTCCGCAATGAATTTGAAGGCATGGGCGGCGTCATTAGGGACTCTCTCATTGACCAGGAAGTCAACCGCACCATCCTGACCACCTTTAACGGAGATCGTTCCGCCTTCCTGAAAAACCTGAGCCTCTCCGGCATGACCATCCGCGCTTTCCGGGAAATGACGAAAAAACAGCTCCAGGTTCAAATCATGCGGGCTTCCAAATACGACCAGGAAATACCGCCTACTCCGGAGGAAATACAGCAGGAATACGAATCTACCAAAGAACAATACCGGGACCTGACCAAAGACAAAATCAAATTCAAGAAAATCTTCATTCCCATGCTGGGGGATGACTCCGCCTCCACGCCGGAAGTACAGCTGAACCTAGCGGAACTCATCGCCAAGGAAATCAAATCCAAAAACGCCACCTTTGAGGAAATGGCCAAACGCTACTCCAAGGATCTATATGCGGAAAAAGGCGGTGACTGGCCCGTTACGGAACGCTCCACGCTCTCCCCGGAATCCGCCGCCATCATCTTTGGCGCACAGCCCGGCGAAATCATCGGACCGTTGGTGGACTCCACCGGCTTCACCATCGTATTGGTGGAGAAAAAGGAACTGGCGCCGCCGCCCCCCCTCTCCGCCATCAAGGAGCAGATTGACATCATGGCGCGCAACAAGCGCAGCAATGAACGTTATAAAAAATGGGTGGAACGCCTCCGGAAAAAAGCCATCGTCAAAATATACATCTGATTTTTCTCCTTTCCCCATTGCCGGACCGGCCCATTCAACAAGGCCGGTCCGGCGTTCTCTCTTTCATTCCCCCTGTTTTTCTTTCCGCCAACCGTTCCGTCCGCTCTCCTTCTCCTGCCGGGGGCATCTTCCTCTCGCCCATATCTCTGGAAGACGCCTTCATACATAACTGGACGGCGGCCGCAAGTCATCCCGCCTGACGCGTGGAACCCTGCTGACGTAATCCGGGCAGAAACCATATCCTGCTGAATAAAAATCTTGCAAGATGGCAGATTTCCAGTCGTAATATCACAGATATGTTCACCAATATTACACGCACGACCCTCTGCATTACTGCGTTCAGTATCGCCAGCCTCATGGCGGCGCCTCTGAATGCAACCAAAACGGAGAGCCTGGATTGGAACTGGAAATTCGCCCGTTTCGGGAAAATGCCGGATGGCAGTACGCAACCGGAACCGGGAAAAGCCATGGGATTCGCCACTGCCACCAGTGAAGAATCCGGCAATCCGGCGGACAATGCCGTGGACGGGGACAAGTCCACCCGCTGGTGTGCCGCCAGTGGCAAAAGCGGAGAAAAAATCACCGTGGACATGGGACGCCCCGTAGATGTAAAAACCGTTAACATCCTGTGGGAAAAACAAAGCAACCATCTTTTCAAGCTGGAAGGCTCCGGTGACGGAAAACGCTGGGCAACTATTGAAGACAAAACTTCCGGGCAAAACGACTCCAAGGAAGACACGGTAGAAAACAAAACCGGCAAACCGCGATACTTCCGCATCACCGTCACGGGCAATAACCAGAGCAACTGGGCCAGCATCCGTGAAATCACCTTTAAAAACGACAAGGGGGAAATTATCCGCCCTCAGGCCGCCGCCGGAACCAGTAAGTCGGACAATCCCTCCAGCCCCTCTTTCAACGACAAAAACTGGCGTTCCTTGAACCTGCCGCACGACTGGGGCGTGGAAGGCCCCTTCCGGATGGAAATTGAAAACAGAACCGGAAAACTCCCCTGGGTCGGCATTGGCTGGTACCGCAAAACGCTGGAAATCCCGGCGGACGCCAAGGGCAACCAATTCTATCTGGACTTTGACGGCGTTATGTCCCGCCCCAAAATTTATGTGAACGGACACCTGGCCGGCGAATGGAAATACGGTTACAGCTCCTTCCGCGTGGACATCACGCCCTTCCTGAAATTCGGGCAGCAAAATACCATTGCCGTCAGAGTGGACAATCCCCCCAGCACCTCCCGCTGGTATCCGGGCGGCGGCATCTACCGCCATGTGTGGCTCACGGAATCCAACCCTGTGCACATCGAACACTGGGGCGTTTTCGTCAAAACTCCGGAAATCACCAAATCCGCCGCCAAGGTGGAAGTGGACACCACGGTAAAAAACACCACGGACAAAGCCGTCATCCCCACTGTTACTGAAGAAATCCTGGACGGAGGTAAAATCGTAGCCTCCACAACCACCAAAGGGGAAGAAATTCCCGCCGGGGAAAAGGGCAAAATCACCAGCACGCTGACGCTCAAAAACCCCACTCTGTGGACCCTAAACGCTCCCCATCTGTATAAGATGAAAACCACGGTCAGGATGGGAGACAAAGTCATCGACCAAAAATTCACCAACTTCGGCGTAAGAACCGTTGAATGGAAACCCACGGGATTCTACCTTAACGGGGAGCGCGTGCAGCTCAAGGGCGTTTGCCAGCACCATGACCTGGGACCGCTCGGCTCCGCCGCCCACACTCGAGGCTATGAGCGCCAGATTGAAATCCTGAAGGAATTCGGCGTCAACTCCATCCGCACGTCCCACAACCCGCCTGCGCCGGAAGTGCTGGACCTGTGCGATAAAATGGGCATCCTAGTCATTGACGAACTTTTCGACGTATGGCAATGCTCCAAAGAAGGCGTCAACAACGAATCCTTTAACGAATGGCATGAACGGGACGTGGTTAACCTCTGCCACCGGGACCGCAACCACCCCTGTGTCATTGCATGGAGTTCGGGAAATGAAGTTCCGGAACAGGGAATGAAAAATCTGCACCATATCTCCCAAACCCTGACGGATCTTTTCCACCGGGAAGACCCCACGCGCAAAGTGACTTCCGGCTGCAACAACGCCAATGCCGCACGCAACGGCTTTGGGGACACCCTGGATGTTTACGGCTACAACTACAAGCCCTGGGCCTACAAGGACTTCGCCAAGGACCGCCCCCACCAGCCGTTCTATGGTGCGGAAACCGCCTCCTGCGTCAGCTCCCGCGGAGAATACTTCTTCCCCGTGGACTGGAACAAGGGCAAGGGATTCTACCTCTACCAGGTCAGTTCCTATGACCTGTACGCCCCCGGCTGGGCCAACCGTCCGGATGTGGAATTCGCCGCTCAGGAAGACAATCCCAACAGCGCGGGAGAATATGTATGGACGGGCTTTGACTACATTGGGGAACCCACCCCGTACAATCTGGACGCCACCAACGCCCTGAACGTGCCGGAAGGGCCGGAACGCGAAAAGCTGATGGCGGAACTCAAAAAACTGGGAGACCGCGCCCCCTCCCGCAGCTCCTACTTCGGCATCGTGGACCTGTGCGGCTTCAAAAAGGACCGCTTCTACATCTACCAAGCCCACTGGAGGCCGGATCTCAAGATGGCGCACATCCTGCCGCACTGGAACTGGCCGGAACGCAAGGGGCAGGTAACACCCGTGCATGTCTACACCAGCGGGGATGAAGCGGAACTCTTCCTGAATGGGAAATCCCAGGGCGTCCGCAAAAAGGGCACCGGGGAAAAGGACCGCTACCGCCTCGTGTGGGAAGACGTCAAATACACGCCCGGCACCCTCAAAGTAGTCGCCAAAAAGGACGGTAAAATCTGGGCTACGGACACGGTAACCACTACCGGAAAACCTGCGGCACTCACCCTCAAGCCGGACCGCAATGAAATCAAGGGAGACGGCTATGACCTGTCTTATGTCACCGTAGCCGTCCGCGACGCCCAGGGCCGTATGGTGCCCCGAAGCAAAAACCAGCTCACCTTCAGGGTAAGCGGCCCTGCGGACATCGCCGGCATCTGCAATGGTGATCCCACGGACTTCACCACCATGGCGAATCCGGAAAACAAGAAAATCATGAAAATCAAGGCCTTCAATGGTCTTGCCCAGGTCATTCTGCGCTCCCGCAAGGGAGAATCCGGAAAAGTGACGCTCCAAGTCATCTCCAACGGACTCAAGCCGGCTCAGACAACTGTGACGGTCAAATAAAAAAACAGGAAAAACTCCGTTCCAGCCGCCGGGCTCCATCAGGAAACCCGGCGGCTTTTTCATCACATTATTCCGGGGAAAAAGAGCCATCTTTCCACCCTCTCCCGGACAGGTAGGGATTGAAAGAAAAAAACTTTATGCTACCCTTTTGCCCATGTCTGATCTGCCCAAAGCATACGATCCCTCCCTGGTGGAAGAAAAATGGCAATCCCGCTGGATTGAAGAAGGTTGTTTCAAGGCTGACCCGGCTTCTGAAAAGCCTGCCTACTCTGTCGTCATCCCTCCCCCCAACGTCACGGGAGTGCTGCATCTGGGCCATGTGCTGAACAACACCATTCAGGACATCCTGGTGCGCCGCGCGCGCCAAAAAGGATACGAAGCCCTCTGGCTGCCCGGAACAGACCATGCCGGAATCGCCACGCAGGTAAGGGTGGAAAAAGACCTCAAACAGACAACGGGCCGGAGCCGCCACGATCTGGGCCGTGAAGCCTTCCTGGAAAAAGTCTGGGAATGGAAAGAAAAACACGGAGGCATCATCATCAACCAGCTCCATAAGCTGGGTTGTTCCTGCGACTGGGACCGCGAACGCTTCACGATGGATGAGGAATACACCAAAGCCGTTGGACAGGTCTTCATTGAACTCTTTAAGGAAGGACTCATCTACCGGGGCCGCCGCATGGTCAACTGGTGCCCTGTATCCCTCACGGCCCTCTCTGATGAAGAAGTCATCATGACTGAGCAGAAAAGCAAGCTCTACACCGTTCTTTACAAACTGGAAGACGGGTCCGGAGCCCTCCATGTAGCCACCACCCGCCCGGAAACCATCATGGCGGACGTGGCTGTGGCCGTCAACCCGAAGGATCCGCGGTACGCCCACCTCATCGGGAAAAACGTCATGCGCCCGCTCAATCCCACCCCCATTCCTATCATCGGAGATGAATATGTAGAAATAGAATTCGGCACGGGCGCTCTGAAAATCACTCCGGCCCATGATAAGGCCGACTTTGAAATAGGCCGGAAATTCAACCTGGAAATTATCGACATCCTTACCCCCGACGGTCATATCAACTGCCCGGAAGTGCCCGAACTCCACGGCATGGACCGCTTTGACGCACGCCGCAAATCCGTGGAAATGCTGGAAGCCTCCGGCCTCATGGTCAACATTGAAGACTATGATAACAAAGTCGGGTTCTCCGAACGCGCCAATGTCCCGATTGAACCGCGCCTCTCCATGCAGTGGTTCCTCAAATACCCCTGCGTGAAAGAAGCCGCGGACGCCGTAGCGGGAGGGGATATCACTTTTCGCCCCGCGCGCTGGGCGAAAACCTACGCCCACTGGCTGGAAAACATTCAGGACTGGTGCATCTCCCGACAGCTCTGGTGGGGCCATCGCATCCCGGTCTGGTACCGCAAAGACAAGGCGGAAGAACTCAGGAACGCCCCGGCGCTGGACGCCTCCGCACTGGAACAGGGCTTCCTCTACGTGGGAACCGAACCGCCCCAGGACCCGGACAACTGGATTCAGGACAACGACGTAATGGACACATGGTTCTCCTCCTGGCTGTGGCCTTTCTCCACCATGGATGAGGAAACCCGCGCCAAATTCTATCCCACTACGGATCTTGTCACGGGACCGGACATCATCTTCTTCTGGGTGGCGCGCATGATTATGGCCGGATACCGTTTCCAGCATGACAAACCGTTCAGCAACGTCTTTTTCACGTCTATCATCCGTGACAAAATCGGGCGTAAAATGAGCAAATCCCTGGGCAACTCCCCGGATCCTCTGGACCTGATCGCCAACTACGGAGCGGACGGCCTCCGCTTCGGACTCATGCGCATCGCCCCCACAGGAACGGACGTGCGCTTTGATGAAAACCAGATCAGCGAAGGCCGCAACTTTGCCAACAAGCTGTACAATGCCACGCGCTTCCGGCTGATGCAGGGAGATGCCAGGGGAGAAACGGCCCCTCACTACTCATCCGTACATATCTCCATTATCTCCAAGCTCAAGCAACTGCATGCAGATGTAGAAAAAGCGCTGGCGGACTACGAATTCAACGCCCTCATCCAAACCCTGTACCAATTCTTCTGGAACGAATACTGCGACCGCTTCCTGGAAGCCGTCAAGGGTGACCTGAAGGACGGGGCGGACCCAGCGGCACGGGCAGCCACGCTCACCACGATGGACACGGTGCTCAGGCACTACCTGGCCCTTCTGCATCCGGTCATGCCTCATATCACGGAAGAACTCTGGGCCTCCCTGGGCTTTGCGGAAAGCAACGGCGGCCTGCCGCTCATGCGCACTCCTCTCCCCTCTGCCGAAAACCTCCTGGCAGGACTTGATGAAAGCCGCATCACCTTGGCGAATACCCAGGCCGCAGCCCTTTATGAAACGGCCAACAAGGCCCGCAACCTGAAAGCGGAATACGACCTTTCCAACAATAAAAACGTCAGCTTCATCCTGAAAACTCCCCACGACGTACCCCAGGATATCCTCTCCCGTCTGGCCATTTTGGCGAACGCCAAATCCGTCATCCGGGACGCAGCTTACTCCTCCCCCAAGGGAACGCCTGCGGCCCTCACGCCGCTTGGGGAACTCTTCCTGCCCCTGGAAGGCCTTATTGACGTGGAAGCGGAAAAGGAACGCCTGGGCAGGGAACTGGACAAAATAGCTAGGGAAATCGCCAAATCCGCGGCCAAGCTGGGTAATGCGGGCTTTGTGGAAAGAGCTCCGGCAGAAGTCGTGAATCAGGAAAAAGCCCGTCTGGCGGACTGGGAGGCAAAACAATCCCAGTTAAAAGGGATGCTTGATTCCCTTTCCTAACCATCTATCATTCCGGGAATGAATAATATTCAAAAGTACTTTGCCGGCCGCGAGCAATTCATTGAATTGCTTGAAGCGGTGGGTATACGTACTCTTGAACAATTCGCTTCCGCGGACCCCTCCACCGTTTTGCCTGAACTTCACCAGGCAAAACGGATGCTGAAACTGCAGACGGAAATTCCTTCCGCTCCCGTTTTCAGGGAATGGGTGAATCAGGCTCTTTCTTCTCCTACTGCGCCGGAACCGGAGCTTCTTCCCATCCATGAGGGCGACGGCCTCCCCCTTGCCACTCCCGTTGACCCTTCGATTACTGATTCTTCAGAAAACAGAAGGGAACGTGGGCGTTCCCATACGGACGGACCTCCAAAACATCTCTCCGCCAAGGCCAGGCTGCAGGAAGAACACAGCTACCAGCCCGCAAAACATGTTCACACCCACAAGGAGCCGAAAACCTACCTTCGCAAAAAAGGCATCAAGCACATGACCTCCTTCCGGACATGGATGGGAGCCGTTATCGTCCTGCTCCTGTTCATCTGCATCCTCTTCTCCATTTCGGTCACCACCCTTGTGCTTCTCAATGGAGAACGAGGCTGGCCGTTAATCAGCCTCTGCTTCGGCCCCTGGATTCTGGCGCTGGTTCTCTATCTTTCCCTGGCGCTTCCCCGGAAATGCAGCGTGTGCAGGGCCCATGTCTTTTCCTTTAAAAAATACACCCGCAATAAGGCGGCCCACCATATTCCCCTGTTCGGCTACGTATTCGCCACGGCACTGCATATATTCCTCTTCCGCTGGTTCCGTTGCCCGGCCTGCGGTTCCTCCCAGCAACTGGGAAAACCCCGTACCGAACCGCACAGGCATTAACGAAGCTTAATTCCTGCGCCAGGCTTCACGGTATCCCGGCCTCCTGCCTCCTTTCTTCCCCTTACCTGGCATTCGGAAGGCGGTTCCTCCATCTGTCCGTCCCTTCCATTATCTGCCCCTATTCCCCGCACTTCAACCCCACGCTCTGACGGGACAGGAAGCCCCTGCCCGCTTCCGTATCTCATGGAACGGCTCCCGGCAACGCCCCCTTCCGGTAACTTATTCTATAAAAAGCCACCATGAGGAACCGCCTCAAAACCGGCTCGGAAAAATCCGGCAAGAAGGCCGTTTCTCCGTCTCTTCCGGATAAATACGTTTCCTCCTTCCTCCGGATATCCTAGCAACTCAAACATGCGTTCAACGTCATGGAAAAGCATATCCCTGAAAACGGCAGTCCAGAAAAACAACCGGACATTTCAACAACCGGAATTCCCCCCTCATAACCTATTCCGGATTTGCCGGCCTCCTGCGCCAGGCAAGGGCTGCGCTCCGGCAACCTTCTCCCTATATGGGAAGCACACCGTAATGAAAACTTATCAGAAAAACGGGGACAATAAAAAACGCCATCCTCCTTTTCGGAGGATGGCGTCCAAAATCCTGAGACGTCTCGGTTAGAGCACTTCCGGAGCAAGGGAAACAATCTTCATGAACTTCTTTTCACGGAGTTCACGAGCGACCGGCCCGAAAATACGGGTGCCGCGCGGGTTGTTGTCCTTGTCGATGATGACGACGGCATTGCCGTCAAAACGGAGCACGGAACCGTCATCACGGCGAATCGGGGCGGCGGTGCGCACTACCACGGCCTTCACCACGGTTCCTTTCTTCACGGAAGCGGTGGGAATGGATTCGCGGATGTGGCAGGTAATAATGTCGCCAATGTGAGCCTGACGGGTGCGCTTGCCGATAACGCCAATCATCTTGGCGGAGCGGGCGCCGGTATTGTCGGCTACCTGGACTAGGGATTCCATCTGGATCATGGTATCAAATCTCCTTTACTTAATGGTTGATTCCTGATTAATGGGTAAGCACTTCCACCAGTTCCCAGCACTTCAGCTTGGAAAGCGGGCGGGTTTCAACGATACGTACCTTATCGCCTACCTTGGCCGTGGAATTTTCGTCATGGGCATAGAACTTCTTGCTCTTCTTGACGATCTTCTTGAACTTGGGGTGCGGAACGCGGGCAACGTATTCCACAACGATGGTCTTGTCCATCTTGGTGGAAGTCACCACGCCGACGCGCGTCTTGCGAAGGCCGGGCTTCTTGGTTGTTTCGGTTTGTTCGGACATTGGATTCTAAAAGTGTTAGAATATTCTGTAATTACCGGAAATCCTCAATTAAACCTCCCCGGTTTCACCCTTAATGGTAAGGGCGCGGGCAAGGTCCTTGCGGACGGTGCGGATTCTCTGGTTGTTTTCCAACTGGCCGGTGGCCTGCTGGAGGCGGAGATTGAAAAGTTCTTCACGAAGGCTGCGCACCAGAGCGGAAAGCTCCTTGGCGGACATAGCACGAAGTTCTTTGGCGGAGTTCTTATCGGACATGGTGATGAGTAGCTTTAGTGTTGAACGCCTTGACGATAGACGAAGCGGGTTGATACGCCCAGCTTGTTGGAAGCCAGTCGAAGGGCTTCACGCGCCTGGGATTCGGTCACGCCGCCTACTTCAAACAGAATGTTGCCGGGGCGAACCACGGCTACCCAGCCTTCCACGGCGCCCTTACCCTTACCCATACGAGTATCCGGGGGACGGGACGTAAAGGATTTCTGCGGGAAAATGCGGATGAACACCTTACCTTTACGTTTCAGGTAACGGTTGATCGCAATACGGCAGGCTTCAATCTGGTTGTTGGTGATCCAACCGCGGTCGAGCACCTGAAGGCCGAAGTCACCAAAAGCAACATAGGTACCGCTGGTGGCATTGCCGGAACGGCTGCCGCGGTGCATCTTGCGGTGCTTCACTCTCTTGGGCATTAAAGGCATATCTTATTCCTCCTTGTGTTAAGTGTGATGAACAAATGTGGTAGCGGCTTTCTTAGGCGCGCGGACGACGGGGTCCGCGAGGGCCGGACGGACGGGAATTCTGCTGGGAGACGACTTCATCGCGCTTGTTGACCCAGCACTTCACACCGATGATGCCGTACAGGGTACGGGCTTCGGCAAAGCCGTAGTCAATCGGAGTGCGGAGCGTTTGCAACGGCACCTTGCCTTCGCGGTACCATTCGGCACGGGCAATGTCAGCCCCGCCAAGACGGCCGGCGCAGCGGATGCGGATGCCGTCGGCCCCGCGTTCCATGGCAACCTGCACGGCGCGCTTCATGGCGCGGCGGAAGGAAACGCGGCGTTCCAGCTGGACGGCCACGTTTTCTGCAATAAGCTGGGCGTCCGTTTCAGGGGAACGGATTTCCACAATGTCAATGTTGACCTGGGTGGAAGCGCCGCACAGGCTCTGGAGGTACTGGCGGATCTTTTCAATTTCCTCACCCTTGCGGCCAATGACAAGCCCCGGGCGGGCAGTGTGGACGGTGATGCGGACACTGTTCCAGGCACGCTCAATCACGATGCTGGAAACGGCGGCGGACATCAACTGTTCCTTGATGTACTTGCGCATCACCAAGTCTTCATGCAGCTTGGTGGCGTAATCCTGGCCCGTGGCGTACCACTTGGAGCGCCAGTCCTTGTTGACGGCGAGGCGGAACCCGATTGGATTTACTTTCTGACCCATGATATTAGTTCAGCTATATGTGTGTTAGATTGGTATGGCCTAGCCTTCTTGATCGGCCAGGATAACGGTGATATGGGATGTACGCTTGCGGATCATGTTGGCGGATCCGCGGGCGCGGGGCATCGTGCGGCGCATCGTGGGCCCTTCATCGACCATGACGGACTTGACCACCAGCGTATCAACGGACAGTTCCGCATTATTCTCGGCGTTGGCCAACGCGGACTTGAGCGTCTTATTCAGCAGGTAGGCACCTTTCTTGGGGGTGTAGGACAGGATGTCGGTCGCCTGGGAGACGGACAAGCCTTGGATTTCTTGAGCAACATCGCGCATCTTCTTGGCGGAGATGCGGGCGTATTTGTAAACAGCTTTCACTTCCATGGGTTTTTCCTCGTAGTGCAGGTTATTATGAAGATGATTTAGTCGTTGGTTTTTACTGAGGCAGAATCTCCGACGCGCACCGGATCGGCTGGCGTCTCAAGTTTCTGAACAAGCGCGCCACATACTTCCTTGCGGACGTCCGTGACTACGGCTTCTCCGATGGTTTGAGCTCCCCGGGTTAACCGAACCGGCATCCCGACTTGCATTCCTGCCGTTCTGCCGGTATTCAGCACCACCACTCCGGATTCGGAATCAATGCTGAGCACCTTGGCTTCCGCCAGGGTTCCCGCGCCATCTCGCACGGGCTGTTGCCTGTATCCCAGAACGGATTCCAGCAGGCGCAGAGAACTCTCCACAGCCGTCCTGGCGTTCGCATCTTCGGATATGGCTTGTTTCATGTAGGCAAGGATGGCTCCGGAGAGCTTGACGGATGCCTGCTCCAACCGCTGGACGCGGTCATTAAAAGCTTCGATGTCCGCCATCGCCTGAATCAGGCGTTCCTCGCTGTTACCTAGCGCAGCGCCCCCCAAAGCTTCCAGCCTGGAACGGATGTCCACCAGCTGTGCGGCCGCCTTGTCGGCGTCGCTGCGGGCCTGGACATAGGATGCCTTGAGGGCCGCATTCTGCTTTTCGAGGCGCTCGATTCTGCGCGTCAGTGCCGCCGTATCCTCTTCCGCTCCCTGCAACGCCCCGCCCAGCCCTACCAAGGTGGTAAGAGAGTATGCAAGGATGGAAGAAGAATTCGACATGTTGATTGTTAACTTACTGATTACTTCTTACCGATACCGCCGTGCTGTTTGAAGACACGAGTCGGGGCAAATTCACCAAGCTTGTGGCCTACCATGTTTTCCGTGACGTACACGGTGGCAAAGTTCTTGCCAGCGTGCACCAGGAAAGTCAGGCCGACGAAGTCAGGCGTAATCATGGATGCGCGGCTCCAGGTCTTGATCGGCTTGCGGTCGCCGGATTCAAGCTGAGCGTCGATCTTGGCGAGAAGCTTTTGGCTGACAAAAGGGCCTTTTTTGAGAGAACGTCCCATGTTATATAATCCTAGTTAAAGTTATAATATATTGATTACTTGGCATTGCGGCGCTGTACGATGACGGAGTCGCTGGGCTTGCGGAGACGGCGGGTCTTCTGGCCCTTGACGTGGCCCCACGGAGATTTGAGGTGCTGGCGACCGCCACCGGACTTGGACTTGCCTTCACCGCCACCGTTCGGGTGGTCGACGGGGTTCATCGTCATACCGCGCACGGTAGGACGAACGCCCATCCAGCGGGTACGGCCGGCCTTGCCGGACATTTCGTTCATGTGCTGGGTATTGCCTACCTGGCCGATCGTGCAGTAGCAATCTTCATTGAAACGGCGGATTTCACCGGAAGGCATCTTGATCAGCGCGTAACCCGCTTCACGGTTGGAAACGATGGCCTGCTGGCCGGCAGCGCGGGCTACCTTGCCGCCGGAACCCGGACGAATTTCAATGTTGTGAACGGAAGTACCCAGAGGAACGTTTTTCAAGGGCATGGCATTGCCTACCTTGGGAGCAACCTTCTGGCCGCTTTCCACCTTCATGCCCACCTGCAGCCCCGTGGGGGCCAGAATGTAGGATTTTTCACCATCCTTGTACTCAATCAGAGCAATGCGGCAGGTACGGTTGGGATCGTATTCGATAGTAAGGACAGTAGCGGGCACGTCAAACTTGTTGCGTTTGAAGTCCACCAGGCGATATTTGCGCTTATGGCCACCGCCAATGTGGCGGGTGGTGATGCGGCCATTATTATTGCGGCCGCCGGATTTCTTGAGGGGTCTGCAGAGACTCTTTTCCGGGGTAGAGGTGGTGATTTCGTCAAAGGACGGCCACACCTTGTAACGGTTAGAGGGAGTAACTGGCTTGAATGACTTGAGGGACATGATAGCTTTCCTTCCTAATAGGGGCTTTAAACGAGGTCAAGGGTTTCACCGTTGGCAAGCTTGACGTAAGCCTTTTTCCAATGAGCGGTGCGACCTGCATCAGAGCGGCGCTGGCGCTTGAGCTTGCCGTCATAGTTGGCGGTACGCACGGATGCGACCTTCTTGCCGAAAGCAACTTCGACAGCCTTCTTGATTTCGATTTTGTTGGCGTCACGATCAACTTCGAAGACCAGCTCGCCGGTAGTTTCCTGGAGCATGGTGGCCTTTTCGCTGATGCGCACCTTCTTGATGACTTGGTAAATGTCTTTCATGGCTTCTTAAGCAGTACGGCTGGCGAGGGTTTCTAAAGCGTTGTCAACGAGGATCACTGCATCAGCATTCATGAGCTGTTCAATGTTCACTTCCGCAGCGGTCATCAGGAGAACTTCCTGAACGTTGCGGGCGGCACGGTAGGTGGTTTCGTCAAAGGAAGCTGCCACAATGAGCACCTTCTTGGCATCCGTCAGGTCTTTGACGGCTTTGATGAAAGATTTGGTCTTGCCGTCAGCCACGGAAAATTCGGAAACGGTGCTGACCTTGGAAGCGGCAATCAGGTCACCCAGTACGCGGCGCAGAGCCAGGCGTCGGGTGCTCTTGTTCACCTTCTTGCTGTAGTCGCAGGGGCGGGGACCGAAGACCACGCCGCCGCCCACAAAGATGGGAGCGCGCTTATCGCCGTGACGGGCATTACCGGTGCCCTTCTGGCGGAAGATCTTTTTGTTATTGCCGCTGACTTCTGCGCGGGTCTTGGAATTGGCGGAACCGGTGCGGCGGTTCGCCTGGTAAGCCACGATCAGGTCATGCACAGCCTGGGAGCCCTTGTCACTGCCTACAACCTGGATGTTGGCGGCGGCGGCGGCTTCTAATGTAAAGGTATTTGCGGACATAGATAGGTTTTCCTATAATCAATGTGAGGTTAACTAAAGCCTTACTTCTTCTTGGCGGGGCGAATCACGAGGTAGGAACCGCGCGCGCCGGGCACAGCACCGGAGATAAGGATGACATTATCTTCCGGACGAACGGCGACGACCTTCAGGTTCTGCACCGTGCGCTTGGCATTGCCCATCTGTCCGGGCATCTTCTGGTTCTTCCAGACGCGGCCGGGGGTGGAACAGCCGCCTACGCCGCCGGTACGGCGGTGCATCATGGAGCCGTGGGCGGCGGGAGAACCGTGGAAGTTGTGGCGGCGCATCGCGCCCTGGAACCCCTTGCCTTTGGAAGTGCCGATCACATCGACCCACTGTCCGGCGGAAAAGAGATCCACGCCGGGATCTTCAGCGCCTTCAGCAGGCAATTCAGACGCTTCTACGCGGAATTCCTTGAGGAGTTTGGTGGGCTGGATGCCCAGTTTCTTGAAGTGGCCGGCCTGAGGCTTGGCCACGCGACTTTCCTTCTGCGCATCAAAGGCGACCTGGATAGCATTGTAGCCGTCCTTTTCTTCCGTTTTAATCTGAGCGAAGGTGTTGCCTTTGACGTCAATGACGGTCACGGGCACCATAGCGCCGGATTCCTGGTCAAACAGGCGGGTCATACCGACCTTTTTTCCGATAAGTCCTAGAGCCATTGTAGTGTGTCTTTCTGTTTTTTAATTACTTATCCGGGTACCAAACTAGATGCGGATCGTGATGTCCACCCCGGCCGGAAGATTAAGCTTCTTGAGCTCATCAATCGTGCGCGCGGTCGGATCAACGATGTCGAGCAGACGCTTGTGGGTGCGGATTTCAAACTGTTCGGCCGATTTTTTGTTGACGTGAACGGAGCGGTTCACAGAAAACTTTTCAATGCGGGTCGGCAACGGAATCGGGCCGTGAACTTTGGCTCCGGTGCGCTTGGCGGTTTCAACGATCTCCTGGGAGGAGCGGTCGATAGCGCGGTAGTCAAATGCGCGGAGTCGAATGCGGATTTTTGGACTTTGCATGGACGTGCGGTCTATTGGTTATACTTCAAAGGTTTGTTTATTTAGCCTTCTCGCTGACAATCTGGTCAACGAGGTTCTGGGGCACCTGTTCAAAGTGGGAGGGCTCCATGGAATAGGAAGCGCGGCCACTGGAAAGGGTTCGGATGGCGGTGGAATAACCGAACATTTCGGACAAGGGGACCATAGCCTTCAAAATGCAGGCGTTGGCCTTGTTTTCCATGTTGCTGATCTGGCCGCGGCGGCGGTTCAGGTCGCCCATGATGTCGCCCTGGTAATCGGTCGGGGTGGAAGCTTCAACGGACATGATGGGTTCCAGCATGATCGGCTTGGCTTTCTTGAAAGCGTCCTTCATGGCGAAGATGGCAGCCATCTTGAAAGCGTTTTCATTGGAGTCCACTTCGTGGTAGGAACCGTCCACCACTTCAACGTGCACGTCCACCACCGGATAACCGGCGACGACGCCCGTGGTCATGGCTTCATTAAGACCGGCATAAACGGCGTTCATGTATTCCTTGGGAATGGCGCCGCCTACGATCTTGTTTTCAATGGTAAGCCCCTTGCCACGTTCGTTCGGCTTCACATCGATGACCACGTGGCCGTACTGGCCGCGGCCGCCGGACTGCTTGACCAGTTTGCCGTCGCCATGGGCAGGGGCAGTAATGGTTTCGCGATAGGCAATCTGGGGCTTGCCGATGTCGGCTTCCACCTTGAATTCGCGCATCAGGCGGTCAATAATGATTTCCAGGTGAAGCTCACCCATGCCGGAAATCAGGGTCTGGCCGGTTTCTTCATCAGTCTTCACCCGGAAAGTCGGGTCTTCTTCAGACAGACGGCCCAGAGCATTGGACATTTTTTCCTGGTCAGCCTTGGTCTTGGGCTCTACCGCCATGGAAATAACGGTTTCCGGGAAGGTGGGGGGTTCCAGGCAGATATCATTGTCCGGGCTGGTGATGGTGTCGCCCGTGGTCACGTTGCGCAGCCCCACGATGGCGGCAATGTCACCGGAGTACACGGCATCAATATCCGTATGCTGGTCAGCCTGAATCTGAATGATGCGGCCCACGCGTTCCGTCTTGCGGGTGCGGGGATTGTACACGGTGTCACCCTTCTTGAGAACACCGGAGTACACGCGGATGAACACCAGCTTGCCGACGAATTTGTCAGCCCAGAGCTTGAACGCCAGCACCATGGGCTTGGCATCGTCCGTAGCGGTGATTTCGAAGGTCTTTTCCGGATCCAGCGTGCTTTCCGCGTGGGCGGGAACGGTTTCTACCGGGGAGGGGAGGTAATCCACCACGGCGTCAAGCAGGAACTGAACGCCTTTGTTCTTGAAAGCGGAGCCACCGGCAACAGGCACAAATTTGTTGGCGATGGTGGCGCGGCGGATAGCTTCCTTAAGCTCTTTGGGCGTGAAGGGTTCTTCCATGAGCACCTTTTCAGCAAGCTCATCGTCCACGTCAGCCACACGGCTCACGAGTTCATGGTAGGCCAGTTCGGCTTCTTCCTTGAGTTCGGCGGGAATATCCTCAATCGTGTAGGTGGAGCCCAAGCGGTCGTTGTCGGCGTAAATAACGGCCTTCTGGTTCACCACGTCAATCTGGCCGCGGAGCTGGTCTTCAGCGCCGATGGGGATCAGAATGGCAGCGGCATTCGCGCCCAGCTTGTTGTGGATATCGTCCAGCACGTTGTTGAAGTTGGCGCCGGTACGGTCCATCTTGTTGACAAAGCACATGCGGGGCACGCTGTACTTGGTGGCCTGGCGCCACACGGTTTCCGTCTGGGGCTGCACGCCTGCCACGCCGCAGAACACCACGATGGCGCCGTCAAGCACACGAAGGGAACGTTCCACTTCAGCGGTGAAGTCAACGTGTCCGGGAGTGTCGATGATGTTCAGCTGGAAATTTTCGCCTTCGAACACTTTGCTGATACCTTCATTCTTCACCTGCTTCCAGTTGGTGGTGACAGCAGCGGAGGTAATGGTGATACCGCGTTCGCGTTCCTGCTCCATCCAGTCGGTCGTGGTGGAACCGTCGTGGGTTTCACCAATCTTGTGAATCATGCCGGTGTAGAAAAGAATACGCTCGGACAACGTGGTTTTGCCGGCGTCAATGTGAGCGGAAATACCGATATTGCGGTAACGCTCAAGGGGAGCCTTGCGATTGGGATTATTTACGTGATCGGACATAGTGTCTGGAAAGTATCTGTAGTGATCGAAAGTGAATGATTCGGCTGACAGTCGCAGAAGGAATTACCAGCGGAAATGGGCAAAGGCGCGGTTGGCCTGAGCCATTTTATGAACGTCGTCGCGCTTGCGAACGGAAGAACCCTGATTGTTGGCGGCTTCCTTGATTTCGTTGGCGAGAGCCTTGTGCATCGGCACACCCTTGCGGTTGCGGGCGTAGTTCACAATCCAGCGCATGGCCAGGGATTCGGAACGGGCCGGATCCACTTCAAGCGGGACCTGGTAAGTAGCGCCACCGACGCGGCGGCTCTTTACTTCCACACGGGGTTTGGCATTTTCAATAGCGCGGGTGATTACTTCCAGAGGATCAATGCTGTCCGTGCCTTCGTTAGCCATGTCAATAGCGGCATAAACAATGCGTTCCGCAAGGGAGCGCTTGCCATCCAGCATAACCTTGCTGATCAGTTTGCCAACAAGAGCGCTGTCGTAACGAGGGTCACGACGTTCGATTTTTCTATAAACGCGTTTACGGCGAGCCATAATATATAGTAGGTAAGATGTTTGGTTTACTTGGCAGCAGCCTTCGGACGCTTGGCGCCATACTTGGAGCGGCCCTGGCGGCGCTTGTCGACACCGAGGCAGTCAAGAGCGCCGCGGACGATATGGTAGCGAACACCCGGCAAGTCCTTCACACGACCGCCGCGAACAAGCACGATGGAGTGTTCCTGAAGGTTATGACCTTCGCCGCCAATGTAGGCGATCACTTCTTCACCATTGGTAAGACGGACTTTAGCCACTTTACGAAGAGCCGAGTTCGGCTTTTTGGGCGTACGGGTCATCACCTGGAGACAAACACCGCGGCGTTGCGGGCAGCTATGAAGAGCGCGTGATTTGGACTTCTCTTCCGGAGTAATACGTCCCTTGCGGACGAGCTGATTAATGGTCGGCATGTTTTCCTGCTTTGGTTGTGGTTCGTCGGTCTGATCCGATATTCAAGGCGAACATTCCTTTTTATAAGCAGGAAGCGCGCCTTTTTTCCGGAGGCAAACCCGATAGAAAACGTATTTCTTGTGCCTTTCGGCACGTTTGGGGACGGCCAATATAACGTGATTTTATATCATGACAAGTCTTTTATTCATCTTTTCCTAAATATTTTATCCGTTCCATTTTCCCCGCTCCTTTTAAAACTCCATTTCGGGCTCCCGGGATCTCTTTTCCTCCCCGTCCAGCAGTTCTCCACCTATGGAGGATGAAACAAAAAATCTTCTTCACAGGCAAAAAAACCATTTCTTCATGTCCGGTATGTTACCGCAGAAAAAAATGCATGAAGTGCCGAAGAGACACAAAAAACAAGCTTTCCATCAGAATTCACGAAAAATTTTTTCATAAAAACGGCAGCTGGTCTATTATTTATTGTTAACCTGCCTGCTTTCCCATTTTGCCCCGTCCGGAAAGCATGACATAGAAAAATCCGTTTCCGGAACGCATCCGGAAACGGATTTCATCAATGAACTCAGCAGCCCGCTATTTCCCAGGGGTCACCAGGGAATGTCCGGACATTTCGGCAGGCTGTTTCAACCCCATCAGGCTCAGCAGCGTGGGAGCGACATCCGCCAGAATGCCATCGGAGAGAGTTACCTGATCCTTGTCGTCCGCCACGTAAATGAGATCCACAAGGTTGGTCGTGTGGGCTGTATTCGGAGAACCATCCTCATTGCGCATGTGTTCGGCATTGCCATGATCCGCCGTAATAAGCAGCTTGCCGCCAAGTTCCAACACCTTCTTCACACATTTTTCCAAGGCGCTGTCCACTGCTTCGCAGGCGGCGATGCCGGCTTCCACAAATCCGGTATGGCCAACCATGTCCCCATTGGCGAAATTCATGATTACCACATCATACTTGTCCACAGCGTCCACAAATTTATCCGCCACTTCCGCCGCGCTCATCTGGGGCTTCAGGTCATAAGTAGCCACTTCCCGGGGGGAAGGAACAAGGATGCGGTCTTCTCCGGGGAACTGGGTCTCCACACCTCCGTTAAAGAAGAAAGTAACGTGGGCGTACTTTTCCGTTTCCGCTATGCGGAGCTGGGTTTTCCCGGCTTCCGACACAATCTGCCCGAAAATATTGTTCAGCTGTTCCTGTTCAAAAACAATGGGAGAGGGATACTTGGCATCGTATTCCGTCAACGTCACATAGTGCACTTTGGGCGTTACTTCACGGTCAAATCCGTCAAATTCGGGGTAAAGGAAAGCGTCGCTCATCTGCCGGGCGCGGTCCGCACGGAAATTAAAGAAGAACACCACATCGTTGTCCCTCACGCGCTGTTCGTTGCCATAGGCAAAAATGCCGGGCTTCAGGAACTCATCCGTCTCCCCCTTCGCATAACACTGCTCCACATATTCGGCAGGGGAGCAGGAGCACTGTTCGCCGCGCCCCAGAACGATGGCATCCCATGCCAGCTTGTTGCGGTCCCAGCGCTTATCCCGGTCCATCGCATAGAAACGGCCGACAACCGTGGCAATTTTGGCGCCGTACGGCCTGACGGCTTCCTCCAGCTGGCGAATAAAGCCGGCCCCGCTGGTTGGCGAGCAGTCACGGCCGTCCGTAATGGCATGGATGCAAATATCGCGGACACCCGCTTCATAAGCATATTTGACGATGCCGATCAAATGGTTGATATGGCTGTGCACGCCGCCGTCACTCACCAGGCCAAGCAGGTGCAGACGGGAAGAAGCGGCCTGGGAAAAAGCGGTCTTCAGCACGGCGTTTTCCCCCATGGACCCATCTTTGATGGCATTATCCACCCGGCAGAGGTCCTGAAAGACAACGCGGCCCGCACCCAGGTTCAAGTGTCCTACTTCGGAATTACCCATCTGGCCGTCCGGAAGGCCCACGTCCTCCCCGGAAGCGCCCAGCAGGCTGTGGGGATAGTTGGCAAGGAGGTAATCAGTAAAGGGGGTATCAGCCAGAACAGTGGCGTCACCGTACTCTTTCGCGACATCAGGCCCCAACGGATTGCGGCCCCAGCCGTCGCGAATAACAAGAACGACAGGCTTTTTAGAAGACATAGGCTTTATTTACAGGCATCCCCTCCTTTTGAAAAGCCTGAAATCAGGCATTCCCTCTCCGATTCCGGAATTGCCTGAGGTTTGCCGCCCTTCCCCACACGGACGACTACATATCTTCCCCTCATCACCGGACGCTCGGAATGAAATACGGCAAATTTCCATTCCAGAGAACTGGTTCCCACCGTTCCCAGGCTTAATTCTATGCTCAGCCAATCTCCCAGCCCCGCAGAGCTGGAGTAATCTGCCTCCACATGCACGCGGGGCCATCCGCAGTCTGGGGAAAGAACCTCCACCCCCCGGGAACGCAGGTACTCGTGCTCCACTTCTTCCACCAAACAAAGCAGCCGGGAGAAGTGGGCCACCCCGGAAGCATCCGTATCATGAAAAGCTACCTGGCGCGTTCTGACAAAGGGAATGCAGGGAAAATCTTCAGGCATGCCATCATCCTGCCTCCTCCCCCGGAACCATGTCCAGCCGCAAATGCGCGACAATATGTCACATCAGCTTGATTTGTGACATGCCGCTCTTTATATATAAGAGCAAGCCGCACGGCAACGGACCCGCCGCCATGAAAAAAGACACCATTGACAAGCTGATCGGCCGCATTGACCACATCAAGGAGGAGGATCTCCAGCGCTTTTTTGTCAAGCTGGCGGAACAGCAGGGTTTTTTCCAGCAGGTATTTGAAGCCATTCAGGAAGGCCTGATCCTGCTGGATAACAAGGGAAAAATTCTGTTCGTCAACAAGGCTGCCCTTAAACTCTTTGACAAGGAACGCGGGCAAATAACCCCGGATGACTTCTGTATTTTCCTGGGCAGGGACTGCTCATGGGACACGATCCAGCAGAGCCAGACCGCCGTCTCCCGGGACACGGAAATCTTTTACCCGGAACACAGATTCCTGAACATTTTCATTTCCCCCATCGGCAGCAAAAACCAGGGCCACCTGGTCCTGATACGGGATGAAACGCCCCGGCATAAAAAAAACGCGGAAAACCTTGAGGCAGAACGCCTGAATACCTTGACGCTGCTGGCCGCAGGAGTGGCTCATGAAATAGGCAACCCCCTCAATTCCATAGGCCTCCATCTCCAGCTCCTGGCCAGGAAGGCAAAGCAGCTGCCTCCAAAGTACCGGACGGACATGGAGGAATTGCTGAAAACAGCGGAGAGCGAAACCACGCGGCTGGACGTTATCCTGAAGCAATTCCTCCAGGCCATCCGCCCCACCAGGCCCATCCGGGAACCCTACAACATTGAAACCATCCTCATGGAAGTGCTGAAACTGCTGGAACCGGAAATCCAGCAGCGCGGCATCCAAATCAACACGGACCTCCAGCCCAGTCTTCCCATCCTCAGCCTGGACCCCGTCCAAATCAAACAGGTCTTTTACAACCTGATCAAGAATGCCTACCAGTCCATCCCTCCGGAGGGAGGCACCATTCTGCTCAAAAGCGGTTATACGGATGACAGCGTATTCGTTACTGTGGCGGATACCGGCTGCGGTATTTCACCGGAGGTCATGGGCAGCATTTATGAACCTTTCCTGACCACCAAGTCCACCGGCTCCGGACTGGGGCTGCTTATCGTTCGCCGCATCGTGAAGGAACACGGCGGGTCCATCACGCTGGCCAGCCAGCCGGGTCAGGGAACTACCATCACGGTCTTCCTGCCGCGCGTGGAACGCACCATCAGGCTCCTGCCATCCTCCATTCCCTCATGAAGATGCCTGTTCTGCTGATTGTAGATGATGAAAAACCCACGCGCGACGCTCTGCGCATGGGTTTTCAGGATGATTATGAAGTGTACACCGCCGCCAATCTCTCCCAGGCTTCCGCCCTCCTGCAGGAAGAATCTCCGGACCTGGTTCTGACGGATCTGAGACTGGGCGGGGAAAGCGGCATGGATGTGCTGAAAGCCGCTGCATCCCTGCCTCACCCTCCGCAAAGCATCATGATGACTGCCTACGGCTCCGTGGATGCCGCCGTAGCAGCTATGAAAGAGGGAGCGTACGACTTCGTCACCAAACCTCTGAATCTGGACGCCGTGGAGCTGGTGCTCAAACGGGCGCTCCATACCCGGAACCTGGAAACGGCCAACCAGGAACTCACCACCCGCATCCAGGCGGACTCCGGACTGCAAAAACTCCTGGGCAGATCCGCCGCCATGGAACACGTATTCTCCATTATTCGTCAGGTGGCCCCCAGCAAAACGACTGTGCTGATTGAGGGGGAAAGCGGCACCGGAAAAGAACTCGTAGCCCAGGCCATCCATTCCCTTTCCGGAAGGCCGGAAAATAAATTCGTGGCCGTCAACTGTGCGGCCCTTTCCCCCCAATTATTGGAAAGCGAGTTGTTCGGCCATGAAAAAGGCTCCTTCACCGGAGCCGGACAACGCCGCATCGGCCGCTTTGAGCAGGCGGACGGCGGCACCATCTTTCTGGATGAAATCGGGGAAATAGACGCCGGAACACAAGTCCGGCTGCTGCGGGTGCTGTCTGAACGGACCATTGAACGCGTAGGTTCCAATGCATCCATTCCCGTCAATGTGCGCGTTATCGCGGCCACCAACAAATCATTGAAAAAGCTCGTGCAGGAAGGAAAATTCCGGGAAGACCTCTACTTCCGCCTCAATGTGGTGCATATCCAGATGCCCCCCCTCCGGGACCGCCGTGAAGACATCCCCCTACTTGCCACCGCCTTTCTGAAGGAATTCGCCAGGGAAAACAACAAGGAATTCAAACCCCTCTCCCGGGACGCCCTTGAAGCCGTCCGGAATTACCAGTGGCCGGGAAACGTTCGTGAACTCCGCACGGCCATGGAACATGGCGTCGTCATGAGCAATTCCGCCAGCATAGGCCTCCATCATCTTCCCCCGCAACTGCAGGATACTTCTCCGGAAGCCGCTCCACAGGAACGGCCGGAGGACAATGCACCCAACACGCAGAATGGGCTTGTCCCGGCCGGGGTTTTGAATTTATCCTTGCTGGAACGGAATGCCATCCAACAAGCGCTGGCCCAGTCAAACGGCAATAAAACGGCAGCAGCCCACCTGCTGGGCATCAGCCGGCGCACTCTTCAACGCAAACTACAAGACATCCTCCATTCATGAATGAGCCCTCCTCGGCATCCCGCACCCCTTTTATCATTATCCTTATCCTGCTGCTGGCAATCACGGGGGTGCAGTACTTTTTCAACTTTAACGGGCTGGGCACTGATGCCGCCATGGACCACGCCCAAATCGCCCGCAACGTAGCCAGGGGGCAGGGGATGACCACCAACTGGCTGAGACCCATCCAGATGGTCTCCGGAAGCACACGCGCCGGCCTCAACCCTTTTCTTTCAGACGCCCAGATACACGAACAGGAAGCCATCCGGGCCGGACAAGGCGAAACCCTCGTCGATCCGGAAAAATTCAATCCCTATGCCCTCCGGGACACACGCAACGCTCCGCTGAACATCCTGACGGAAGCAGCTGTCTTCAGGATGGCCGGCGTCCACAAATTTGACCTGTGGAGCATGACGGGCTCATCCATGATTTACCTGCCTGACCGGATTGTGGCGGGCATTTCCTGCATGTTTTTCATCCTGTCCGTCCTGAGCTGCTATTACATCCTTCTCCGGATGTTTGACGTCACCATCGCCTGCTTCACCTGCCTGACGATGATACTCAGCAATCTTTTCCTGCAATACGCTACCAGCGGCCTCCCGCAGATGATGATGCTCTTTTTCTTTGCCTGGGGCATCCACTTTTTGTACACGGCCCTGCAAAACAAGGAAGAAAACCGCGCATTCCTGTGGCCTCTCATCGGCAGCTCCATCTGTTTTTCATGCGTCTGCCTTACCGGATGGATCGGGCTGTGGCCCATGGCCGGTTTTCTGATTTTTGCAGGCATCCGGTTCAAACCGCACGGCCTGTACTGCATTCCGGGCCTTATCACTCTCCTTCTTTTCCTGGCCTACCCCATTTACATTAACCGCTCCCTCAGCGGAGGCTTCTTCGGAACGGCTTATTACACCATCTTCACGGGGCTGACCGGCAATGAAGAAATAGCGATGAACGCCCTGGTTTCCGGGAGCATTCCCATCGCTGCCCAAAAAGTAGTCACTTCCGTCATCAACAACATTCTGACACAGGGTGACCTTCTCTACGAAAACCTCGGCAATCTCCCCCTGGCCATGGTATTTCTGCTGGCCCTCCTGCATAAATTCAAACGTCCGGAAGTCAACCAGTCCAAATGGGGCATCTTTGCCATGTGGGTTCCTGCCGTCATCGGCATGGCCATTTATACCTCCAATAAAACCGGCATTTCCTTAGGGCAAATTCAAATCCTCTTCGCTCCCTTTTTCACGGCCTATGGCACGGCATTTGTTCTCAACCTGATAGCCAGGCATTCCAACAAAGAGCTAATCTCCATCCTTCGGGGAGGCGTCCTGCTGCTCTCCCTTCTCATCACTTCCCTTCCGCTTCTGCTCAACCTTCCGCACATTGTGCGGGTGGGCATCCTGACGGCCGGCCGCGGCATTCCGGCATGGCCGCCCTACTATCCCCTGGGCCTTAACCGGGATCTTCGCACCCAGACGGCGGAAAAGGATTTCATTCTCACGGACCAGCCGTCCGCCGTCGGGTGGTATGCAGACCGGAAAGCCATCGGCATCCCCAAAATGGTGGAACAATTCATGGTGCTGGAACGCATTTTGAAATTCCACGGCGGCAAGGTGGGCAGCATTCTGGTGACTCCTTCTTCCACGTCAAAAATGAACCTCCACACCATTTCCTCCTCCTATGGAGAATTCACTCCCCTCGTTCTGGAAGGCACGGTTCTGTTCCAGACCAAGGATAAAAACCCCGTGTACATCTTTGACCACAGCCGGGCGCTTGCCCCCCTGGCGCAGCGCTTTGGAACGCCTGACTCCCGCCAATTCATTCAGGGAGCGGAAATGATTCTTTACAAAGACCTTCAGGAAACCGCCCCTCAACCTTAATTCCCATATGGCCAAACAACGGAAAAACGCTCCCGGATTTGAAGAATCCGTAGCACGCCTGGAAGAAATCATACGCCTGACGGAAGCCCCCGTCACCGAGCTGGAAGACATGATAGCCCTGGTGGAAGAAGGCAATAAGCTCATCCGTCACTGCCGCAGCATCCTGCATGATGCGGAACTGCGCATTCAAACTCTCAGCAACCCGGAAACCGTTCAGGATAAAACGGATACTGATGAACCAGACAGCAATGAATTCTCCCTCACCTGAACTTCCGGAACTGCTGGCAAGCATCCGCAGCCACGCAGATCTGATGAAAATCCCTGAGTCGGAACTGCCCAGGCTTGCGGAAGAAATCCGGAATACTCTCATTCACTCCCTTTCCCTCACCGGAGGCCACCTGGGCCCCAACCTAGGGGTGGTAGAACTGAGCATTGCCCTTCACCGCGTCTTTGAAACGCCGCGGGATAAAATCATCTTTGATGTCTCCCACCAGGCCTATGTCCATAAAATGCTGACTGGGCGCGCTCCCCTGATCCACACCATCCGCCAGCACGGAGGGCTTTCCGGATTTGCCAAAATGTCCGAATCCCCTCATGACTCCTACGGAGCGGGGCATGCGGGCACGGCGCTTTCCGCCGCCCTGGGCATGTGCGCGGCCAGGGACCTGAAAGGAGAAGACTACCATGTGGTGGCCGTAGCCGGGGATGCGGCATTCACCTGCGGCACCACTCTGGAGGCGCTGAACAATATCAGCCAGACCACCAAACGGTACATCACCATTCTGAATGACAACGAATGGGCCATCGACAAAAACGTAGGAGCGCTGGCAAAATACTTCAACTCCCTGCAAACATCGGAAACGTTTTCCTGGTTAAGGGATAAAACGGCCTCCTTCATTGAAAAGCTGGGCGGCACGCAGGCCAGGGACTTTGCTTTCAAGCTGGAAGGCACCACCAAAAACCTTATCTTCCCGTCCCTGCTGTTCAACAAATTCGGGCTGCGCTATTTTGGCCCCCTGGACGGACACGACATTCCCACCCTGATACGTACCCTTGCCTACATCAAGGATCTCAACGAACCCGTTATTCTGCATGTGGTCACTCAGAAGGGCAAGGGCTACCAGCCCGCTCTGGACAACCCCACCAAATTCCACGGCCTGGGCTCCTATTGCGTGAGGGACGGGGAAACGCAGGCCGCCCCCACCCCCACATTCTCCCATATCTTCGGCTCCACGCTGGTGGAAATGGCGCGCGAGGATGAATCCATCACAGCCATCACGGCCGCCATGGCCAGCGGCACCAAGCTGGACTTATTCAAGGAAGCCTTCCCCAAACGCTATTTCGACGTAGGGATCGCGGAAGAGCACGGCGCCCTCTTCGCCTGCGGGCTGGCGGCGGAGGGCATGAAACCCTACATCGCCATTTACTCCACTTTCATGCAGCGCTGTATTGACATGATTCAACATGACGCCGCGCTGCAAAAACTGCCCGTGCGTTTCTGCATGGACCGTGCCGGGCTTTCCCCGGACGACGGCCCCACACACCACGGGCTGTTTGACATTGCCATGATTCGCAGTATCCCGAACATTGTCTTCATGCAGCCCAAGGATGAAGCCGAATTCGTCCACATGCTCCGAACCATGAACCATTACCAGAACGGCCCCACCGTTATCCGCTATCCCAGAGGATGCGGCGCCGGAACCCCCGCCCCCGCCAAGGCGGAAATCCTCCCCATCGGCAAGGCGGAAGTACTTCAGACGGGACAGGATGTAACCCTCGTTTCCCTGGGCACCATGATCGGCATCGCCCGGGAAACCGCCTCGCTGCTGGAAGCCCGCGGCTACACCGTCACCCTGATCAATGCCCGTTTCATCAAACCTCTGGATGATGAATGCATCCGCCGTCACGCAGCACGCAGCCGGGTGGTCTGCACCTTCGAAGACCACTCCATCAGCGGCGGCTTCAACTCAGCCGTTCTCGAATCCCTGGAAACCGGAGATGTCAAGACGCCCGTGGAAGCCATCGCATGGCCGGACCAATTCATTGAGCATGGTTCGGAATCCATCCTCAGAAAAAAATATGGACTCACGGCGGAAGCCGCGCTACAAAAAATCATTCCCCACCTGAACTCCTGATCTGTTTATGAAAACACGCACCTTCCTGCTGGCAGCCCTTGCGCTTGCCCTTCTTCCCGTCTCCGCGCGACAATCCCTGCCGGCCTCCCCTTCCCCTGCCTGGATTCAGGAATTCAACAACCTGCCGGAAACAACCAGAAAAAGCTATATAGCCCAATTCCGCAAAGCGGAACAGCTCTTTGCCCAGAAAAAAATCATGGAATGTCTTTTTTCCCTCATGGAGCTGGAAAAACTTTATGCCGGAAATCCGGGCTTATACAACCTCCGCGGCGCATGCTACATTGAAATCCGCAATATCGAAAAGGCCCTGGAAAATTTTGAAAAAGCCCAGAAACTGGATCCCTCCAACCTCACCATCCAGTTCAACCTGGCGGAAGCGCATTACGTCAATCACGACTATTCCAGGGCTCTGAAAGCTTTCACGGAACTCCTTCTCCCCTTCAAGGACAATCCCGGCATGACGCCCCTGCTGCAATTCAAGCGTTATATCTGCGCCCGCAAACTGGATAACCAGCCTCTTGCCGCGGAATTGGAAAAGCTGTACGGCCCGATGGATGATACGCCGTACTACTACTGCACCCAGGCCATCCTCAAACTGATGGAAGGAGACAAGGAAGCCGCCCAGGAACAGCTTCTTTCCGCCATCCGCATCTACGGAGGCACCAGCGCCATCCAGGCCTTTACGGACGCCATGACGGAGGCAGGCATCCTTCCCTCCCCCTATGGGCAAACCGTCCCAACCGAACAGCCGGTAAAAACCGGACTGGAAAAACGCCGTTAATGAATGCGGAAGCGACGGTCCTGAAGCTTTATCCCCTGGGAGAAAACGGCCTGATTGCCGTCTGGTGCACGGAAGAAGGCCTTATCAGGACGGCGGCAAAAAGCGCCAGAAAAACCGGCAGCCCCTTTGCCGGGCGTCTGGACATTTTCTATCAGTGTCGCATGCAGTGGACGCAGGCAAAGAAGGGGGATTTGCACACCCTGACCTCCGCAGACCTGCTTTCGCCGCGCCTGGCCCTCCGGAAAAGCTACCTCCGGCTCAGTGCGGCAGGCTATTTCGCGCGCCTTTTTCTCCAAATGCTGGAACCGGACACGCCCATCCCGGAATTTTACGACTTGCTGCAGAGGGCCTACACCTACCTGGAAAACAATGATCCCACGCTACGCGCCGTCCTGCACTTCGAACAGGAACTCGCCCGGCTGCATGGAATAGCCCACCCAGGCATCCCGGCGCACGTCATTCTGAAATCCCACTTCGGCAAGCTTCCCCCGCAGCGGGAAAAACTGCTCGGAAGCCTGGAACAAAAAGAAAGCTGAGCAACATGCCTATCCCGCTTTCATCCTCAGCAGGGGATGTTCCCCGCCCCGCTCAACACGTCCTTCCTCCGGGACGGGATGCGCATTGTTCCGTGCGCGAGATTGACTTGTCCGCAGCCTTCGGGCACAATATCCGGCACGGTTTTACTGCATGAAGATCCTTGACAGATACATTGCCCGCCAGCTGCTGGGTGTCACGGCCCTGGGGGTAATGGCCCTGAGCGCCCTGCTCCTTCTGGGAAACCTGTTCAAGGAACTGCGTCCCCTCCTGGTGGAAAACAAGGCGCCCATCAGCATCGTTCTGGAATTCATCTTCCAGGTCATCCCCTTTTCGCTGATGTTCTCCATTCCGTGGGGGTTCCTGACGGCCGTTCTTCTGGTGTACGGCCGTCTGGCCTCGGACAACGAACTCACCTCCATGCGCATGTCCGGCATGAGCCTGTGGCGTCTGAGCGCCCCCGCCATCGCCATCGGCATCGCCCTTTCCGGCCTTTGCTACTGGATTAACATAGACATCGCACCGCGCGCCAAGCAATCCATTTCCGAGTTGCTCATCAAAGCCGCTTCCATCAACCCGAAGGGGCTTCTCAATGAAGGCCAGGCCATTACCAAATTCGACAACCTGGAAATCTACATCGACAAACGCGTGGACGACGTCATCCACGGCATGCATATCTACCAGAAAGCGGACGAAAAATCCCCGTCTGTGGCCATGCACTCGGAACGCGTGACCATGGATTTCTCTCCCGAGAAAAAAATCCTCACCCTGAATCTCATCAATCCCCTCATCACCACGCAGGAAGAAGGCTCCATCTCCCAAAGCGTGACCATGGACGAGATGCCTCTGAGCATCAACCTAGACAAATCCCGCTCCCGGCGCATCAAGGCCAACCGCTTCACCAACAGGGAAATCCGGGAAGCTCTGGACACGCCCGGCTATCTGGATAAAAAGCAGACCACGGAATTCGCCACGGAACTTCCCAGGCGCGCCTCCTTCTCCCTGGCCTGCATCGTCTTTGCCCTCATCGGCGTGCCACTGGCCATCAACACCCGCAGAAAAGACACTTCCACAGGATTTGCCCTGGGCATCCTGATCGCCTCACTCTACTTCCTGGCCCTGATCTTTGCAGACTTGTCCCGGAAAAACGACACGATGCTCCCCTATATTCTGCTGTGGCTTCCCAACATCATCACGGTTGCCGTGGCGTTGCACCTTCACAAACGGGCCAGGCACAAGGGATAAGCCCCCTGCGGAAGCCCTTCCCGCTGGCGTGGAATTAGCTTTCACAGTATGGGAGCTTCGGGTAACATGATGTGCATGCAGCACGTCCCCACCATCGCCATCGTAGGCAGGCCCAATGTCGGGAAATCCGCCATTTTCAACAGAATGGCAGGCAGGCGCATCGCCATCGTGCATGATGAACCCGGCGTCACCCGCGACCGCCTTTCCGCCCCCTGCAAGATTACGGACCGCGCCTGTAAAATCATGGATACGGGCGGTATCGGCGCGCGCCTGGGCGACGGCTTTGCAGAACAGGTAGAGGCAGAGGCGGACATTGCCATAAAAACGGCGGATCTCATCCTCTTCGTGCTGGACTGCCGGGATCACCTTACCCCTATCGACCAGAACATCGCGGACCACCTCCGTAAATCGGACATTCCCGTTATCCTCCTTCTTAACAAAGCCGACCACGAAAAACAGGACCTTAATCTGGGCGAATTTACCGGACTGGGTTTTGACGACCATATCTTTCTTTCCGCCGCCCACGGCAGAGGCTTTTCCGAATTAGCCTCCCGGCTGGACGGTTTTCTCAAGCAGAAAGGGGCTCCGCTTAAAGAAGAACTGGAGGAAGAACCGGAAAACGGAGAGGAAACGGCCCTTCCCATCAAGGTAGCCGTAGTGGGACGCCCCAACGCAGGCAAATCCTCCCTGGTCAACGCCATCCTCCGGGACAGGCGCACCATCGTCTCCAATGTGGCGGGCACTACCCGTGACGCCATTGACATCCCCTATCTGCACGACGGCCAGCCCTACGTGCTGATTGACACCGCCGGCATGCGTCCCCGCTCCCGTCGGGACACCTCCGTAGAAGTTTTCTCCGCCATGCGCAGTGAAAAAGCCATCCGCCGGGCGGATATCTGCCTGCTGGTCATTGACATTGCGGCGGGCATCACGCAGCAGGACCGCCGCATTGCCGGCATCATTGCGGAAGAAGGAAAACCCTGTATCATCATCGTCAACAAATTCGACCTCTTCCATCCGAATGCCTCCCGCAAGGACCGCATGGCGGAAGTGGAAGAACAGGTGCGCAGGGAACTATTCTTCATCAACTACGCGCCTTTCATCGCCACCTCCGCCAAAAAAGCGGAAGGCGTGGAAATCATCTTCAAAGTCATCACGCGCATCCGCCGGGAATCCCATAACCTGCCCACTACCGGCCAGCTCAACCGCCTGATCCAGCTTGCCCAGCAGATGAATCCTCCCGGCGCCGCCAGCGGCTCTGCCAGAAGGTTGAAAATATATTACGCCACCACAGCGGTGGACCCCAAGTACAATACTATTCCCGTCCCGCGCTACGTTCTTTTCGTCAATGACAAAAGCCTGCTCACGGACAGCTATTCCCAGTACCTGCGCAACAAAATAAGGGAAGCCTACCCCGCTCCCGGCATTCCGGTCATCTTCTCCGCCCGTTCACGCGTGCGCAACGACTGATCATCCCTCCTTCTCCGCATGCTCTCCGTCAGGAACCTCAGCGCCTCCTTCCACACCAGGGCCGGCATTGTCCGGGCGGTAAGGAACGTGTCCTTTGATGTAGCCCCGGGGGAAACGCTTGGCATCGTGGGTGAATCCGGATCAGGAAAATCCGTCACCTGCTACTCCATAATGGGGCTCATTCCGATGCCTCCGGGCCGCATTGAAAGCGGTTCAGCCATGCTGGACGGCACAGATCTGCTCCGTTGCCCGGAAAAGGAACTCCGGGCCATCCGCGGCAAACGCATCTCCATGATCTTCCAGGACCCCATGACCTCCCTCAACCCGTACCTGACCATCGGGGAGCAGGTGGCGGAACCCCTTGTCATTCACGAAGGGGCCGGCAAAAAGGAAGCGCGGACACGCGCGCTGGAACAGCTTGCCCTGGCAGGCATACCGGATGCGGAACAACGCATGGACGCATACCCCCACCAATTCTCCGGCGGCATGCGCCAGCGCGTGATGATTGCCATGGCCCTCATCACCAGACCGGAAATACTCATCGCGGATGAACCCACCACCGCCCTTGACGTCACTGTCCAGAAGCAGGTGCTGGATCTCATCAGAAAACTTCAGCAGGACATGGGCACCTCCGTCATCCTCATCACACATGACCTCGGCGTGGTGCGCCAATACGCGGACCGCATCAACGTCATGTATGCAGGCCGCATCGTGGAAAGCGCCCCGGCGAAGGAACTTCTGGAACATCCCCGGCATGCCTACACCAGAGCCCTGATGAAATCCATTCCCGGGCTGCATGCGAAAGGCGCCCCCCTCTATACCATTCCCGGACTGCCTCCCAACATGACTCAGGAGCCATGCGGATGCAGCTTCCGCCCCAGGAACACCCTCGGAAACCCGGCACTCTGCCTCACGGACCGGGAACCGGAGCTGGTGGAAATATCTCCGGGGCACTCAGTCCAGAACTGTCCGGGCTGTCTGGCTTAGTTTCCTTTCCTGTTTGCTCGCAGATAATGCTGCGTACAGGAAAATCCTTTTAACTGAATTGATTTCCGCACAATTCTTCCAGAATACCGTAAAAACGGCCCACATGCACCCCGTCCACCAGCACATGGTTCGCCTGAATGGCCACGGGCATCACCATCCTGCCGGAAGCATCCGCCTCCATCTTCCCCCAATGGATGAGGGGAAAGTATTGTCCCCGAAACACTCTGTAGGCACTGGCCACCTGTGTGAATGGAATCCACGGCAGGCAGCTGAATACGGCGATATCCGCCCTATGGCACGGATTCGCCTGGGCGGGAGCAAGTTTGGCAGCCTGCACAAGAGGAACGGCATGTTTCAGGAAATCAGACAACTCCATCCGGTATTCCACTAAAATCTGGGTGAATTCTCCATCCGCAGCCAGCACCGGAACCAGGGCATCCACGGACTCATACTCCCATACATCCCCTTCCTCCACCCGCTGGCGCAGCTGGGGCACCCTGTTCAACGCCTTCAGCAGCACAAACAGGCACAAAATGAAAAAGGAAACCCCCTCCCGTTTCGCATAACGGTACAGAGCATCCACCCGGACCGGGGACGTAATGGAAAACATGGGGCAGTCAAACGTCCGGAAATACTCATAATGGGACCTTCGAGGCCAGGAAGCGATTTCTATTTTCTTTTTCATGCACTTATTTTCTATTCAGGGAAGGCTCCCCGTACACGTTTTCGCGTTGTTGCTCCGGCAGCAAAAAAACAGGACAGAAGCAGTCAAAGCAACAATATTCCCCGCCTCTCCCGGAAATTCCAGCCCGGCTGTTCCCAGCGCCAACGCATTGATTAATGCCTTTATTTATCCAATCATCAACTATGTTGCAATAAAGAACATCCTGAATGCTCCTACCCCTCGCGAACGGAAAGCAAATCCGTCACGGACGCATGCTTCATGCGCCACGCAGGCAGAAGACACGCCAGGGAGGAGAGGACAAACACCAGAAGCACAGCACAGGCCAGATGCGCCCAGGGCATTGTGACAGGAGGAGTAACGACGCCGAAGTGATAGCCGTATTCCAAAATCTGGATGGAGCACCAGGCGCCCAGGACTCCCAGCACAAGACTCATGACAACGGAGCACAGGGAAACCATCAGCGTTTCCGCCCAGAGCATCCGCATCACCATGCCGCCCGGCACGCCCACCGCACGCATCAATCCAAATTCCCGGCGGCGGGACTGCACGGAAGCCAGGACGGTGTTAAGTACAGCCAGAACGGCGATCACCATCATGATGATGGGAAGCTTGCTCATCGTAAAAATCACATCGTCCCCGCGGCTGGTAACGCTTCCTCCCAGGCTTTCCCGGGTCAGGGCCTTCACCAGAGGCTTGGCGCCTTCCCCTCCGTTTTCCTGCTCCCGCACTTTCATCAGGGCGTATTCCCCCAGGTCGTTCTGAAGTTCCACATTGCTGATCCCCGGAGCAGTATCCCCCCAGATAAACTGGAATCCCTGATGAGCGTATTCCTCTTTGAGCCAGCGTTCATCGGCAATCGCCAAAGCGGCAACAAAACCCCCGCGGCGCACGCGCATTCCGCTGGTCTTGGTCAACCAATGCCAGCCGGGGAAGGAAACTATTCCCGCCACCTTCCAGGGTTCTCCCCGTACGGCGGCCCCCCTGCCCCGGCCGCGAATACCGGCAGAGGGCTCATTTCCGGAACGGAGTTCCCGGGAAGACGGATTAACCAGCATCAAGTCATCCCCGACCTTCAACCCCACCGTCCGTGCAAACGTATCCGGAATCAGGAGAGAACGGGTGGATTCCAGCATGGCATAAGCCTCCTGCGGATTTCCGGAAACAAACACGGGGTTGAACAGCGGATGGCTCCCCCCGGCCATCTCCGCCACGGGAATGCCGGCCAGTACGATGGAACGGTTGCGCATCCCGGAAAAACCGGGGCTTTTCATCTGTGCCGGAGCAATATCCGGTTCATCCACGTAGATGGGATACATTCGGGAATTCCGCAGGCTGGGGCGCGCCATCAGCTCCGGAACATCCGCAGATTTGAACTCCGTATGCAGGAAGGAAACCAGAGTTCCGGGTGTTGACGTATCCGGGGAAAAAGGAACCAGCATGGAATAGCCCCATGTCTGCACCCCCACAAAAAGAGAGAGGCCCACAGACATGGATACGGCAGTTCCCACGGAACGGCTGAGGTTGCGGCTGAGCTGCATTTTCAGGAAAGAATGCGGAACGTGCAGCAGAAATCCGGTAATCCATGCCCCGGTCCACTCCGTCACGCGCACGAAGGTGGGGGCCAGAAACAGCGCACCGGCTACCAGACCGGGGTAACCCAGCCAGAAAAATATCCATTTGCGCGTTTCTACCTCCAGGCCCGGCAACAGCAGGGCCGCAGGCTGAAGACACACGCATGCGAGGCCCGCCACGACAGACCACACAGGAACACGGCTCACCTTCCCGATGAATCCGGAGGAAGGAACGGCCGCTTCCAGCGGAGACTGGCGGGAAGCGCGCCACGCAGGAATGATGGAAGCCAGCAAGGCCCCGCCCACAGCGCATACGGCGGCGGTTAATACTGTGGACCAGGTCAGCACGGGTACAGAGGCAGAGCCTTCCTCCAGCAGGTACACCAGAAAAAAGCCTGCGGCCAGCCCTCCCAGCAATGCCGGAATGCACAGAAAAATCCCCTCTCCTGCAATCAGCAGTGCAATTTGCATGCGCCCCAGCCCCAGAGCACGCATCAGGGCCAGTCTGCGGGCACGTTCGCTGACGCCAATGCTCAGCGTTGTGAAAATAATGAAAATACAGGAAAACAGGACAAGCCAGACAGACATTTCCGCGCTATCCTTCTGTGAACGGACGGACCGATCGCTGGAAAGCCGCCGGATGATGGAATCCGTATCCGCTACCGCAGCGGAAGCCTGGACCAGCTCCTGCCGGAAATTCTCAGTAAATTCCTTTTTGTCCACCCCTTCCTTGAGCTGAACGTAAATCAAATTGGGGGCAAAAGGCTGCCCCGTAATTTTCTCGCATACCTTCACGGGCACAAAAAGGGAGGAAAAAACCGGGCCGGACATGCCGCCCGGCCCCATAATGACGCCGGGGGTGGCCTTGGCCTGCTTGACGATGCCCACAATCTTTACGTCGTACACATGCGTTCCCACGCGCACGTTCATGACAGTCCCCACTCCCGCGCTGAAATATTTGGCGCTTCCGCTGCCCAGCACCCCCTCCATGGCTGAGGAGGAAGCCATATCCGGCCAAACTCCCTCTTTCAACTCATAAGGACACTCCACAGCATGGTTTCCCACCAGGATGGGGCTCTGGGGAGGAATTCCCATGCGGTCGCGCGTCTGCTCGTCAAAGCTGCCCCGCTCATTTCCGCAGCCGATTTGGAGGCGCGGCACCTGGCACGCGGCGTTCACCGTCTCTACAAGGGGAGAGGCGGCCAGACGGGCGGGCAGCTCCGGGTCACGGAACTGCGGGTACTGTCCGGGAGGAAGGGGCCCTTTGGGAGACTCCGGCACCAGGCAGAGGTCATAATTCCCCATATAGGCCTCCGCATCATTGTCAAACTCCCTGACCAGCGTATCATAGCTCCCCATCATCCATACAATGAGGCTGACGGAGACAAGGATGGCGAACACGCTGACAGCCATCCGGCCGGGGGTGGCGCGCAGATCCCTCCAAATCAGTTTGAACATCAACGTCATAAGGCATCATTCAGCGTACGTTCATAGAAGGAGGACAATTCCGCAGGACCGGCAAATTCCGCTGTGGATCTGTCGTCCACAATACTGCCGTCCTTGAGTACGACTACACGATCCGCCCACATGGCTACGTCCGGCGCATGCGTCACCAGGACAAAAGCACAACCTTGCGCACGATGCAAATCCCGGAACAAATCTCCCATAAGCCGGGTATTTTCAGAATCCAGGTTGCCCGTAGGCTCATCCGCCAGCACCAGAGCGGGACCGGAAACCAATGCACGGGCAATCGCTACGCGCTGCTGCTCCCCGCCGCTGAGCGTATCCGGCATGGCATGCCGACGGTGAGACAGTCCAACCTTTTCAATCATGGCGTCCAGGGCGGCGGGGGCCACCCTCCTGCCTCCCGCCAGGGACGGCAACAGAATGTTTTCCTCCACGTTCAAGGTGCCCACCAGGTTAAACATCTGGAAAATGAACCCTACACGGTCCCGCCGGTACACCGTCAGGGAGGCATCCGACATGGAACCGAGATCCATCCCATCCACCGTCACCGTGCCGGAATCCGGAGCCAGCAGCCCTCCCAGCACGTTCAGCAGAGTACTTTTTCCGGAGCCGCTTGCGCCCATCACGGCGACGAACTCTCCCCGGTTCACGGTAAGGCTGATATCTTTCAGCACAGTTATACTCCCGGAACCGGATTTGAAACCGCGCTTGAGATGGCTGACGGAAATGACGGGGGAACTCATGGCGGAAACGCAAGGTTAAAACGTGGTCTTCAGGCCTACTTCAAACGTGCGCGGCTCTCCCACCGTGCACTGCACGGCATGGCGGGTGGACTGCACGTACTTTTTATCGAAGATATTATACACAGCCAGCCTCAGCGTGGCATCTTTCAGCCATTTGGATTCCGGCAGGGGGATTTCCACCGTAAAGTCGAATACGCTATAGGAGGGGATGGTGTAGTTGTCCGCAATTTTTGCGCCCCGGAACGTAGCGTAGTAGGAATCCTTGCAGCGGTAGCCCAGGCCCAGCACCGTACCGTTCAGCAACCCTCCGTCAATGCGGTACTTCTGCCAGAGGGCCAGAGCATTCGGAGCAATCGTGGGATACACTTCCCCGGTGGTCCGGTTCTTGGTGCGGGTGTAGGTGTAGGAAAGATAGGAACTCCAATTCTTGGTTATTTCCCCGTTCAGGGAAAGTTCCACGCCTTCCGCCCTCTTGGAGCCGTCCGAATAGTACCGGTTGGTATATCCGTCTATGGCAACAGGCGTATTATTCTGGATGATGTCAAACCAGGAAGCGGAAAACCACACCTTATCAACCGGGCTGACCCGGAACCCGAATTCCATCTGGTCCGTACGCCAGGAATCGGTCAATTCCTTCCCGTTTTCATCCAGATACCCGAAGTTGGGGGCGGACGTACGGGCTGCATTGGCGAACAACGCTACGCGCTCGCCGAACATGCGGGTAATTCCGAAGCGGGGGCTCCATGCAAACGCATAATTATTATCCAGGCTGAAATGCGCGTCACCGCGAACGCCGGCCAGAAAACGCCACTGTCCATAACTGAGGACATCCTGCAGCAGAAAACCAGCCCTCTGCACCACGGTATCCGTCGCATTGGCGCCGGAATAATCGCGCCCTGCAGGGAAAAAAGGAGGAGGATTGTACAGGGAAAAATAGCCGTTCATGTTTGCGGTGGCATTTGTCACCAGGCTGGAACCGTCTCCATAAGTGCTGCTCCCCGTGTAAGAAACGCCCATCAGGGCTTCATGCTTCACCTGCCCGGTCTTAAATTCCGCCAGTGCGTTGGAATAAAAATTCCAGTTGATATTCCACTCGTCGCTCCAGGCGGCTTCATATTTGGCCTTTCCGGAAGCAATCATCTGGTTGTAATAATCCGCCGTGCTGGTTCCTCTCCCAGCGGAAGAGGAAATGCCCCAGACATTATAGTCCACATCGCTGTACCCAATACCGCCGCCAATGCGGATCGTCCATATCTTTTCCAGCTTGCGTTCGAAATCCAGCATCGCCAGCAGGGATTTGGAATTAAGCCTTCCGCTCGGAGAACCGTACCAGGCGTCATACGGCCCCACAAAATGGCCGCCCAACACAGGGATGCCCATAGTCGTCGGAGAATTTTGATACTGGAAACTGGTCGTCAGCACCGTCTTGGTGCGGGAATCATGCTGCCAGCGGAAAATGGGGGACACCGTGTACTTCTGGCCTCCGTTGGCTCCGTTGCTCAGCCAGAACGGGCGTTCATACTCGGCGGCTACCACCGTACGCAGGGCAAATCCATTCGTTTCATCCCCCCTGTACCGGGTATCGTCAATCGTTGCGCGGTATTTCTGCCCGTGATGGGAAAGGCGGGCGTAAGCCGTCAACTCCGTCCGTTCCAGAAAATCAGGCTCCTTCAGGATCAGATTGATGGAACCGCCGGCGCCGTATGCCCCGAGCGTACTGGTCTGACCGCCGGAAATGGAACCGATGGGGCCTTTGACAATCTCAATATTTTCTATCAGGGACGTATCCATGCCATACCCCATGCCTCGCGGGAGGGGCATATTGCCGATCTGAACATCACTGCCGGCAAAGCCGCGGATGGTGTACTGGTCCGCCGTACGGGACAAAAGCATGTCCCCACCCGTATTGACGGAGGAATCCATACGCAGCGCTTCCACCAGGGAATCGGACCCCTTGGAATCCATCAGGTCCCTTGTAATGACGTTTACCGTTTGCGGAACTTCCTCCGTCTTCATGTTCGTGAGAGTAGCGGAACTGACCGTTTCCGCCCGCAGGGACCTGGAACGGATGGTCATCACGCGTTCCGGCATTTCCTGCACGCCTTCCTCTGCGGCGGCGGCCTTTGTCTCGGCATAGGCAGATTGTCCGAGAACAAGCAGGCTCCCAATGGCGGCAGCACGGTGCAGGCCGCGCCCCTGGCGGCGATGGCGGGGGGTATTCATGTTGGATAAACGCATAGGGGCAAGTATAGGACGGAACAAAGAACCGTCCATTCCCGTTTGTTAACAATTTGATAACAGACCGTTCCTTTTCCTTCCGGCAAAAGCGCATCTGATGGCAGAACGGCCCCGCCCTTTCACAAACCCAACGCCTGCGCCCGGCTCTCCGCCGCAGCCTTCAGCCATTCCCGCAATGCCTCCTTATCCCCTGCGGCCAGCCAATTCCTCACTTGTCCCAGCTGGGACAGGGCTTCATCCAGACGCTCCAGAACAGCAGGGGCATTTTCCGCCAGAATTTCAGCCCACATGGACGGTTCCCCCATGGAAACGCGGGTGGTATCGCGGAAACCTCCGGCGGATACCAGCCCCAGCAGCTTTGTATCCCCACCGTCCAGAGCGCTGTGGACGCACAGGGCGGACAAAGCATGAGGTATGTGGGAAATGCGTGCCACGGAAGAATCATGATCCGCCGCTTTCATCCGGATGCAGTGGCAGCCCACACGCTCCCAGAACCGCTGGAGCAACAGCAGCACATCTTCATGCACATGCTCGTCATTCGTCAGGATGCAGGTCGCATCCCGGAAGAGGTCCCCGGAAGCATGTTCCATACCCTGCTTTTCGGAACCGGCCATGGGATGGGAGCCGATAAACGCCACGCCGGCTTTCTTCAGCACGGAGCCCACGGCCTGGTGAACACACCCCTTCACGGAACCCACATCCGTTACCAGTACTCCCGGTTTCAATAAAGGAAGCATGTCGGAAACAAGGCGGGGCATCACGCCAACCGGGGTAGCCAGCACAACCAAATCCGCCCCTGCCACCACCTCCTCCATCCGGGTGGAAGCGGTATGGGCGGCTCCGGAAGAACGGGCATATTCCAATGGTTCTTCCCTCCTGCCCCACAAGCTCACGTGCACATGCGGCAACTGCTTCCTGACGGCCAGCGCCAGGGACCCACCCAGAAGGCCGGGGCCGAGAATGGCGACGGAGGAGAAAAAAAGCTGCTTTCTGGAATATTCTCTCATGGATTTACAGGGGAATACATCAGCGCCCCGGAACATCGGCATGTTCAGGGGCGCGGCATGATCTCGTTGCGGCGGCCGCATCAGGGCACGCGGAACTTCTTAATCTCGTTGGGAAAGTTGGTGTCCCGCAATACCGTCCCGGAGGGATACGGCTTATTGGTGCTCCTGTTCAAAATCTTGATCTTCTTGGTGCGGTCATACGGGCTGACCACCACCGTGGGATCCGCCGTAGGCCACGCCACCGGTACGGAAGAAGAAGCGGGAGGCTCTACTGGCCTGGGGGCGGCAATGCCGGAACCGGCGGAACCACTCACGGGATTAGGAACGACGGGCTTGGGCACAACGGGAGCCGGAGGCGTGATATTGTTGGCCCCTCCCACCATATTGCCGATGGTCCCGGAATTGGTCCGGGCGGGGTCCGGGTTAAAACCGGAATTCTGCCCGGCCATCGGATCCAGAGAATTTTCACGCTGAATATCATTCAGCAGGCTATCGCCCTGGGCGCCCACAGCGCCGGACGGATAGACATTTTCCGTAGGATAAATGCCGATGGGGCGTTCATTCACGCGCTCCGTTTCACAGGAAGGCAGAAGAATTGCACCTGCGGCCAGCAGCACGCCTATCGTCGGGGAAGTATTCATATAATCTCTCTTCGGGTGATAGCTTTCTGCCAGCATCCTACGGTCCCGCAACCTCATGTCAACCATAAAGCCTGTTTGCCGAACCTCTTCATGACAAGGAATCTTCGGCTTCCGTCCCCGCACGCGGGCAAAGCCGCCCGAACAGACGCGCTCGCCGCATTTCTTTTACCCATCGGCAGCGCCGGAACAGCCCTGGACGGACTCAACAAAAGGAAGAGCCGGAAAACGGCACAAAGACGGAACAACCATCACTCTTTATCAACAAGCGCTCCAACAGGTACTCCTGCCGCAGCCTTATTCGGAAGAAGCCGGAGCTCCATTCCGTTCTCCAGCGGGAAGAGACGCTTCCCTCCCGAACATGCCGCGCCGACCTCCGGCCCTCCCCTGCCCGCCCTCTTCAAAAAACTGGAAAAAACGCTTCCCCCTCTTCCCGGGAACGCGCCTGTACGGGAACAGATTATCCTTCCCTACCCCCCATGATCTGCTACAATCCGCCCCACATGGATGACGTACAGACATCTAAGAAAAAAATGCCCTCAAAACAGGAATGGAGGGGATTTTATTCCCTGATTCTCATTCAAGCCCAGAACGCTTTCAATGAAAAAGCCGCCCAGTTCCTGCTGATTCCGCTGGGCGTCTGGCTGGCTTCCACCAACGCCGCATACGGGCCGGATTCCTGGGTCAACTCCCTCCAGTACATTCTGGCCTGCATCTTTGTTCTGCCCTACATTCTGTTCTCCCCTTTCGTCGGATGGCTGGCGGACTGTTTCTGCAAGGCCCGCATCATTCAATTCATGTCTTTCCTACAGATTCTGGTACTGGGGGCCATGCTTCTGTGCTACAAATACGAAAACATTGAAATGGCCGTTTTCTGGTTCTGCGTCTTCTCCGTCCAGGCGACCATCCTGAGCCCGGCCAAAAAGGGAGTGGTCAAGGACATGGTAGGCTCCCGGCAGCTGGGCTACGCTTCAGGGCTGATGGAGATGAGCCTCATCCTGTCCATGCTAGCGGCCCAGATAGGCATCTTCGCCTGGTTCGACATCCTGCAAGTCTCCTCCAACGACGGCTGGGAAGCAGCCGCTTTCCCCACATTCATCCTCACCTGCATCGCCGTTCCCGTAGCCATTGCGTCCCTTTACCTCCCGCGGTATCCGGCCAACCAGACCAGGAAATTCGAATGGAAGCTCTTTTACGAACATTTCGTGCAGCTCAAGTATCTCTGGAGCCAGCGGGACTTGAGGCTCAGCGAAATCGGCGTGTCCTACTTCTGGTTCCTGGCCGGCGCCCTGATGCTCATCTCCCTCCAAATCGCCCAGGAACACCCCATTGACGGTACCGGATTCAGCATGTCCGCGGCCATTCTCATGGCATGGCTCAGCGGCGGCACGGTGGTAGGCGGCGTCATCGCCTCCATCATCTGCCGTAAAAAAATTGAACTGGGGCTCATTCCCCTGGGCGCAATCGGCTTCACTATCGGGTGCATATTCATGTCCTTCTTCGCACCCGGCTCCCTCCCCAGCAACATCGGGTTCGGCATCACCGGAGCTTTCGCCGCCGCGTACCTGGTGCCGTTAAACGCCCACCTTCAGGACAACTGCGACCCCTCCAACCGCAGCACCGTCATCGCCGCCGGCAACCTGATGGACTGCCTGATGGGGCTGGTGGCCGTCGGCTTCCAGCTCATGCTCAGGAATATCTTCTCCATCCAGAACCAATTCTGGGTGCTGGCCGCCCTGGGCGTGGTCATCACCATTGTGGCATTCCGGCTTATTCCCCGTGAATTCATCCGCATGATGGGCCTCTGGATCATGAGGATTGTCTACCGCTCCCGCATCATCCACCAGGACCGCATTCCGGAAGACGGCGGAGCCGTCATCGTCTCCAATCATGTCACCTACGGGGATGCGCTGTTCCTTTCTCTCATCTGCCCGCGCCCCATACGGTTCATCGTGGCGGAGGAATTCGTAGCCATCCGCTGGCTCGGCTGGATTCTGGAACTCTTCAACTGCCTGCCCATTTCCTCCCGTAATCCGCGGGAATCCCTGTCCAAGGCCATCCAGGCCCTGAAGGCCGGAGAAGTCATCTGCATCTTCCCGGAAGGCCAGCTCACCCGCACGGGCACCCTTTGCGCCGCGCGGCGGGGGCTGGAAATGCTGGCGAAAAAATCGCGCTGCCCCATCGTGCCCATTTACATGGACGAACTATGGGGCAGCATCTTTTCCTACTCGGGCAACCGCTTCTTCTCCAAGGCGCCTCTCCGCGTTCCCTACCGTTTCACCGCCGCCATCGGAGAGCCCATTGAGCCTGACGCCGTCAATCCCCGCATGGTCATCAACACGCTGCGGGAGCTGTCCTCCACATGCCTGGAAATTGCAGCCAGCATCGGCAGGGATGCCATCCTGAACCATCTGGAGCGCATCGCCCACAAGCCGCTGGTCTTCTCTAAAAACGCGCGGCTCTCCGGGTACGAAATAGCGGAATGCCTGATGAACGACACCGTGGAAGCGGAGCATCCGGAACTCAGGAAATGGCTGTCCACCCTGCTGGACAGCACCCGCTCCCAAAGCCGCCTGTGCGACTTCTGGATGAACGCCCAGCAGCTGGAACGGGTGAACTCCCTCCAACCCCGGGAACTTATGCTCACCAGCGTAGGACGCGAAGAAGTCCACGAAACGGTGGCCGCCGTCCTCTGGCCCATCCTCACCAGCACTCCCGTTTACCTCATCAGCGACGGGGACCACAGCATGCCGGAAGGCATCAGGCAGATAGCCGGCTCCGATTTCCTGCGCCGCAGGCTCTACAGCCTGGTTCCGAAGACGCGCACGCCGTTTTATGACTTCAGCGGCTCGGGAGACCTGGTTCTCCCCAACATCGGCTGGCGGCCCTGCTTCGCCACGGACCGCGGCATTATCCTGGCCATGTCCATGAAGAGAAGCGTCTTCAAGCTGGATGACGGCACCGTGCAGCTCGGCATGCGGGCCAGGACAAGGGGGCGCCTCCTTCCCGGCTTTTACTTGAATCCCCCTCTTTCCAACGTCATCGCCGGGGCGACCCTCTCCACCCCTTATTCCCTGCCGCCCAACCTGTACCTGGACGAGTCGGGCTTCCTGGCGGAACTCCAGTCTTCCAACCATGAACAATAACTCCTCGTCAACCCGCCTTCCCATCCCGCAGTATGTAATGACGCTGGCGCACGCGGCAGCCCTGCGGTCGGAGGATCCGTACCGCAAGGTGGGAGCCGCCGCCCTGGATGCGGACAACCGCGTCATCGGCACCGCCTACAACGGACTGTATCCCGGATTCAAGGCTCAGGACACCTTCTGGGCCAGCCGGGAAGAACGCCAGAAATACATGCTGCATGCGGAAATCAACCTGTGCAGCCTGTTCCGGAGGGGGGAAGCCAAGGTGGTGGCATGCACCACAATGCCCTGTACCTCCTGCATGCAGGCGCTGTGCGCTCACGGCGTAAAGACCATTTATTACTGTGAGCCTTATGATAAATCCGAAGCCCCTGCCATCGCCAGCCTTTACGGCGTGGAACTGATCCAGGTTACGGACTATCCGCTCAGCCGGCACTTCCCCCTTGTCCTGGACAACTGATCCCCGGAAAATCAATCCCGATGCACGCGGCACGTCCAACCGGCCATGGACCGGGGAACGCCGTCAATGGCCGGGTCCAAATCAAGCCCGGTTTCCGTAATGGTGCCGGAAGTAATGACGCCCGCATTCCGCCCGGCGTCGTCAAAGGCAATGTTCACATTCGCCATGGTACAGGCGGAGCTGCTGTTGGCAGCCGGAGCAATATTCAATACGCCAACATTCCCCACGCTATTGAACCGGTACGTATAAACCCCGTCGTACACGGCTCTTGTATCCATTCTGATAACATCCACGTCCTGCCCGATGAACTGGAGCTGGAATAAGATGCTCCCTCCCTCAAACAGGCTTACCTGTTGTCCGCTCAAAGAAGTATTCCCGTCGTCTCCGGATTTCCCCGAACCTCCGCCGCATCCGGACAACAATCCGCACACCGTCACAGGAATCATCAACAAGACAGGGAACAACTTTTTCATCCCCGGAAAAATGCACAACACAAAAATATAAGTCAAGCGCACTCAACTATTATTTCATTTTTCCAACATTTTTTAACATCATAAAAAAACCGCCTGTTTTCACAGGCGGTCTCAAGAAAATACGGAAGCTGTCAGCCAACCCATTTCCAGGTAATGGGTATTTCAATATCAGGGTGCAGGCTGTGCTTGACCGGGCAGCTCAGAGCTGCCTGTTCCAGCAGATTCCTGTCCGGACAATCGGACGGAAGCGGAACGGTAATGACGACTTCCAGCTTGCCGATACGGCGGGGATCCGCATTCATGTGTTTGGCCACTTCCACCGTCATTCCTTCCAGATGAATCCCCTTACGCCCGGCAACAATACCCATGATCGTGCTCATGCAGCCGGCGAGCGCCGCGCCTACCAGGTCCGTGGGAGAAAAAGACTCGCCCTTGCCGTTATTGTCCACGGGGGCATCCGTGGAAAGCGTGGCCCCGGAAGGTTCATGAACCATGGAACAATGGAGGCCGCCCTCGTACGTCGTTTTAGTTTTTACCATGGCCTTATTTTATACAAGGCTCCCCGCCATGCAACACACAAACATTGAATCCCCCCGTTCTTTATGGTAACCGCCTTTGTTATGAGAAACTTTTTGAAAACAGCCGCCGGCTGCCTGGGCATAATCGCCGGGTGTTTCAGCACGGGGGCGGCCCAGGACTTCGGCGGCATGAGCTTTGGAGAGGCGGGGGACTTTGGCCCTCCCCGGACATCCGGTTCCTCCAAGGCCACAGTCACCTCCTATGGAGAAGTTCCCTTCGTCATCGTGACGGAGCTAGAGCTGCCGGACCACTGGCACGTTTACTACAAAAATCCGGGAACCGTGGGCCTGCCCATGGAAGCCGCCTTCCAGCCTGTGTCCGGTTTCCGGGTGGAAGGCCCCTTCTGGCAAGTTCCGGAACTGGGAAAAGGGCTTGTGGATTTTTACGGATACAGCGGAAAGGCGAAAATGGCGTTCCGGGTAACTCCGGAAAAGGACGCTCCCCCGGAAGCGACGTTCACCACCACCATGACGTGGCAGATGTGCGCGGAACAGTGCGCCGCCCCGGAAACCAGAAACTTCAACGTCACGCTGAAGCGCGGAGACGGGCAGACAGCTCCTGACGCGGCGGAATTGACCGGGAATATGGCAGGGCTTGCCGCCCCCGACTGGGCGGAAGGGCTGAAAGCCCGAATTTCCCAGGAAGGGAAAACCGTCACCCTGCACCTCAGGACAAACGGACGCCCCGTTCCGCAGGATTCCGTCTATTTTTTCTGCAATCAGGGGGAAATCAACCCTACCACTCCCCAAACCTTCAAAAAACTGGATGACTCCAATTATGAGCTGTCCATGCAATTCAATGACACCACGGACGGCCTTTACCCCAACAACCTGCCGGACGCGGACAAGGGGAAACCGCTGACCAGCCTTTCCGGCATCCTGCGCGCCGGCAGGGAAGGCATCATCATCACCGCGGACGACCGCCCCTTCTCCGGGGAATCCCAGGCAACAGCCGCCGGAACGGAATCCGCCCCGGAACCTTCCGCCTCCATCCCCGCGCCTCCGCTGATGGGCCTGGGGGAAATCATGTTCTTCATGTTCATCGGCGGCATCATCCTCAATGTCATGCCGTGTGTCTTCCCGGTAATCGGCCTCAAGATTATGGGATTCGTCCAGTTGGGAGGGGGGGAACGGAAAAAAATACTGGCCCACTCACTTACCTTCGTACTGGGCATCCTGATTTCTTTCTGGATCATTACTGCCATTCTGATTGCGCTGAAAGCGAACATGTTTGACTGGAGCTCCCCAGCCGGCCCCGGCATATTCAGCGGAGACTTCTGGCTGGGCCGCGGCGCGGAGGGCATCGTCAACTGGGCGTTCTGGTTTGAAAACCCCTGGGTGAATTTCTGCCTGCTGGGCCTGATGCTCGCCATGGGGCTGAGCATGTTCGGCGTCTTTGAAATAGGCGTCAAAGCCACGACCATGGGCAACGACCTCCAGCGCCGGAAAGGTTATGCCGGCTCCTTCTGGTCCGGCGCCCTGGCTACGGTCATCTCCACCCCGTGCAGCGCTCCGTTCCTGGGCCAGGCTATCGGCGCGGCCATGCTCCAGCCGCCGCTGGGCATCGTGCTCTGCCTGACCATGATGGGGCTTGGAATGTCCCTTCCCTACATCATTCTGGGCGCCTTTCCCGTCCTGACCAAATACCTGCCCAAACCCGGCGCATGGATGGAATCCTTCAAGCAGGCCATGTCCTTCCTGATGTTCGGCACCGCCGCCTACTTCCTCTGGATTTACATGGCATTCTTTGATGCTGACAACCATCCCCAGGACATCCTGTTCCTCTTCTTCGGGCTGGTGCTGTTTTCCCTGGCCTTTTGGGTATACGGCAGATGGTGCCCCATGTACCGCAGCAGAAAGTCCCGCGTCACGGGAGGCATCTTCTCCGTAATCTTCCTGCTGTCCGGCCTGTACTACATGCTTCCGCCGGAAGGAGCCGCCTGGTTCGGCCGCGGTTCCGCCTCCAGAGCTGCTGACTCATCCGCTGCCGCAGCGCCCTCCCTCCAGGAGGAAGGAAACATCTGGACGCCCTGGAGCCCGGAAGCCATGCAGGCCGCCCTGGACGGAGGAAAACCCGTTTATGTGGACTTCACGGCCCGCTGGTGCTCCACCTGCCAGGTCAACAAGGCTTCCTATACGGATGAAGTGCTGGCCGCTTTCAAGAAAGACGGCATCGTCATGATGAAGGCGGACAAGACCCGCACGAACCCCGCCATTGACCAGGAACTTAAAAACCTGGGGCGCACGGCCGTTCCCGTCAATGCCCTGTATCTTCCCGGCAGAAAACCCGTCGTCACCAGGGAACTTCTGTCCCCGGCCTACCTGCTGGAATTCCTGGAAAAGGAAATGGAACGCTAGGACGTCTTGTCATGCGGGCGGCAATCCGCCGCCCTCCCCCCAGGCCATGCCGGGCAGCAGGAAACGGAGAGAACTTACCCTTCCCCGTTCAACAGCGGCAGCAACGCGTCCGCCCATGCCTGATAACCCTTCTCCGTTAAATGGACATGATCCCTGAACATGCCCTCCCTGAACGTCCCGTCCGGCTTCAGCAGACTGCCGTTAATGGATAAAATGGTGGTCCTCGGAAGCTCCAGCCTGCGCAGCAAACGGTTAATCTCCTCCTGCCTCCTGCGCAACGGGCTGCCGGGATCGGTGCCGTAGGGAGTCACCTCCATCAGGATCAAACGGGTCTCCGGAAACTTCTTCAACAGGCGTACGGCTATCTCCCGGATGCCCTTCACCGTCTGCGCTGCGGCTTGCCTCCCCTTCCAGCGGCCGATATTATTCGTCCCGGCCAGTAAAACGCAATAGCGGGGGGAAGTCTTGACCGCCAGTTTCGTATCCTCCATACGCCACAGCATGCTGTCCGTCCTGTCCCCGCTCACTCCGAAGTTGACCGCCTTCATCGGCAGAAACAGCCTCTTCCACAGCGCGGCACCTTCCCGTTCCCAGCATTCCGTAATGGAATCCCCCACGAACAGAATGCCGCATTCCTTCCCCAGCAAATTTTCCCGAACCGCCCTGTAACGGGCCGGAACCCACGGCTGGGTATTCAGTTTGGGAACATCGGGCGGATCCGGAGCCTCATCAGCAGGAGCCGCATACACGGCAGAAGAAGCAAAGGAGAGCAATAAAAAAACGGCAGAGAAAACAGAAGCATTCATCTTTTTCCGAATACGCGGCCCGGAAAAGCATTCTTTCCCCTGCCGGGAAAATCATGTTCTCACCGCCTTGCCCAATACCTCCAGGGGCTGGCCGGACAAATTCAATTCCTTTACCAGAAAACGGACAATCAGCAGGCTTGCCAGCGCATCATACAAAGCGTCATGCCAGCGGCGCGCAGGAAGCAACGCCTCCACGGAACAGGTCAACCCCAGGGCGCCGCACAAAGAAGACAGGGAATAATCCTCCAGACCGGGGACGCACATCCTGCCCAAAGCCAGCGTATCCAGCCACGGACCGAAGCCGTGGCCTGGAAACCGCCGCAGGAACTTCCGTTCCGTAGCCGGATTATGCCCCACCACCACGGCCTGCCCCAACCGGGAACGTATCTCCGGCCACAGGGAAGGAAAAGACGGGGCATCCGCCAGCATCTCCGTAGTAATGCCGTGCACCTGGGAGGCGGACCATAAAACCGGCTTCTCCACCGCAATATAGGAAGTCCACAACTCAGGTTCGTCCTCCAGGCGGGAACATGCGGCTATGCCTATCTGGACGGGCTGGTCCGTCTCCCCCCGGGCCGCGCCGGCGGATTCAAAATCAATGGCGGCGAAACGCAGGCCGCCGATTGTATCCGAAAGCGGAGGCATATCAGAACAACTCCAGCTGAGCATATTCCCCGACAGGCATATCATCGTCCATGTCCGTATTCTTGGCTCTCGGTTCCGCCAGCCGGGAGCGCCCCTTTTTCCTGGGGCGCGTGGAATTCATCTCCAGATGGGACAGGATGGCCTTGGCGCGGTCCACAATGACGGCAGGCATGCCGGCCAGTCGGGCCACCTGAATGCCGTAGGACTTGTCCGCCGCTCCCGGCACAATCTTGCGCAGAAACACGATTTCCTCCTTCCACTCCCGCACGGCCACATTGTAATTCTGCACGCCCTGCCTGGAATTGGCCAAATCCGTCAGCTCATGATAATGCGTAGCGAACAGGGTGCGGGACTTCAGCTCGTCATGCAGGTATTCCGCCACGGCCCAGGCGATGGAAAGACCGTCAAAGGTGGCCGTGCCCCGCCCGATTTCATCCAGAATAATCAGGGAGCGCTCCGTAGCGTTATTCAGAATCAGGGAAGTTTCGCTCATCTCCACCATAAAGGTGGACTGGCCGCGCGCCAGGTCGTCGCTGGCTCCCACGCGGCAGAAAATGCGGTCCACCAAACCGATGTGGGCGGCTTCCGCCGGCACATACGCTCCAATCTGGGCCATCAGCGTAATCAGGGCCACCTGGCGGATATAGGTGCTCTTGCCCGCCATATTGGGCCCGGTCAGCAGAATAAGGCGGTTTTCCTCCGGTTCCAGAAAAGCGTCGTTGGGAACGAACACATCGCCGGAAACATTCTGCTCAATAACGGGATGGCGGCCATTGACAATGCGCAGGGTCATGGAATTGTCCAGAACGGGGCGACAGTACCGGTACTGCTGCGCGCCCTCCGCCAGTCCCAGCAGCACGTCCAGATCCGCCATGGCGTCCGCCGTCATCTGGATATCGTCAATGTGGCGGCCCACTTCCTCACGCAACAGGAGGAACTGCTCATACTCCACCTGGCGGGAACGCTCGTCCGCCCCCAGGATGGTATTCTCCATCTGCTTGAGCTCCGGGGTAATAAAGCGCTCCGCGTTCACCAGCGTCTGCTTGCGCTGGTAATCCGGGGGCACTTTATCGTAATGGCTCTTCGTTACTTCAATGTAATAACCGAAGACGTTATTAAAGCGAATTTTCAGGGAATCAATTCCCGTGCGCTTGCGCTCCTTCTCCTGCAGCCGTGCCAGCCACTCCTTCCCGTCGCGGGAAGCCAGCCGCAATTCATCCAGACCGGCGTGATACCCTTCCCTGATGATGCCGCCCTCTTTGATGGTCACGGGCGGTTCCTCCACCAGGGCGCGCTGGAGCAAATCCACCAGCTCATCAAAACAGCCCATGCGGGAACGGATGCTCTCCAGCATCTCCCCGCCGCCGGGCAGGGATTCCAAATCATCCCTGAGCGCGGGGATGCGCGACAGGGAGGAAGCCAGCGCCTGAAGGTCGCGGGCATTCCCGGCGCCCTGGGAAATGCGCCCCGTCAGCCGCTCCATGTCCCGCACATTCTTCAGGCTCTCCCTCAGCTTGCTCATCAGGTAGGGCTCCTGCAGCAGAACGGCGATCACCTCCTGCCTCGCCAGAAGCTTTTCCAGATCGCACAGGGGGTGGAGCAGCCAGTCCCGGAGTTTGCGCGCGCCCATGGGGGTGCTTGTCCTGTCCAGGGTTCCCAGCAGGGAAAGCTTCACGCCGCCGCGGGAATCCACCAGATCCAGATTCCTCTGGCTGGCCTGGTCAATCAGCACGGCGTTCTCCGTGGCGCGCACGGAAATGCGGCGCAAATGGTCCGTAGGGCGGCGGAGCTGGTAGCTCAGATAATGGAGCACCGCGCCGGACGCACCCAGGGCGGCAGTCATCTCCCCGCAGCCGAAGCCGTCCAGGGAATGCACCCGGAAATGGCTCAGCAAATTGGGAATGGCCGTGGAAGGCAGAAAAGTATATCCGTCGTAATAAAGCGTGGGGTGGGTTCCGGGGAAGCAGTCCGTCTGCTCGTCGCTGACCAGGAGTTCGGAGGGATTGATGCGGGACAGCTCGTCCAGAAGCAAATCCATGTGTTCGAACTGGGCCACGGAAAATTCCCCCGTGGTATGGTCCACGCATGCCAGGCCGAAGCGCTTCTTGTCCCTGTACAACGCCACAATGTAATTATGGCGGGAGGAATCCAGCAAATTCATATCCGCCAGGGTTCCGGCGGAAATCACGCGGGTCAATTCCCGCTCCACCAGTTTGCCCGGCTGCGGAATGGTGGTCTGCTCCGCAATAGCCACCCGCTTTCCTCCCTTCACCAGCCGTCCGATATACCCTTCCGCGCTGTGGTGGGGCACCCCGCACATCGGAATGCCGTGGCGCTTGGTCAGCGTCAGGCCCAAAATGGCGGAGGCCTCCTTGGCGTCCTCAAAAAACATTTCGTAAAAATCCCCCAGCCGGAAAAACAGCAGCACGTCTTCCGGCAAGCCCTTCTTCATGCGAAGGTACTGATCCATCATCGGGGTTGAGGCAGGTCCGGAACTACTCATAAATAACGGTGAAAGAGTAATCCGATTGCGGCTTCAAGGCAAGGTTGGAATCTTGTTAGAACCGGGGCTCCACTCCCCTTTTCCAAGGAAAAGCCAGGGAAGAATCATCCAAAGCCCCGCAAAGAAAATGCGTTGCCTCTGCCATTATCGCGTCTTTTCTCTTCCTCTCCGGAAACAGGCCCTCATGCGGAAGAACCCGGCCATGCAGACTGCCATCTTTTTGCGAAGCGCGGCAAACAACAGGCCATTTATTCCAGAAAAGAAAAAACCGTGCCGCAACCGGATGCGGCACGGTGTGAAGTCAGATTGGAGGAATTAATATTCCACCACGGGGGCATCCTTCCACAGGGTGTCCATACCGTAGAATTCGCGCGTTTCCTGCCCCATGATGTGAACCATCACGTCAATGTAGTCCACTACGGACCACAATGCCACAGGCGTATCTTCCACATAGGTGGGGAGGGCTCCCGCCTTTTCCCGGACGGCTTCTTCCAGCTCCCGGATGACGGCTCGCAGATGGGGGACGGACAACCCCGTGCACACTACCATGAAATCCGTCAGGGAAGACATGCCCCGCAAGTCGTACACCCGCACATTTTCGGCCTTGGCGTCATCCGCGGCGCGGGCGCACATCCTGGCCAGTTCCATCGCATCGTTGGCTACCATATTCGATTCGTTTCTATTGAATTATTTCTTTTCTCCGCCGTCCTTGCCGAACTCATCAACGGGATTGTAGGAGAAGGGGTCCCGTTCCGCCTGTTCCAGTTCCCCTTCCATCTTCCGTTCTTCAGCGCCGTCCGCGCGGGTCTCTTCAGCTTCTTTCTTCTCGGTATGGCCGGAATCATCCTTCCCGGGCTGTTCCTCCACTTCGGAAGGCATGGGGGGCGGAGTCACCCTGGAGGGAGGGTTTTTCATTTCCCCGTATTCCAGAATATCCATGACCTGGGAACCTTCCAGCGTTTCAAACTCCATCAGGGCCTCCGTCAGAATGTCCAGCTTGTCCCGGTTTTCCGTCAGGATGGCCATGGCGCGTTCATAAGCGCTGTCCACCAGGAAGCGGACTTCCGAGTCAATCAGCTCCGCCGTGGATTCGGAATAATTGCGGGAACGCGTCCCCAGGTCGCGGGCAATATAAACTTCTCCCTGGTGTTCTCCGTACTCAATCAGCCCCAGTTTTTCGCTCATGCCGAATTCGCACACCATGCGCCGCGCCAGGTTGGTGGCGCTCTTGATGTCTCCGGTAGCGCCGCTGGTCACATCACCAAAAACGATTTGTTCGGCGCAGCGCCCGCCCATCGCCACGACGAGCTGGTCCAGCATTTCGGACCGGAGCTGGTGCATCTTGTCGTCGGAAGGAAGCCACATGGTCATGCCGAGGGCCCCGCCGCGGGGAACAATGGTCACCCGGTGCAGCGGCTCGCTGTGCGGCGTTTTCAACAGGCAGATGGCATGCCCCGCCTCATGCACGGCGGTAATGCGGCGCCCCCGTTCGTTAATCGCCAGGCTGCGGCGTTCACGCCCCCAGCTGACCTTGTCGCGGGCTTCTTCCAATTCGGCCTCCGTAATCTCCTTCAGACCCTTGCGGGCGGCCAACAGGGCGGCTTCATTGACCAGGTTGGCCAGCTGGGCACCGGAAAAGCCGGACGTGCCGCGGGCAATCCGCTCAAAGCTGACTCCGGGCGCCATCTTCACTTTTCTGGCATGCACCTGCAGGATCTGTTCGCGCCCCCGGACGTCCGGCAGGTTCACCACCACCTGCCGGTCGAAGCGGCCGGGACGCAGCAGGGCCGGGTCCAGGATGTCCGCACGGTTGGTGGCGGCAATCACGATTACATTGGAGTTGTTTTCAAAACCGTCCATCTCCACCAGCAGGGCGTTCAGCGTTTGTTCCCGCTCGTCATTGCCGCCGCCCATGCCGTAACCGCGCTGGCGGCCCACGGCGTCAATTTCATCAATGAAAATCAGGCTGGGCGCCGTCCTTTTGGCCTGTTCAAACATATCGCGGACACGGCTTGCACCCACCCCCACGAACATTTCCACAAAGTCCGAGCCGCTGATGGAATAGAAGGAAGCGTTGGACTCCCCGGCAATGGCACGCGCCAGCAGAGTTTTGCCCGTGCCGGGCGCCCCGACCATCAGCACGCCGCGGGGAATGGTAGCGCCCAAGTCGCGGAATTTTTCCGGATTGCGCAGGAACTCCACCAGTTCCCACACTTCCTCCTTGGCTTCGCTGATGCCGGCCACATCCTTGAACGTCACCTTGTTCTTGTCCGGGGAGATGAGGCGCGCCCGGCTTTTGCCGAAGCTCATGGCCCCCCGGGCCCCGCCGCTCTGCGCGCGGAACATGAAAAACAGAATCACCAGAATGAGCACGATGGGCAGCAGATTCAGCAGGATGCCGCCCCAGGAACCGGATTCACGCTTGAACTTCGTATCCGGCCCCAGAAGCTGCTTGACGCGGTCTCCCTGGAACTCCAGGGTAAAAGGCACTTCCACGCGTTCAAAACGCTGCTTGTCCACGGAGGCGTCTCCCGTAGCCGCGGGCCAGATGCGGGTGACAATCTGTCCGACCAGCACGTTCTGGTTGCCGTCTTCCGCCAGGATGATGCCGTCCTTTCCTCCGGCGATGCGGCCTTCCAGGGCCAGGCGGTTGAATTCAGGCACGGAAAGCTTCTGGGCTCCCTCAGGAATGAGGGAAACATTCTTTCCCTCTTCCGTCCGGTACGGGCTCTCCACCACCCTGTAGCCGGAAAGTTCATTCAGCAAAGGCTTGTCGCGGTCCGGAAGGGACATGGAATAAGTCAGCGCAAAGGGGGTCATTTCCACCTTCGGCTGAATTTCCTTCCTGTACACCAGCGCGTGAATAACGCCTTCGGAACCGTTTTCGCTCAGCACCACTTCCACGGGGGCCTTGGGGTCGTTCAGCACCACGCGCCCCGCCTTATACTGGGCTTCAAAGGATTCCAGATTTTCCTTGCGGGGGCCCAGCCCGAAAGATTCAGGGGTGAAAAAGCCAAACGCAAGGACGCCTACAATGAGAAGTACCATGACCCACACGCCCCAGTTGGGGGATTCGGGCCTGCCGGAGCCGGGAAATTTGGGAGGACGGGGAGGACTGGGTGGCATTCTGTCAGACATAATGTGGTTAGCACACAGAAGTTAATGAATAGGGCGGCATGATACGCGAGTCCTTGTAAAATAAAACTTTTTTCCGAGACATGCCATACAGCCGCCGCAGGACGGGCCCGCACCGTTCCGGGCCGGGGCTCTTCCCGGCAATAAGGCCTTAACCGGCGCAGGCCTCATTCCCGCTTTCTTTTTCTGCGCCGCCCCTCATGGTTCGCGCTTTCTCCGTTCATGCGCTGCCGGAGACGCCGCTTCCACTGGGGCATCCTTTCTTCCGCCGGGGCCGCATGGGAACCGGCATCTTCCCGGCTCTTTTCCTGCCAGGCCCCCTCCTCCTGCGCGTTCAGCCGCTCCCGCCGCCTCTGCTCCTGGATTTCCGCCAATTTTCTGGCGCGGCGGATTTCCACCCGCTTGCTCACCTCCCCGTGGGCGGAGGTCACGCGCCAGGGGCCGATGCGGCGGGGATAGGTAATGGGCGCGCAAACCAGTTCCGCATCCAGAAAACGCATGGACCCCACCAGCAGGTTCTTGACATTCGCCAGCAGGCCGCCGTCCGTCCAGACGCCGCCCATACCCATTTCCAGCAAAAAGGCCAGATGAAGCGTTTCCGCCCCCGAGGCCTGAATGGAAAAATCCCTCAGGGAAATGCCCTCCGCCGGCTCCTCGTCCGGAGCGGCCACGGAAGCGGCCCGGAGGAGGAACATCGTATCCCGGACCTTGCGGCTCAGGGCGCAGACCAGTTCCCCCACCTTGGGCCGGGCGTCAAAACGGTAATCCTTCACTTCCACCAGCCACAGATCCCGGCGTTCCGGATGATACAGCAGAAAATCCATTTCCTTGCATCCCCCGCAGAAATTCTGCGCCTGCCGGGCATAATAATCCGAACATTCAATGCGGCACACCACGTAGCCTTCATCGATCCAGAAACGGTGGACGCCCTCCACGTAATAAGCTTTTGACGGCTTATGACTCATAACTCAGCTTCAAATACCTGTCCGCCTGTTCGATTTCCGCTTCAAGAGACTCGATAGGCCCCACGTCCTCCAGGGATTCCCCCCAGGACACCCTTACCCCGGAACGTTCCCCCCGCGGCACGCTCATCCCGAAAAACTTTCTCTGCACCATGGCATTGCGGGGTTCGGAAAGCTGAATCATCAGCTCCCGCAGCAGGAACAGGCTGTGGGAGGACAAAATAACCTGCACCCCCGTCTTGGCAAGCCCCGTCAGGGTTTTCACCAGCACGGGCAGGTGGGAGGCGTTCAGATTCATTTCCGGTTCATCCCAAAACAGGACGGAACCTTTTTTCACGGAACCGTTCCGGATCAGGTAGCTCAGCGTTCCCAGCCTTTTGAATCCTTCCGCCACCAGGCTCATTTCTATCGGCTGCTGTCCGGGACGCTGCAAAAAGAACCGCCCGTCACGCTTCACCACCTTCCCCCCGATGATTTTTTCCAGCCTGGCAACCACGCGCCCGGCATCCGTACTGATGGGCTCCGCTTCCGCCTCCATATCCAGATAACGGCAGAGGTCCCAACTGCCGCCGTCCAGAAATTCGGGGAATCTGCTTCCCACCTGCACAAAACTCGGATAAATGGTCAGCACCTCCCGCGCCGCCAGGAACACCACCGGCACGTTCAGAAAACGCCGGGGCATTTCCCGGATGCTCAGCCCCTCCTCTTCATGCCCCGCCTGGAAATCAAACACCAGGTTCCCCATGCCCTCCGGCACGCCGTCCCCCTCCATGGAGGCCTCCACGCGCGCATGGGCGTTTCCCCGGTTCCGGGCCGTCAGCCCGGCCAGCCCGCGGGACGCGAACACCCGCATCAGGTCTTTTCTGAGCCGCTGCTCCTCCGCCCATTTTTCCGGCAGGGATTTTCTCCCCCCGTCAGCGCTCCACTTGGCCACGGTATAGCATAATTTCAGCAAATGGCTTTTGCCGGAATCATTGCCTCCCACCACCACATTGATTCCCGGAACAAACTCAAAATGCTCTCTCCCGGGAAACACCGTCACGCCGCTCACCAGTAGGTCATGTATCATACCGTTCCCAATGTAGCACAGAAGCGCAGGCCGTAAATGACAAAAGCCGCCAGCTGCCGGCCACCGGGGAGCCTGCCGGAAAAACACCGGAAACAACGGGGAAAACGCCTGCGGCCGCAGCACCGCCCCATCCCCCGCAGGTTCCGGACATACCCGGAAGGCGGCGCATTTTAGGCTTCCCATTGCCGGGCGCCTTATTAAAGTAATCCGTATGAGCGCACAATGGACCACCGCCAGGGAATACACGGACATCAAGTATGAAACAACGGACAACGGCAGCATCGCAAAAATCACGATCAACCGCCCCCACGTCCGCAATGCGTTCCGTCCCCTGACCGTGCATGAAATGCTCAACGCCCTGAACGCCGCCCATGAAGACCCCAGGGTGGGCGTGGTCATCCTGACCGGAGAAGGCCCGGACGCTTTCTGCTCCGGAGGCGACCAGAAAGTGCGCGGAAATGCCGGCTACATCGGTGAAGACGGCGTGCCGCGCCTGAACATTCTGGACGTGCAGCGCACCATCCGCACCATGCCCAAGCCCGTCGTCGCCATGGTGGCCGGATACGCCATCGGCGGAGGTCACGTCCTCCACGTCGTCTGCGACCTCACCATTGCCGCGGACAACGCCAAATTCGGACAGACAGGGCCCAAAGTGGGCTCTTTTGACGGAGGCCTCGGCTCCTCCTACCTGGCGCGCATCGTGGGCCAGAAAAAAGCGCGGGAAATCTGGTACCTGTGCAGGCAGTACGATGCCCGGCAGGCGCTGGACATGGGCCTGGTCAACACCGTGGTTCCCCTGGAGGACCTGGAGGAGGAAACGCTCTCCTGGTGCCGCCAGATGCTCCGCCACAGCCCTCTGGCCCTGCGCTGCCTGAAGGCATCCCTGAACGCCGACTGCGACGGGCAGATGGGCCTGCTGGACCTGGCCGGCAACGCCACCCTGCTCTATTATATGAGCGAGGAAGCGAAGGAAGGCAAAAACGCCTTCGTTGAAAAACGCGCTCCGGATTTTTCCAAATTCCCCAGACTTCCGTAACCTCCCCCTCCTCCGCACCATGGCACCCAGCTCCGACAATGAAGGCGCCCCCCGGAACGGCACCGCCGGCAGGGAATCCCTGCGCGACCTGCCGGAACATGAAAACATCGTGGAGCATTTCTACGATCCGGAAGATCAGGGCTCCCGGGAAAAACCCGTCCGTGAAAAAACGCCTTTCTCCCTGATAGGCAATCTCATCTTCCTGCTGACCATAGCCATTCTGGCCGCTATTGCCTGGCTGGTTTACTCCTCCTGGTGCCCGCAGAAAACGGACGACCTGCCCGGCTTCCGCCAAAGGGAAAACGCCCCGGATATCCCCAGAATCCTGAAACAGGCCATCAACAGGGACGCCTCCGTCTCGTTCTCGGAAGAAGACATCAACCGCTACCTGGCTTCCTCCATCCATCCCCAGCAGCACGGCGCCCTGGCCATCTTCGCCACCAACCCGGCGGCCGGCATCCGTCTGCACGGCGGCAAGGAACGGCCGGACGGAACCATCGGGGAAGGATACATGGAAATCATCATCGAACGCTATACGGGCATCGACTCCCGCCAGACGATTTCCCTGTTCCTGACGCCCTTCCAATCCCTGGACCCGCACAATTACATGGCGGTGCAGACCCGCTTCGAATTCTACAATGACGAAACGCTGCCGGGAGGAATCCACGTGGGGGGCACCATCGGCAGCCTTTCCGTTCCCCAGGGTTACATGATTTTTCTCCTGCCCGCGTTTGAAAACCTGCTCCAGGCCTACCTGCCGCTTATCCACATGATTGAAGAAAGCGGCATGGGCATCCATATCAGTGAAGGCAGGCTGAACCTGACGCCTCCGCAAAAGCGCACGCTGTAGCGGAAGACCGCAGGGCCTTCCGCAATCACCGGATGCCCTGCCGGGCAATGCCCCCTTCCGGCCCCGGCATTCAATTTTTCTCCAGATCCCTGACCATCAAAGTCATATACTCCTCAGGCCAGGAATGGGTAATCTGACCCGCATCATTGAAAACCGCCACCAGGCGGATGGAATCCCTCCCATCTGAAAGCACCAGCACGGTTTCATCCTTTTCAAAATCATAACGGGGCTTGCCCAATTTGAATGCCGCACTCCTGCGGTCCGTCCTCAGCCACGCGCGCGCCTGCTCCATCGTCAGGCCACGCAGCGCCCGGGCATCCCTGAAAACGCGCCGCGCCGCATTCATCGCCGCAGGGCTGGAAACCACCATGCCGTCCCGGAACGGGCGGGTTCCCCACATGCGGTCAATATCCCGGTCCAGCGCGCCGCCCATCCCCCCGGAAAGGAAAAACACGGCTGCGGGCCAAGCCAGGAAAATACCCGCAGCCCATATTGCCAGCCGTTTGCGGCTTCTGGAAAGAGCCGCTATTCCCTGGGCTATTTTCCCCCATTTTTCCACCAGTTCCCGGTCCGCATGCCCGAACAGGAAATTCACCTGCCTGCGTTCTATGCCGCCCCGCAGTTCAGCCACCGTCTTTCCCTTTTCGGGCGCCAGATCCTCCAGCGTGGGGCTTCCTTCCACGAAGTGGCGGAAAATCCTGGGCCACAGCACGGGAATAACCGCAAACCGGATTGCAAGCAAAACCAGGCTGCCCACCAGGCAGCCGCTTATCAACAGAATGTCAAACGAACGGCTGAAAAAATAGTCCGGATTCCACATCCAGATAAAAGGAGCCGCCAGATACATCCCCAGGGAAAACAGGCACCATGACCAGACTATGGCGGAAAAACGGCTGGCCGCCACAACCACCCCCAGCAGGAACAAAAAGGCCCCCAGGGCAATTCCCCACGGAAACGCCCCGTAAATGGCGGCCGGAAAAGCCAGAATCATCAATGCCATACCCGCGGGCTGCCGAACTTTTTGCATATCCGGAACATAGCACAAGCCCTTGAAAGCATCAAGAAAGGAAGCCCCCGCAGTCACACAGGGCCTGTTCATCCTCCCCCGCCTTATTTCAGCCAGCCATATTCCATGATGAGGGCCGCTTCCACCTCCGCATTCTTGGAAGCCTCATTATCCAGGTCAGCATACATTTTCCTGATATCCTTCCTCTGTTCCAGATATTCATCTCCGGAAACGGATAATCTGGACTCCTTGAACGCAATTTCCTTCATCAGCACCCCCTGCCAGAGCTCAAACCTCCTGCGGCTCTCCAGCAACGCGGCTATCTTGATGCGCCGCCGCTGCAGTTCCATCACCACTTCGCGCTGCAGCAGTTCGTGGCTTTCTTTGGCCGACTTATACTGGAACCAGGATGTCAGGCGCGTATCCAGCTCTTCCCGCAGGCTCATGTTCACCTTCATATCGCCCGCTCCCGCAAAAAAACCGCCGTACGTCCCGCCCGTGCTGGAAAACAGGGTTGGGCTGTAAAAATTAATATCCACGGACGGGAAGAACTTCAATTTGGCATTCAACACCTGGAGGCGGGAAGCTTCCAGCTCCATGGCCACCATCGTCACCACCAGCAGATCCAACTGGCGGGACGCCGCCCTGTACCTGCCCCAGTCCAGCCTGGGCATCGTTTCAGGTTTCACCAGCCACCGGGCGTCCATATTCCCCAGCAGCACGGCAAAACCCTGGGAAATCTCATTCAAATTCCGTTCCCGTTCCAGGTCCAGCTTCTTTTTCTGGACGCCATCATCGTCATAAGGCAGGGAGCTCAGCTGGTTATTGTAGCTGATCTGCGCATTCCGGTAGGAAAGCACCTGCTGGTACAATCTGGCCACCAGCTCCCTTTTTTTCATCTCCAGCGTCTTTTCCGCCGTATAAACAGCCGCCTTGGCGGAATAATAATCGAACGGGATCTGGGTGAGGGACGGCATGTTGAACAGGATGTTCGTGTTGTATTCCACATCGCTGGCCGTCACCTTGGCCAGGTCGCTCAATTCCTTGGTCAGCATCCAATCCAGATTGACGCCGGGGATTATCTGGGTAAAAACATTGATGACGGAACGTTTCGTCGTCTTGAGGGACTGCTCCGATTTTTTCAAGTCGATGTTCCGCTCCATCATCATCGCCAGGGCCTGGTGCCATGAAATTTCCTTCCGCGGCAGCTGCCGCCAATCGGGAACGGCATCCATCCTGGCCATCAATTCCCCCGCCTTTTTTTCCATGTGCCTGTCCACGGAGCAGGAGGCGCATACCGTCGCACAGAGGCAGAAGCACAACGCAGTCCTCAGCCATGCCCTTTCAAACAGGGAAAACAGGAAAGAACGGACAACAGGAGGAAACGGGAACATACAGGCCCCTTGTTACATAGCTTCTGCCCCTGAAAAGTCAAGCATCAACACGGCAGGCGGAGAAAGAAGGAAAAAAGAAGTCCTGGAGCGCAGGGAATTCGGTTTTTCCTTTCCCCGTGTAAAAAATACCTCCCTCCTGATTCCTATCTTGACAAATCAATGTGTGATATCATAGTTTATCGGAAAATTATTATCCTTTTATGATGCGTCCTTTTTTTACCTCTTTGTCCGCGGCCTGCTGCTCCCTCGGCATTCTTACGCTGGCCCAATGCGGCGGAAGCAGTTCCGATGCCGAAGGCCTGGCGCCCTCCACCATCGGCAGCAAAGTGTTAAACATGCAGGTAACAGGCATTACGGATGCCGCCATAACGCTTCCTGCCATTTTTGACATGACCACCGGTGACAACGGGGCGTTCATCATCCAGACGCAAGGGGAAGACATGAACATGTGGAACGGGGCAGGCATTTATTCCTACACCAAAACCGGGAAAAACACCGCGGAGCTGATCCTGTCCTACAACAGAAACAGCGGTTCATCCTCGGAACCCAACACCCTCATGAGCACCATCAGGATTCCCCAGTTAACTTTTGAGAACGCCACCCATGCTTCTTCCGGGGAAGGCGGCGCCAGCATTTCCTACATGCAAGCGCAAGACAGGACGCCCATCCCCATCGACGGCATCACCATCAGCGTCAACATTATATCCCAGTCATAAATAAATTCTTTCCTTTATCCATCAAATCATGAATTCCCGCCTTTACATTCCCGCTTTAATTACTCTCGGGCTTGGGATCCTCTCCGGCTGCGGCGGATCCAGTTCCAGCGAACAGGCCTATCTTCCCACCGGCCTTCAGCGCACGTTGGACATTACGCTTCAGGACGGCAAGCCTTACGTCTTCTCCTTCATCATCGCCTCAGAAAGCACCGCCACCATTTACACCGGAACCAGCCCGGCCGCCTCAACGGCATCCCTTCATGTCGTCAACTACAAGCCTTCCTCCGACTCTGCGGAACAGATAGGCTTCTACTGGTCGTCCAATGACGGGGAAACAACCAACAATCTGGATGCCCTCGTCGTCCTGTATAATCCCCAGAATATCTCCAAAGGCATCGGTTCTGCCACCTGCAGCGTCAGAGACGCCGAATATACTGAAACAGAAACCCAGCAGGATAACTGCCAGGCGGTCATCAGGGATTTCAGAGTATCCTCCAGCTCTTGATCAATAAGCCCTTTCTTCATACCTCCCTTCCTGCTCCCATGGCGGGAAGGGATTTTTTTACCCTGATCTCTCCTGCCGGAACAGAGACGGACTTTCCCTCCCAGACCGCCGGCAAAGGCGGACATGCCGGAACGCAGACAAAACCGGGAGCAGCCCCCGAAGCTCCATCACTTACTTGAGCACTTTCCCTATGGGGCGGCAGGCGGAAAAGGCAACCGGAATGGAGGAAAGCAGAACACATCCCGCCAGGGAAATTCCCAGCAGCCACAAATCCTGCCGTATATCGGCATAAGTCAGGACGGAGTTTCCCAGCTTAAAAAATTCCCCCAAAACGATTCTCTGGGTTTTCATAAACGCCCAGACGGCTCCCGCAAAGGAAACGCCAATCAGAAATGCGTTTTCCACGATAAACGCCATAATCAGCAGTACAGGACGCACCCCGAAGCTCTTCATCAGCGTATAGACATATTCATTCTGACGGAATTCCATGGATGCCAAGGCTGTAAGCAGAATGCCGACGATCACCGCGATACCGAGGGAAAATCCCGTCCTGCACTCCGTCTGGTTGCCCATCAGCACTTCCAGCCTGTCAAGCAGCCCTACGTGAGTCTGAACCATGGTCATGCTGCCGTCATAACGCACCATGTTGTTCAGCACTTCTTCTATGTCCCGAATGCGGGCCGCCGTCATTTCATGCACCCGGATGATGTAGCGGCAATTTTCCACGGGAACCTCCTGTCCGGAACTGAAGGTTCCTTCCGGGGCCAAAATGACTCCGGAAGGATACAGCCTGCCCAGCAAATGCCCCTCCGGCAGAGGGGAGGCATTCAGGGAAAAATCAAAATCCGCTATGGTAACCGTACAAGGCCCCGCCTGCAACGGGCTCCGGGAGGGATTGTACAGGAGGACGGTAGCCACGTCCTCCAACCCAAGCGCGGAAAGAAAGGAACAGGACTCCATGTTGTATTCCAGGATGGGGAATACTGTCTTGCCCACGCGCGCCACGCCCGCACGGGCATCATTCAGCACCAGGACGTCGCAGCCATACAGGGAAGGCAGTTCATGCTGCAGCAAATTTTTCTTGGAAGGCTCACCGTCGCGCACGGTATCAAAAACAATAATCAGGTCCGCCCCGTTCTTCCTGATTTCATCATGCAGCATTTTGGCGGAGAGGACATAATTGGCGAGAAAAGAGAGCGCGCACAGGGAAAGGAAGAAGGCCACCAGAATCCGTGAAAGGGGGCTGGCCGGGCGTTCCTTCCAACGGTGGAGAGTATCTTTAAAGAGATACAGACAGGTTAAAATCCATGATTTCATGAGTCAGGTCAAACAGCCGGGAATCATGCGTGCTCAAAATGCAAATTTTGTCAGCAGGGTACTCCCTGATCAAATTTTTAATGATTTCCGTATTGCCGTCATCCAAGCCGGAAGTAGGTTCGTCCAGCAGCAGCACATCGGAATCCTTCATCATCGTGCGGGCAAGAGCCGCCCGCTGGGCCTGGCCGCCGGACAAGCTCCCCGCCTTTTTATGCCTCAGAGATTCCAGGCCCAGGCGGGTAATCAAATCATCCGCCCTCCGCGTCCACTGCTTTTTAGGCAGCATGGCCATTTCCGCGCACAATTGAAGGTTTCTCTCCACCGTAGCCAGGGGAAGGAGATTAAGCCCCTGGAACATGTAGCTCACCTCCTTGCGCCGGTAGAGGGAATCCGCCGGGACCTTCCGGCGGGGAGTAACCACGCGCCCGCTCTGCGGCTTCAGATACCCCGCCAGAATTTTCAACAGAGTCGTTTTCCCGCATCCGGAATACCCTTTCAAAATGGTGATTCCGGAAGTGAATACCCTGTTATAATCTTCAAAAATCCACTGCTTGCCTGAATAACTGAAACAGACTGATTCGCACAGCAATTTCATTTTTTTCGAACAATCAATTCCGTTTCTCCATTCACCACCAGCTCCAGGTCCGGATGCACTTTTTCAAGAAGTTCCTGCCAGGACGAACATTTTTTCCCTTCCGGCAGGGAAGCCAGCCTCACCTTGTTGAGATGAAACACTTCTCCCTGCGGCATGTAATAAAGACGGGCCGTGCAGTTGGAACCCAGCATCGAATGGGCGCGTGCATGCTCCTGACGGGGCAGACGGAAAAAATACGCCAGCAATTCCCCGCCGCCGGAAACATTCTTCTCCACCCGCTTGAAGGCAAAAACCCCCTTCAGGGCGGAACCGTCGCCCAGAGGGACGGACAGGGAAAGGGATTCCGGCGGCAGATTCGTCAAATCAGGGTCCGAAATGGAAATGGTCAGATAATAAGAGGAGTCATCGCACACGGTCGCAATCGGGGACGCGGCATCCATGTACAGGGCTACGCTGTTATCCGGCGGAATGGAAAACTGGTACTGCAGTTTCCCGTCAAAAGGCATTCTGAGGATATATTTTTCCTCTTTCTTGCGAAAATCCAGACGCGGCTTGTCTTCCACCAGGGACAACTCCTTTTTAGAAAGCTCAATCTTGTCTTTCAATGCCCGGATGGCCCTTTCCCCGCCTTCCGCCTGCTTGCTGGCATATTGCCGTTCCTCCCTCGTCAGGGAAGAGTAAAACTCTATCTCTTCAAGCTGTTTTTCCAGCTTTGACAACTCTTCCTCTTTGGCGATGCGGTCCTTCAGAATTTTTACTTCCAGCTCCTTGCGCTCCAGTTCAATTTCATCTTCATTGACTGTTGCAATAATAGTATCCTTCTGAACGCGCCCGTCCGCGGGAATCCAGTTGCTGACAATTCCATCCGCCGGCATGACAAAGGAACGCAGCCTCTCCGGGACAATCTTGGCGCGGAAAGTCTTGATAAAGCAGGCATCTTCCGATGCCGCCATACCAGTCCCCCCGCCGGCCGATTCCGCATTCCAGACACAAAGAGCCAGCCCCGAGCACAGCCAGATGCCCCAAAGACATTTCTTTGCCCTTCCGACCATAATTTCAAACAGGCCTGCCTCCATTTCACGGCAGCAAAGCCCCGTCATAAATGATCAGAACTCAGGATACCGTGTAACTCACCGTTCCTTCCGTAGCGGTCCAGTCCTGCGCTTCAAATCCGCCTTCATCATTCTGAACGGGAACCTGGTAAGTGATGGAACCGGTGAACGTCCCGCCGCAGCTCTCACGTTCATTGGAGGTGTTGAAGGAAATATTAGCATCTATAAAGGCCTTGTCCCTGTTTGTCACGACAATCGGGCCCGGAGCCGTCCACTGCCCGGAAGTAATCGTGAAGTTCCCCCTCAGAATAGCGGATGATCCCGTCCTGCGGTACACTACGGAAGCAATGTTCATAGGAGCGCTTTCATTGCTGCTTGCCGCGTTAATGCTTACCTGGGGAAGGTCCGAACCATTGCCCGTCAATTTGACGATAATATTCCACGGCCCTAGCCCATCTTCCGTGGAAAGAGAAGCGCTCAAGTCCAGCATGGTGCCGGAAGGAAGGCTTTCCCCGTCACCGCTGCTGCCGCTGCCTCCGCAGGAAAAGAGTCCAAGGGACAAAGCTGCCGCGGAAAGGGAAGATAATACGCACCTGTTCGTCAATCGGGAAAACATAAAGAAAAAGATTTTCTTCAAGGATAGTGATTCCGTCCGGCGCGTCAACACATAAATAAAAGAATATTTGGAGGGGCCTTCCGTTTTTTTGCGGGATGCACCGGGGCTTACGGCCCGCTGCCATTCCCCGGACGCGCACGCCGGATTTTCCGCTTTGCGGCGGAAAATCCAGACGCCAATCCCCGCAGGCCGCAAACGTCATCCGGCCTTTTCCAGCCTGCGCTTGAGGACGCGGCCCGTGACCAGCAGGGGGGCAGCCCCCATCAGGAACAGGAACAGGGAATCCTTCCATGGGGTGGGAACCGTTCCGTCATCAGCGCTGTATCCGGAATCCCCCGGGGACAGGCCGGAGCCTCCCCAGAGCAGAGGCTGGCGGCGGGCCAGAAAAATTTCCGGCCTGTCCAGGGCATCACGGCTGACACGCTGGATTTCGGCAGATTCATCCAGCATCACAACGCGGTCATTGACATAGAAGGATTTGACGGACGGACGGTCCTTGCCCAGGAGTTCCAATTCCGCAATAGTCCGCCTGTAGCTTTTTTCCGAACCGCCAAGGGCGGCCCTCCTCACCTGCCGGACGGCGGCTTTGGCCTGTTCCGGCCCCTCCGCTCCAATAGCGGCAATGTGGAGCAGCGCCATCTTGAGCAGCTTGAATTCTTCAAATTCCCTGTCGTCCAGATGAGGGCGTTCCTTCAGGTCGTCCACTTTCTCCTGGATGGTTTCACGCTCCCTCTCCCATACATTTTTGGACGCCTGGTCCACCACCATCGTTTCAAAAGAGTAGCGCAAAGGGCAGAATTCCGCCACCAGCGGCACACGCCCCGGCTTAAGACGCCCGTGTTCATCCGTACGGTGGGCGGACCATGGGATGAACTGGTTCATTTCATCAAAGCGGACAATGGCTCCGGCCATCAATATCTGGGGAATCAGAAGCAGAGGCACCATGTTAAGCGCCGCCCTCTCCGTCCTGGCGAAGACGGAAACCAGCAGGGACAGGCTCACGCCGACAAAGGCCGTCAGGGTCATCGTCCCCAGGTAAATCAGGAACATTTCATGGATTTCCAGAATGGAGTTCCCCACCCAAAGAAACAGGGCGGACTGCACGGCGGAAAGCCCCGTCAACACCAGCGCCTTTGCCAGCACATAACCGGTCACAAATACCTTGGCATTGCTCTCCCTCTTGAGCAGGGCACGGTCCTTGAGCACTTCGCTGGCCGCCCCGGTCAGGCCGAAGAACATGGCCACAATGGTCGCCAGGAACAGGTAGGAAGGGATGTGGAGGGCCGTGGCAAACGTATATTCCGGGCTGGAAGAGGCGCGCAGGGTCATGGAAATCAGCAGGGCCAGCACCGGCCCTTCCAGCAGCATGGTGTACAGCCCCATACGGCTCCGCACGCGCCCCAGGAAGGTGCGCACGGCCCAGATGCGGAAAAGCCGCCAGAGCTGTATGACGCTGCGCCTGGGGGCGGGGGGAAATTCCAGCGTGCCTTCATACAGCGTTCTGGGGGCGCCCCCTTCATGATGATGCCCCATCACGTTGCGGAACCGGTAGCCTTCAAAGCGCTCCTGCCACAAGCGGGGGTGCTGCCGCCTGCGGCGGTCGTGCCAGGAGAGGGGGGCTTCCAGCACCTCAAATACGTAGTCCGCGCCTCCGGCCGTCCGCGCCTCCTCGGAGACGTCAATGGCCATGTCCGCAGCCGCCTTCCGGAAATACCGCATCATGCCCGGCACGTCCCCCCAGTAAGCCATCTGGCCGCCGTGGTCCAGCACCAGCACTTTGTGGAACTGGTTCAGAATAGCCGTGCTGGGCCGGTGCATGGTGGCGATTACCATTTTGTCGCGGCTCATGTTCTGCATGGTCTGCATGACTAGCTTGGCATCTGACGTGGACAGGCCGCTGATAGGTTCGTCCAGCAGGAAAACATCCGCAATGCCTGCCAGGTCAAGCCCCAGGTTCAGGCGAGTGCGCTCCCCGTCGGAAATGGTGCGGGCGTTCATCTCACCCACGCGGCGGGAGGCGATGTGCGTCAGGCCCAGGAATTTCAAAATAGCGTTCACGCGCCTGACGCGTTCCGACCGGTTCAGCCGCGGACGGCGTATCATGGTGGCCTGAGAGATGTGCTCGGAAACGCTCATGGCCGCATCCAGAATATCTTCCCGGGGAATGAAGGCGATGTAGGGCCGGATAAGATCCGGGGCGCTGTACAGAAGCTGGTTGTTGTAACGGATGCAGCCCCGGGTGGGCGGCAACTGGCCGGCCAACATGGAGAGCAGCGTGCTTTTCCCGGACCCGCTGGGCCCCAGGATGCACACCATTTCCCCGCGTTTCACGGCCAGGTCAATATTGTCCAGCACGCGTCCGGAGCGCAGGAATTCCTTGGTCACCCCTTCCACGCTGAGGGTTCTGATCGCATGGTATTCTTCATCCAGCACCCCGGCGGAAAAACGGCAGCGCAGCGCGTGGTAGGCATTCAGGTGCACCACGTCCCCATCCCTCAGGGAAACCCTTCCCCGAACAGGCCGCCCATTGAGCAGCAGAGGCATGGAGGCCTCCACCACTTCCAGCCAGCCGGAATTGGTGGCGCTGGAAAAAGAAACCTCCAGCACCGCTCCGGGGGCCAGCCCGGGAGTCAGCAGCATGTCTCCCTTGCGCGCCTTTTCCGGCAGGTTGGTCACCCGCAGCTTGCGGTTTCCGGGATCCAGGCGGAAACGGCGCCCGATGTCCGACATGGAATTCTGCACCTCCCCCATGGAGAAAGGCCCTTCCCCGTCCAGCGTGAAGGATGAGTAATAGGCCATGCGCACGCTTTCACCGGGGTACAGCCGTTTCCCGTCAACCGCGAATTCCACTTCCGGCCTCAGCACCTCCACCTCGCACGCCAGCCCCATGTTCACGCGCACCTCGCTGGCGCGGGAACGCACCCGGCTGATTTGCAGGGAGCCTCCGTCCAGGGAAATATAGCATACATCCTGCTTGCCTGAACGCTTGCAATCCAGAAAAAACGCGAAGTCTTCAAAACTCAGCGGACCGGACGGCAGAAGCACCACCTGCCCGTTGGTCAATGGCATCACCCCGCCGGGCTGCAAATGACGCCCGCGCACCACAATGGGGCGGGTGCCGTCATTCACCACCAGCACCAAACGGGAACACCGGATCAGGCGGAAGGAAATGCCCTTATCCTGCTCCGGGAGGGATACCTCCGCACCGATGCCGGAGGAAAAACCGACGCTGTACGCCGGTTCCTGGGCCTCCACGTCCGGTGTCATCAGCAGCTGCCTCAGGTGGTTTGCCGTGCCCGGCAGTTCCAGACCGTACGTCACCTGGTCAAACAGATCCCCTGTCATGCGGGCATCTCCCGTATTGATCAGCAGGGAGAGCACTTCCAGAGCTATCGCCATGCGTTCCGTCTCATCCCTGCCGGAAGCTGCGGAGGCCAGGACATCCGCAACTGTCAGGCTGGCCCTCATGGACCGCTCAAAACGGTTGGAAAGCCAGCGGTGCTCCACTTCCGGGAAAGTATAGCGCAGAATATCCAGAGCGGCGTCCGCATCACGGGCGCTCAAATGGCGGCGTCCGCTTAAAATAGTGGCGAACAAGTCCACCAGCGTTCCGGCATGAACCTTCATGGAGCCGTCGTCACGGCGCAGCCACGGCACGTAGGCGCCCAGCGTCCTGACCAGATTCAGCCTCCAGTGAATCAGCTTGGAAGGAATGTCAAAAAACCATTGGATCATGCCTGGAAACGCGTTGCCGGAACCAGTAGTACAGGGATTCCCGCCCCATCTCAAGCGCAACCGGAATTTCACGGAGAAATGACAATATTTTCTACAGCTTTATCTTGCAATAGGTCCGTAGGAAGTATAGTTCTGTCCAATGTTCATGCTTTCCGCGTGAAAGCTAGCCAAATACATCAACATTATCACAACATGGATATTTTAGTTTCTACTCTTTGTGACTTCGCCGCCGACTACCAGGGCAAGCTCTGCATCCAGGGCGGTTTTGACTCCCTGGTTGCCCGCCAGTTCCCAGTCGTGCATCCCGTCTGCGCCGTTGCCCTGCGCATCTGCCTCACTCCTGAAGACGAAGGCACGCACGAACTGGGCCTGAGCATCGTTGATGCCGACGGCACGCCGCTGGACAAGGAACGTATGCCCATCAAGATCAATTTCCCGGTTCCCGCTTTCCCGGAAGGGGCTTCCTTCTTCACCCGCAACCTGATCATGAACTTCCAAGGCCTGCGTTTTGAAAAACCGGGCAACTACTCCATCGACCTGACGGTTGACGGCGAGCTCGCCTCCCGCGTGCCCTTCCGCGTAGTGCAGGTGCAGGAAGAAGCTGCCCAGGCCTAAGAAACATCCCTCTTCCATCAAACCGCCTCCCGTTCATCCGGCAGGCGGTTTTTTATTGGAGCGGCCGTCCTCCCGGAAGTGCGGAACAGACCGGCCCCGGTTCCATGCACCTGAAGACCTCTGCGCCTGGCCCCGGCCTAAAAAAGGGAGGCCGGCTTTTTGCGTCCTCCTTCCCCCTTTTTCATTGCGGTTCCGCACCGGATTGACCATGATACGGGCTGCTCCAACCCGCCATGTACACCGCACGCCTCCAATACGACAGGATTATCATTACGGGCGCATCATCCGGCTTCGGGGAAGCGTTTGCCGGAACGCTGGCCCCCCATACGGCGGAACTGGTGCTCATCGCCCGGAATGAAGCAGCCCTGCGCCAGCTTGCCGCCGCCCTGGAAAAACGCCATCCCGGCCTTCACGCCTCCGTCCTTCCCTGCGACCTGGCGGACGAAACCTCCCTGAATACGCTCATTTCACGCCTGGACAGCCTTCCTCCGGGAAGAACCCTTCTGATTAACAACGCCGGAGCCGGTGATTACGGAGATTTTGCGGACGGCCGCTGGGAAAAAATACGTTCCTTGCTGCGCCTGAACGTGGAAAGCCTCACCCGCCTGTGCCATGCGCTGATCCCCGTCATGAAGAGGAACGGAGGGGATATCATCAACCTCAGTTCCCTGGGAGCCCTCCTGCCCATTCCGGATTTTGCCGTTTATGCGGCCACCAAGGCTTATGTTTCCAGCCTGTCGGAAGCGCTGCGGCTGGAACTGCGCGAACACGGCATCCGCGTGATGGCCGTCTGCCCCGGCCCGGTTTCCACAGGCTTCGGGAAAGCGGCGCGCCGCCCCGGCTTCACCGGAAACATGATGCCGGGGCGCAATGCTTTTGACACGTCCGTTGAAACCGTCGTGAAAGACAGCCTCCGCGCCCTGGCCCGCGGACGAGCCCGGGTCTTTCCCGGCATGAAAATACGGCTGGCCGCCATGCTGCTGGCTGCCGCCCCGCTGGGGCTGATACGCCTTTTCATGGGCAGGCGTCCCCGGAAAGTCCTGCCGGCATCCAATGATTCTCCTTCTTCAGCATCATGAAAGCGCACCGCCGCGGAATACCCCGCCTCACCTGGTTCAAGCTCGCAGTCTGCCTCTGCCTGGCAGCCATGGCAGCCTCCCTGTTCACGCCGTACCCCGCCCAGATCATACGCGCCCTGAAAGGGGAGCCGGAACAGGCGCCGCCGGATTCCGGAACCTGTCCGCCCCAGGAATCCCCCCCCGCGGAACAGCCCGGGCAGGAAGAACAGCCAATAACCGCTGCGCCATCTGCCTCCGGAAAGGAACCCGGGGATGAACGGCTGTACACTCCATGGACGCCGGAGCGCACAATCGCCCTTCCCCCGGTGCAGTACCCCCCATTTCCTCCCGTGCTTCCCACAAGGCCCGCGGAAGGGGCCATGACCCATATTTATGAACTGGCCCGCGGCCTGAACCTGAAAACGCAGGTTAATTTCCAACCCGGCACCCTGGCCTCCAGGGACAGGGAAACCAAAAGCAATTACCAGATGACCCTTTCCCTGAACGTCAAACAGCCCAAAGCATTGACGAAAAAGGAAGATATGCTGAAGCTCAATCCGAAACTGGAACCCATGCTTCCCGGCCTGTCCACCCTGTTCAGGCATGCGCGCGTCTCCCCTTACTACGGGCAGGTTTACGTCCGCAAACAGACGGAAATCCGTAAAAACCTGGCCTCCCTGCTCAAACTTCTGGACCGCCATAATTATTACGATACGGAGACGATTCTGGAAACCGCCTATCCGGACACGGGAAGGAAGCTTCTCTGGCTGCAAAGTGAAATGGATGTTGTTTCCGACGGCTCGGACGGGGACCGGCTGGCCGCCATGCCGGATAAAATCCTGAAAAGCTCCTTCTATCAGCCCAGCACTTCCTACCGCTGGAAAAAGCGCACAGACAAGCCCAATCCCCTGCTCAACCCCTGGCAGCAGAGGCTGGCCTCCTACAAGAAGACGCTGGAAAAAGCCCCCGCCGCGGAAAAAACGGCTCTGCGCCGCAAAATAGACCATGCGGAACGGGTCATTGAGGAACTGAAGCGGTACAGCTTCCTGATCTCGGAATACGATCCGTTCATCGTGGTACCGCTGGGAGTCGTCAACCAGTCCTCTCCCTTCTCCCCGCAGTTCGGGGACTATGCCGTCGTCATCGTGGGAGACAAGTTGTACCCGGCCCTGGTGGGAGACGCCGGGCCGCGCTACAAAACTGGGGAGGGGTCCCTGCGCCTGAGCCGTGAAATCAACCCCAAGGCGGGCCCTTACAGCCGCCCCGTCTCCGACCTGAAGGTAAGTTACCTGATTTTCCCCGGTTCCGCAGAGCCTGAGGCCGGCCCACCCGACTATGAAAAACTTACGGACAGATGCCGGGAACTTCTCAACGAAATAGGCGGCATGGGGAAAGGATTCAAACTCCACCAATGGGAAGACCTGCTGGCGCCCAAGCCGCCGCCCGCCCCAAAACCGGAAAGCGGCGGCACAGCGGAAACATCCGCGGATAAGCGGAAAAAGGAGGAAGCCCCCGGGAACAAGCCCGCGCCGGCCTCGGCTTCCCCGCAAACTGCACCGGCTTCATCAGCCGCAAAAAGCGCCGCATAAGCTACAGAGCCTCCTTCCAGGAAAAAAGAAAGGCTTTCCACATCCGGAAATAAACGTCTCCGCGCGCAATCTTCACCTTCCCGGAAGACGGATGCCGCCGATCCGCCCGCTGGAGCAATTCCAGCGTGTCCAGCCCCAGCCAAGCGGGCAGGACAGTGGAAAAACGCAGCCGCCCGTTCCGCAGAGATTCCGCGTAAAACACCCCTTCCTTCAGCCAGCGTTCCGCACGGTCCAGCCATGGACGGTCATCGGGGGCAGGCAAGTAGCTTCTTCCGCGGGCGAGGTCTTCCTCCCGGTCACGCAGAATATTCACCAACTGCAGCCCCATGCCGTAGTGCCTGCCCCAGCGCAAAAGCTGCTCCTCCGGCTGCGTGCTAAAGCCCGGCCCCTGAGCCAGCAAACCCAGCCTGGTCCAGAATTCCCCTACGCAGCCGGCCACCATGTAAGTATAATGTTCCAGCTGTTCCGGACATGAGACGGCAGCATGGCTTTCAAAATACATCAAATCCCACGCCTGTCCCTCCACGATGGAGGCCAGCACCTGCCGCACCAGCGTCCGTTCATGCGGGGAAAGGTTTTCCAGCAGCGCCAGGCATTCGGGGAAACGGGCCAGCAATTCCGCCTCTCCCCGGTGCGTCTGGATTGTGGAAAGAACGCCCAGACGGCCAAAACAGGTGGCGGCGACCTCCCGGGAGGCGGCGCCGGCCACCGTCTCTCCCATCATCCTCAAAAGCGCCAGGCGCTCCCGGCAATCCATATCCACGGCATCCGCCACCGTATCCGTGGCACGCGCCAGCAGATAGCCCACGGCCACGCCGGAGCGCATTTCCCGGGGCAGGAAGCGCATGCTCAGATAAAAGGACCGGGAGACGGCCGATAGAAGATGGTCAAGGCCTTTCATGATTTCTGCAGGCCCAGCCTGTGCATCTTATAATGGAGTACCCGCGGGGAAATGCCCAGTTCCCGGGCCGCGGCGGACATATTGCCCGGAGAACGTTTCAATGCGGCTACAATCAATTCCCGTTCAAAGGAATCTACCATGGTCGGCAAATCGGCAGGAGCCTCCCCGTCACGGGAATAAGGGACGTCATGGCTGGGCATCTGGAGGGAGGCGGGAAGGTTGTAACCGTAAATGCAGTCGTCCTGCGCCGTAATGACGGCACGTTCCATGCAGTTTTCCAGCTCCCGGACGTTGCCGGGCCAGTGGTAAGCCATGAGCATGTTGATGGCGGGAGTGGACAGCCGTTTGATATCCTTTCCGTATTTCAGGTTGAACTTGGAAAGAAAATGTTCCGCCAGCAGCATGACGTCCCCCTTGCGTTTGGAGAGGTCCGGCATAACGATGGGGAAAATGTTCAGCCGGTAGTACAAGTCTTCCCGGAACTTGTTCGCCGCCATCAATTCCTCCAGATTGCGGCTGGTGGCGGCGATGAAGCGCACGTCTGCATGAAGCTCCCTGTTGCTTCCCACGCGGGAAAAGGTTTTTTCCTGAAGAAAGCGCAGCAGCTTCACCTGCATCTGAAGGCTTAAATCCCCGATTTCATCCAGAAACAGGGTGCCGCCGTCCGCCGCCTCCGCCCGACCGATGCGGCGGCTGGTGGCCCCGGTAAAAGAACCCTTTTCATGACCGAACAGCTCGCTTTCCAGCAGGTTCTCCGGCATGGCCGCACAATTCAGCGTGACCAGCGGCTTATCCTTTCTGCCGCTCAGATTCACCACGGCGCGCGCCACCAGTTCCTTCCCCGTTCCGGAACTTCCCCGTATCAGCACCGTGGCATCGCTGGGCGCCACCTGGCGGATCTGTTCATACACCTGGAGCATAGTGCTGCAATTGCCAATCAATTCGCCCGGATTAGTCGTCAAAAGCTCCCTCAGTTTTTCATTTTCCGCGACCAGGGCGGCACGTTCCTCATGCGCCTGGAGGCTGGCAGCCAGAGCATCCCCAACAATATTGCCTACAATCTCCAACAGTTTCTGATCCCGTTCCAGGTCGGTGTCCCGGTCCACGGCACGGTCAATGCTCAACGTGCCGATGACCTGCTGCAAATGAATGATGGGAACGCAGATGAAGGCTACTTTTTCACCGCTTTTGCGCGTGCGGGTACGGTTCAGGAACCTGGAATCCCGGGAAATATCCTCAATCACATGGGGCCTGCCCGTTTCTGCCACATGCCCCGTAATGCCTTCCCCCACATGGTAATGGCCGCGTTTCATTTCCTGCTCGTCCAGGCCGTGGGAGGCTTCAATCATCAAATCGTTCCCGCGGCGGATGGTGAACGTGCCGCGCAGCATTTTCATGCGGCGGTAAAGCACATCCAGAATATGCCGGAGCAAAGCCGTGCCGTTGCGTTCATTGACAATGGCGGAGCTGATTTCTTTCAGCACGACCATCTCCAAATCCGGTGACCTGTTTATTTCATTCATGCAATCCGGGGCTGGGCGAATATTAACCGCACGCCCCCGCCATACCAACTACTTTTTCTTCCACCGCCATGCAGCCGGGCAAAAAAACGGTACGGGGAATATGGATAACATCCCAGCAATTAATTTTGATGATATTACGAACGGGGAACAAAAGATTTTTACAAAAATGTAATATACATCCCTTGTTTCGTTCCGTTTTACATGCCCACGTCTCCGCCGGACTCCCGTTTCATCATCTCCGTGATAACCTGGAACAACGCGTTGCGGTACAGCACGCCGTCCAGCCGACCGGTATTCTTCCAGACCACGGGAAAGGCTGGCAGATGGGTTTGTTCAAACAGCTTCAAGGCATCCGTCAGATGGGTGCCGGCGTCCAGCACGGGAGCGCCCGTACGGACCAGGGACCCGGCATCGGCCGGGGCCGCCCCCTTCCGCTCCTCCATCTGCCGGCGAACCGCCAGAAAGTCCTCCGGATAGATGGCCCCTTCATAAGTTCCATCCTTATTCACCACAAAAACCAGATCTCCGGGATTCCGCAGCATCAGGGAAGAGACATCATCCAGGGAAGCATCCGGGGCCACCTGGGGCACCACGTGCCGCGCCAGGTCATGCACATGGACTTGCGCCATGGGCAGACTGACGACGGACGCCGGACTGCCGGCCAGGCTGGCGGCATACATGGAACGCGCGCGAATCAGTTTTCCCGTGCCATAAGCGCTTACGACACCGATCAGCAAGGGATAAATCATCTGTCCGCTCATGGAAAACTCCACCACCATCACCAGAGCCGTCAGGGGGGCCTGGGCAGCTACGGCGAAAAAGGACGCCATACCCACCATCGCATACGCCACCGTATGGTTGCCCTCCATTCCCAGAGACGTCAGAACCGTACTGAAGATAAAACCCACCATGCTCCCCACGTACAGGGTGGGCGTCATGGCTCCCCCCACCGTGCCGCAGCCGAACACCACCGCCACGGCAGACACCTTCACCAGAAGCAGGACGAGCGCCTCCCGCGTGCCGTAATCCTCATGGACCAGCCCGGTAATGAGAGCCTGACCGTTGCCCACCACTTCCGGATAAAAAACGGCCAGAATCCCCACGACCAGCCCGGCGGCCGCCAATCGCAGCGGCAGAAGGGACTGGCGGCCATTCAAATATCTGGCGGCCGCATCCAGCAAACTGACCCATCCCCTGGCCGCCACGGCCGCCGCCGCCCCCAAGGCGATGCACCAGAGAGACTGGGAAAAGACAGTAAAGCTTTCAAACGGGGAACTGTACAAAGGGGAGGGATCCCCCAGCAGATGCAGCATCACGAACCCGGTACAGGATGCAATGAGCAGGGGGGCCAGAATATCCATGCTCACGGTGCCGATGATGATTTCACTCACGAACAGGCAGCCGGAAAAAGGGGCATGGAACGCCGTCGTGAACCCGGCTGCCGCTCCGCAGCCAACCAGCAGACGGAGCCGCGGAATGGATACGTGCAGACGCTGCCCCACGGTAGACGCAATCAGGGCGGAAGACTGGATGATAGGCCCTTCCTTGCCGATGGCCGCGCCGGAAGCGATGCTCCATGCCGCGGAAAAAACTTTCAGGGCGGAGGCCCGGAACTTGATCAGCCCGTTCCCGATGGACATGGCCTCCATGTATTCCGTAGCCTGCCCCGGCATCCTTTTCTTCAGGAACAGCAGAATGCAGCCGGCCACCAGGCCGCCCGCCACCGGAATAAACATGCGCCATTCCGGCTCCACCAGGGAAAAGGTTCCTACGCGGGAATCCGACCAGATGCCGGTGAGCATCCACTGGATCACTTCCACCATCCACTCGAAAAACAGAGACATGCAGGAGCCCACCATGCCGACAAGAACGGCCCATACATAAGTAACCTGCCTTTCCCCCACCTTCCAATGATGGAACAGTTTTAAAATCCATCCGTACCAGACGGAATCCGGCGGCTGGGACTGGGGGAGTGGAGAATTCATAGAAAAGAAGGCAATACTATTCCATTGTGACAAAAAAATACCTCCGGCTGTTCGATACGGAAGAAAAAACTGCCCAGCCCCATGCCCCTCCGGAGCCAGAGAAGATTTTCAACGGATCCGCAGACGGCTCTTACGGGCCCCCTTCGGGGCCTGGCCCCCGCGCCGGTAGTCAGAACGTATATTTCAAATTGACGCCGTAATAGAAATCATCCCCCAGCCCCTTTTGCTTTACCACGGTCAGCGCCTGGCTGTAATTGGTGAACAATTCCACAGTCAGGCGCCCGGTAGCACGGAAGGTAACGCTCAGATTATAATCCAGAGCATTGGAACCATGGTGCACCACCGGGCCTACATACCCCCCATTGTAACCGTAGCGCACTACGGCATCCACCCGCACGCAATCAGCTATTTCTTCATGCATCCCCGCAAATACGGCGTAATAACCGCGAAACGTATGGTTGTTATATTGCCAGTACAGGTCCGCGCCGCCAAACCAGCGGTCGGAAAAATGGTAGGTCGTCTTCAATCCGGGACGCGGGATTCCCTTATCTCCCGGAAAAACAAAGCTGTGCTCATACCAAGGCATGACCGTCCAGTTGCCCAGTTCCCTGACGTAGTCCAGCCGGTATTTCAGCTCCGCATGATTCCGGTGATCCGTGGAAACACCGTACCATATTTTCCCCACCCACTCTTTATACTGTATTTCAGGAACAAACATGCAGAGAGAACCGTCCCACAAGTTCAAGCCCTCGCACTCGTATTTGCTGGCCCACCCCGCCTGAAATCGCAAATAAACACGCTCATCCGCAGGACCGGCCAGGGAAAGGGGGTGGGGGCATGCCGTCTTCAGGTGGTAGGACTGTTCTTGGCAGACCGCCGTCGCCCAGGCTCCGGGACACGCCAGCATGCCGGTGCAGGCCGCCAGCGACAACAGAATTACGGTATTCATCTTCATATTGGTCATGGCTGGAAATTTTTCTAAAACGGCATATCCGGAGGCGACGCCATCCACCCATGCGTACCCGCACACCGCTTTAGCCGTAAACGGATACTACGCCCTCACCCGGACAAAGACCTTCTAAAGATGAGACCAGCATGAAAAAACAATATTCAGTTCCAAGAGCCAAAAAAACGAATTCCCCATGAAAGATTGTGTCAGCAGTCTTTGTACTTATAACCGTGTCCATGAAATTCATTATCCCCGCACTCGCCCTGTCCACCTTCCTTCCCGCAGCCTTCTCACAAGAACAAATCATCCCGAAACCGGCGGAAATCACATTGTTCACAGGAAGTCCGGCCCGTCTCACACCGGATTCCCTCATCATCACGGAAACACAGGACAAGTCTTTCCTGGATCAGGCAGGGCAATTGCAGCAGATGCTCAGCGAAGGGACAGGACTCCCCCTTCCCCTTAAACCGGCCGGGCAAGCGTCGAAAAAAGCCGCCTGCATCGTCATCAAAAAAGACCCAACCCTTGCCGCCAGAGGAGAAGAAGCCTACTCCATCCAATCATCCCCAAACGGAATCATCCTTTCCGCAGCCGATGCCAGGGGCATCTTTTACGCGGGGCAAAGCCTGGTCCAGATGATGCCCTTCGTCTTCCACGACCGGACGGCAGATAAATCCGCCGTCCGGTGGAATATTTCTGAAACTCCGTTCCGCATAACGGACTACCCGCGGTTCTCTTGGCGGGCGCTGATGATTGATGAAGCACGCCACTTCTTTGGCGAGAAAACCATTAAACAGATCATCGACCAAATGGCTCTGCTGAAAATGAACATCCTGCACTGGCACCTGACGGACGACACAGGATGGCGCATTGAAATCAAGAAGTATCCGCGCCTGACCTCCATTGGCTCCAAACGCAGAGAATCAGAAATCGGCACATGGAACAGCGGTAAATCAGACGGAACGCCGCATGAAGGCTTTTATACCCAGGCACAGATCAGAGATATCGTACAATACGCAGCCCGCCGAAACATCACCATCGTTCCGGAAATTGAAATGCCGGGCCATGCCAGTGCCGCCGCCGTAGCATACCCCTTCCTGAGCCTGAAAACTCCCGGGGAAGTGCCCACCACATTCATCGTCAATACGGCCTTCGATCCCACCTCGGAAAAAACTTATGCCTTCCTGTCCGATGTTTTGGATGAAATCACGGCGCTCTTCCCCGGCAGAATCATCCACATTGGCGGAGATGAGGTGCGCTATGACAAGCAATGGAAGGGTGTTCCGGAAATTGAGGAATTCATGAAAAAAAACGGCATGAGAAGTTATGCGGACGTCCAGATGCATTTCACCAACCGCATGTCCGGCATTATTGCCCAAAAAGGGCGCCGCATGATGGGATGGAATGAAATTTACGGACATGACGTCAATGGGGACGGAGGAGGAAAAGCCGGCGCCAAACTGGATACAAACGCCGTCATCCAGTTCTGGAAGGGCAACACCGGCCTGGCTAAAAACGCTATCCGGGACGGACACGACGTTATCAATTCTCTCCACACCTCCACCTATTTGGATTACAGCTACGGCAGCATTCCCCTGCAAAAGGCATATGGGTTCGAACCCGTTTTCCCCGGGTTGGAGGAACAGTACCATTCCAGAGTCAAGGGACTGGGCGCCCAAGTATGGACGGAATGGATTTCCACACCGGAACGCCTGCATTACCAGGCATTCCCCCGTGCCTGCGCCTTTGCGGAAGTCGGCTGGACTCCCGCCGGTAAAAAGGATTTTCCGGATTTCAAAAAACGCTTGAAAGCGTATAGCGAGCGTATGGATCTGATGGGGATCAAGTTTGCCCGGAACGTCATCAGCCAAATAGACAAATCTGACTTTTTCAATACGCCCAGGATTGGCACATGGACGCCTGCCACCCTGACCCGGGAGGAACATTCGTTTGACGTTACCAAACTGGTCAAAGCGTCCGGCAAACACACTGTCACCCTGCTGTACGACAAAGGTGCCCACGCCATCGAAATCGAATCCGTAGCCCTGTATGAAAATTCCCGGGAAATCTCCCGGGACGCCCATGCGGGCAGAAGCGGCGCCCATAAGGAAAATATCCAGTACATTCTGAATGCCCCGGAACCCAGGCAAGGAGCAACCTATACTGTCAAAGCAAAATTCAAAGGGGACGGAGGCCGGGATTCCCACGGGACAGTGTATTTTGAAACGCCATAAAAACACCGTCCCCGTCCTATACCAGAAACAGCAGGGGCTTCACACAGAGCCCCCTTTACTCCGACAAACGGAGCACTGCATCCGCAGACTCATGGTTACGGACACAAGCCTTTCAGTATCATCGGCCTCCCAAGGGCGCCGGCATGTCTTTTCATAGAGGAAGACACCCCTTCCATCAAGCGGCACGAAATTGATACTTTAAACCAGAAAGGCTTACCCTGAAATCAACCTTGCCTTAACAAGGCTCCGGAGGTCGTTGCTTACGAACCTCCGGAGCCTGAACAACCGTGAATCGGCGGAAGATGATTTTCATCCGGGAAAGCCAGACGGAATTTACATGTTATCATCTACCACTTTTTCCACATACTGGAAAAAGATGCTTCCGTCCTCCCCGCTGATTCCATAGTCTCTGACATCCTCAATATTCGCATTCTTGATTCGGGTAATAATATAGACTTTGGAGTACAAAATCCCCCATTCCCCATGCTTTTTCTTATCAAACCAGATATGGTGGTTATAGTATGGTTCAAAATAGATGGTTCCCCCGTCTATCGGATCGGAAATCGGGCCGGAATATTTAACAACAATATGGCTGATTCCCTTGTAACACCATTCCCTGCCGCATTGAGGATTTTTGGAAAGGGTGGTGCTCATTTCAATGGTGGTGTCCATGACATCATAGGACAACCTATCCTCATCATGGTATTTGATTCCTTTTTGAGGCAGATTGAACTGATTTTTGATGATGACTCCATCATAAATGAGACGTCCCCCTTTCCATTCCGTTTTCTGCGGCACTGTTTCCCCTTTCAAGAGACAGATTCCTGAGAGAGAAACCATTATTGCACAGGCAATTTTATTCATTGTTATTTTCTACTTTGTTGTTGTTTCAGCAATTCCTTATTGAGGAATTCTTTCATTTCCTGAACAGTTTTTTCAGGAGGGGTCTTCGCATCGTCCCGATACTGCCTCCAGTCGATGCGCAGCTTGGCCATCAGGCGCAATTCGCTGAGAGAAAAAGGAACAGTACCCGGGGCATTCGGCATGAAATCCCGGGACCTGTTGCCAATATAATAAATCTGGCTCTGATCCCAAGAACGCTTCATGGTCTCATCGAAGGAAGCTCTCACACGGTCGTCGCTTACTCTGGCTTCCCACTGGAGGCAGTCCGCCAGGCAACCACCCTCGGCCCGACTCTCCCGGGCCTGCCGCCACAGGGAAAGAATATACCTGTTCTGAAGACTGCACGCAGCTGGAGTCAGGTACTTGCGCGTATACTGCAACTCATACAGAGGCTTGCACACAGCCTTTTCCCTCTGTCCCAGAGTAGCTCCACTCACCCTTTCCGGAGTGGGGACAATACCGGCCAGAGCACCGGATACGTAATAAGGCAATTCCTCAGGCATTCGAATTTCCCACGGTATTTTTTCATTCACAAACACGCCGTTTAAAATGGTATTAAAGGAACCGTTCCGGCAAATACGGAACAGGTAAATCCCCCCTTTCCTGCTCATGAACCTTTTATAAACCCCGGACCCCGCAAATCTGGAAACGCGTGTGCGCGCCTCCACCGGGTAGGAATACCACTGCTCCATGGATGCAGCAAGTTCCTTCCCCCAATTATTCTGTTCTCCTATCGCAAGATCCCCCTCAATATTGAACTGGAACACAAGGGGAGCGGTGGAAGGGTGCCTTCTGGCTTCCACCACGTAATCCCGCCTGAATTCATTGGTGAGATAACCGTTGGGATTGTAAAAATACAGGGCTATTTCATGGACACCTTCCGGCACCTCTACGGCTACCCATATATCGGGTCCATCCACAAAGCCCGGATACACTTCTCCGTGGTCATCCCACTCCGCCTCTGTCCGCACGGAATCCGTAGGGTCGAAAAGAACGTTGCGGTTATCATTTTCCTTGATGCTATGCACCCACCAGCGCAAAGCGTCCCCTTTCTTGCGGTTGAGCCCCATCAGCCCCTGAATCCAGTAGGGTGACAAGGCCCCCTTGTATCCGGGATGTCCGGGAACGGAAGAAAGGGTACGGAACTTGATAGGCTTGGCTTTGAATTCGGAATTGCTCATGGGGGCATTCGTGGCGCACAGCGTGGCACGCGTGTGCCCGTACTTCCCGCACCAGTCCCCTTTTGTAGTCCAGTCCTCCCCCCGGAACACAATATTCTTCCCCGCATGCGCATCGGATCCCAGCCTTTCCAACCTTCTGAGCACTACAGAAGGCTCCTCCATCTGCGCCGGACGAGGGAACGGGACTTCATTGTCCAGCTGTTCCCTGTCCAGTTTATAAGCCAGAGTCCCCTTTTTCAGACGAACAAAGCCCCGTCCGTATGTCGCCGCCCAAACACTCCCGTCCTGAAGCGCCAGCAAGGAAGGAACATCCACGTTTTCCAGCCCCTTCCTTATTCTCTGATTCACCGTCATTTTTTCAGCATCCAGAACATCCACTCCCTGCATCCGGTAGCCGATGAAAATTTCCTTTCCCTGCTGGATAATGGAAGAAATAAAATCTTCAGACAACATTCTGGAATTCGACTCCCCCGGCACCGCAGTCTTCCGTGCGGCAGAACCATACAGATGGTTGTTTTTCTGGGCATAATCACGCCCTCTCATATAACGCCAAGAACTAATGCCGTTACTGTACGCCAAGCCTGAGCAGGTACCTACCAACACCTGGCCCTTATCCGTACAAGTCAAAACATTGCAGATATTGGAAGGCAAACCATCACCATACGGCTGGTACGGCTGACGGGCGAATTGCCTGTTATCCCAGTACCAGGGAGCCTGAACATTTTTCCACTGCATATACTTTGACTGGCGCGAAGAGCAGGATACCCCGCCGCAAGCATAGGCCAGCCACAAATTCCCCCTGGTATCAAAACCTGCGGAAGCCGCCTGGTCTTCCACCAGGCCGGTGGACCTGTCCAGCGTCTTCCATGAATCGCCTGCAGGATCGTAAATGGATACGCCTCCGGATGTGGCGACGGCCACCTCCCCGGAAACGGGAGAAATGGCCAAAGCATAAACATGCTCTCCATTTAGGGCATTGCTGCGGTCATACATCTTCCATTCCCTTCCGTTAAAAACGGCTACGCCGCTGTCATCCGTGCCCGCCCAGATGCGCCCCTGCCTGTCCTCCGCGATACAGGTGAAATTCTTTCCTTTGGGGAAACCGGAATAATAATCCATATTAAGCCACGATTTTTCATATGTCCGGTCCCCAATCTGAAGGCGGTAAATGCTTTCTTTTTCTCCTACGGCCCAAATGGAGCCGTCGCCAGCTACCAGCGTGCCGCGAATAAAACGGACCGGACATTCCGGAAGTTGCTCCGGTATCTGGACGGTTACGACCTTTCCTGCCGCCCACGCCCCCAACAAAAGGAAAATCAACACAAATGTCCCTACGAAGTGTTTGAATTTAATCAACATAACCAACTATCTCCTGATTATTGCAGGATAATATTATCGGTTTTTATCATTGTCAACGCCATTTTCAATTTATTGTTAAGTTTATCCAAACAAAATACGGCATAATTCGTTTAGAATTATGCACATAAACAATTTAATATGTGTTAGTTATATTAAAAACATCAATTCCAAGAAAATCCTCACTAATACTTTTTTATGCTTGGATGGGAAAATACAGGGAACAGGCCTGATAGCAACGTCCGGCATTCCGTTTTTTCAACATGTTTTCCCCGGTTATTCTCTGATTCAAATTTCAAACCTACCATGCGTTTCCCCATATAAAGTTATATTTACCGGCCTTTTTTGAGGCAGGAGAATAAACACAGCTCAAGATCCGAAGGAGAAGCCATCTACTCTTCCGAAGCGGCAATAGGAGGCAATATGGACGTTCCCGGAGGAGGGCTTCCCGATGATGGCCAAAGAAAAAGAAAGTGTTGTCCTCACCAACACGAACAATTCTTCCGGACCTGATTCCAGCAACCAGTTCCGGCATAGTCACGCAGCACCCTTCCGACCATGAATGAGGTATTGCTTCATAAAGCGGGACTGACGGTCAACTGTATATTAAAGCCACCAAAGGAAAGGAGGGAGGAACCAGTCCGACAGGCGGAAAAGAAGAAAGCGAAGACAAAAAAGATGGAATAAAGCCCCCGGTTTTCTCCCTAGATGGCCTATCCGGGCGATTATAATAGCGGTCTGCAGGTTTCTGTTGAGCCCCAAGCCGGGGGTATGAAACACCGCCTCCCTAAAAGATACGGCCAAATTCACGACAGATAGAATTATGCCGTCCCGTACGTTCTTTCCTCATACCCAGGTGCCAATTATTACTTCTAGATAAACGGAAAAAACGAACCTCCCTGACCTATCCAACCCCTCCGGATTATTTCTGGAGAGGAAGGTGTTCCGTTCCACAACAAAGAAAAGGAACATATCATTCTGCATCCGGCCCATAGCAGAACAGCCTTTCCGCCCCGGATTACCTCCCTGGGGCTGTTGAATACCCTGCTGAAATATCGAAACGTATCAAATAAACACTTATTAAAGCTCCGCAGCCGTCAGGTCCACGCACAAACCTTGACAACTGCGGAGCTGCGCTTACACACACTTATTCATCCAACAAAAATCGCTCAGCAGAGCTTCTTCCATCAGGAATGGTGGAAAGCCGTTCCTTCTTCCGCCGTCATCGGAGAAGAGACCGGGTGTTTCTCGAAGAAAGAGAGCATGCGCTTGTAGTCTTCCAGGAACAGGTCTGCCAAATCTTTGGAGAAGCCCTGGCGAACCATGACGCGCATCACCACCGTATCCTGACAGTTGGCAGGGAGCGTGAAGGCGGGCACCTGCCAACCGCGGGTTCTCAGCTTGTCCGAAAGGTCAAAGAGCGTGTAGTTCGCACGGGCTCCATCCTTGATGAAGAAGCAGACGGCGGGAATACCTTTTTCCGGATCGCCCGTACAAATGAATTCATACGGCCCCAGTTTGGAAAGCTCATCTGAAATGTACTTCGCTACTTCGTAGGCCTGTGTATGGATGTTCGTATAGCCTTCCTTGCCCAGTCGGATGAAATCATAATACTGGCAGATAATCTGTCCGGCCGGTCGTGAGAAGTTAATGGCAAAATTGGGAATTTCCCCGCCAAGATAGTTGACATTGAAGATCAACCCTTCAGGCAGTTCGGAAATATCTCTCCAAACGACCCAGCCCACTCCGAGCGGAGCCAATCCGTATTTATGGCCGGAAGCACTGATGGACTTGACGCGGGGAATGCGGAAGTCAAAGACAAGATCCGGGGCGCAGAACGGAGCAAGGAAACCGCCGCTGGCTCCATCTACATGGATGTCAACGCTGATGCCGGTCTTGTTTTCATAATCATCCAGGGCCTTGGCAATCTCCGCCGGCAATTCATAAGCACCCGTATAGGTCACTCCGAACGTGGGAACCACAACGATGGTGTTCTCATCAATCTGTTCCAGCATCCGGTCAACATCCATCTTCCATTTTCCGGGCGCCATCGGGATTTCACGCATTTCAATATCCCAATAGCGGCAGAACTTGTGCCAGCAGATTTGGACAGGGCCGCATACCAGGTTGGGCTTGTCAATGGGTTTGCCGGCGGCTTTCCGGCGGGCTCTCCAGCGCCACAGGGCGGCCATGCCTCCAAGCATGCATGCTTCACTGGAACCGATAGTGGAACAACCAATAGGCTTTTCATTCTGGCTGGCATTCCAAAGATTGGCAATAATGGCAGCGCAACGCATCTCAATAGCGGCTGTCTGGGGATATTCATCCTTGTCAATCATGTTCTTGTTAATGCTGAGATTCATCAGCATCCTGACCTGCTTTTCATCCCAGGTCTGGCAGAAGGTTGCAAGATTCTGGCGGGCATTGCCGTCCAGCATCAATTCATCGGACACCAATTGGAAAGCGTCCTCCGCGCGCATCGCATAATCCGGGAACTCATCCTTGGGGAGAAGGTTATCTGCCTCCGGAGAACCGAAAATGGAATTTTCCGCCCGGGCTGTATCGGGTTTTTGATTTGGATCAAACATGACGGTATCTATTGTTTCATCGTTTCCGGGCCAACCGTGAAAGGCAACCCGCATGAAGGATAGAAGCACCCGCGAATAAAAGCGTTCATATTTCCATTGTCATTATCCTAGGTATAATTTTCCCGGAAAAACACAGAGTCGAGATTTATTTCATCATTCATTGATGACTAAAAATTATTTAATTGCAAATATCTTTATAAAAACTCGCCAATATCTCCAGATAACTTTATGTATGACATCTCCATATTATGACAGTTAAGAGAAACGGACGTTTTCGGATGCAATTCCCAGACGGGATAATGTGTTACCCCCCTATCTTAACAATACAACATCCATTGGAAAAAACTGTGTCACGGACTTTTACGGTTCCTGATGCCGAGGCGTGCATGCGCACTTTCAGAAAGGGAAAAATACGGATTAACCCGAATTTCCATCAAAAAAACTGCTGCACAATAATAAAACCAACATCGTGGAATCTTCCCCGCTTTTCCTGATGAGCAACTTCTGGTGCAGACAGGGGGAAGAAATACTCAACCTATACCGGGTTAATGCCGTGGCAAGTTACACCCTTTTAAGCCACGGCTGGCAGCAGAGGTGCCTTCTCCCCCTCCCTGCACTTTTTACCCGGTCAACAGGTGGCATTCCTTCAAGATTACTCCCGTTCAATTTTCCGGAAGGTATCCTTCACATAAAGTACATGCGGATAAAGAATGGAATCCGGAGCTACTTTGGGATGATTGAATTCCGCTATTTTTCGCATTCCAACACGTTGCATCACAGCTTGTGAAGGAAAATTCACGCAAGCAGTAAAAGAATATACCCTGTCAAAGCCGAATCGTGCAAAACCATGTTTCAGGCATGCACGGGCGCCTTCCGTAGCGTATCCGTACCCCCAGGCTTCCGGCACAAGCCTCCAGCCTATTTCCACACACGGTGTAAAGTCCGCTTCAAAATCAGCCCAATGAAAGCCGAGAAGGCCGATCAAGGAACCGGAATGTTTCAATTCCACTGCGTACAATCCATACCCTCTTTCATCCAGTTCTTCCCGCATACGGTTCCACATGGAAAGAGAATCCTTGTCCGTCATGACACCGGGAAAAAAACGCATCACCTGGGGATTGGCGTTCATAGCCGCAAAAAAAGGCCAGTCTTTTTCCCGCCACTCCCGTAACACCAGGCGTTCAGATTCCGGCAATGACAGTTTTCCTCCCGGCATGGCCTTAGTTGTACATGGAAAGCTCTGTTTCCAGCTCCGGGCAGCGATTCACGCGAAACCGTTCATCCAGTTCCAGAATTTGGCTATGGCCCAGGCTGTCCTTGATGGTGAGATTGACTTTGGAACGACCGGGATACCTTTTTAGAATATCCCGTATCTGTTCCAGATTTTTTCTCGTGTGGCGGAGGGGACTGACAATGATATTCAGAGGCCCCTGATCCCCGGATTTGGATTTGCGCTTTTTGCCTCCAAGTGGGTCAATGCTCTGGGCAGCCACGCTTTTGGAGGATGTACGGTCATCCTCCCGGATGTTGGCTCGCATGGAGACGAAAACGCCCGGCTCCAGGCCTCCCTCCATTTCCTGAGCCTTTTCATAAACATCCGACCACAACAACACTTCTATGCTGCCGGTAAAATCTTCCAACGTCAGAATGGCGAATTTTCTACCGGCCTTGCTGATTTTGGGGGTGACGGAACGAACCATGCCGGCAATCTGGTGCTTCTGCTTGAGTTCGTGTGGTTCCAGCGTGTCAATGAGTCCTATGCGGGTATATTTTTCCGCATCAATGACACCGCGCATGGAGTCCAGGGGATGGCCGCAAAAATAAGCGCCCAACAGATCCTTTTCATCTCCCATACGCTGCTCCTTGGACCACTCTGGAACGGCAGGTTCATCCTTCACCCTGGGCGCTTCAAAGGTCATGTCAAACAGAGACCCCTGCCCCAGAGCCTTATCCTTATGTACCTGGGAAGCTCCGCTGAGGGCCAGGTCCACACGTTCGAACAGAACACAACGCGGCTCCAGCGTCCAGTCCAGCGCTCCCGCACGAATCAGGGATTCCAGAATCTTTTTGTTGACAGATTTGGAATCCAGCCTGTTACAAATGTCCTCCATACTGGAAAATTCCCCATTCTTCTCTCTTTCTTCCAGAAGAATCTGCATAGCCCCCTCTCCCACGTTCTTAATGGCCGCCAGCCCATAACGCACGGCCAGCTTGCCGGAGGGCATTTTCTCAGGAGTGAACTTGAGCATGGATTTATTCACATCGGGAGGCAGGATCTCAATACCCATGCGGTTGGCTTCCTGAATGAACACTCCGATTTTGTCATTGTTCGCCTCATTAGACATCAGCCCGCAGAGGAATTCCACAGGGAAGTGGGCCTTGAGATAGGCCGTCCAGTAGGAAATATGCCCGTAGCAGGCGGAGTGGGATTTATTAAAACCATACCCGGCGAATTTTTCAATCTTGTCAAAGATAGCTGTAGCCGTTTTTTCATCAATCTGGTTTGTTTTCCAGCATCCTTCCACAAAGTGGGCCTTTTCCTTGGCCATCTTCGCCGGGTCTTTCTTGCCCATGGCGCGCCGCAGAAGGTCGGCCCCGCCAAGCGTATAGCCGGCCAGCAGCTTGGCCGCCGCCTGCACCTGTTCCTGGTAGATCATCACGCCGTAGGTTTCCCCACTGACCTGTTCCAGCAAAGGATGCTCATACTCCACCTGGCGCAGTCCCTTCTTCACTTCAATCATTTCATCCATAAACTGCATGGCTCCCGGTCGGTAAAGAGCCAGCAAGTCAATGATGTCTTCAATTTTCTGAATCCCGTAACGTCGGCAAGTGTCCACCATACCGCCGGATTCCAATTGGAAAACCCCCATCGTATCTCCCCTGTTCAGCAAGTCCAGGGTTTCCCGGTCATCCAGAGGGACGGAATCCAGTTTGAACTCCGGCACGCGCCAGCGGGCGTATTGCTCCGCATCATGCATGACGGTCAGGGTTTTCAAACCCAGGAAGTCCATCTTCAAAAGCCCCACTTCATAAATCGCGCTCATGTCGCACTGGGCGACGACAGCGGCATGAGGATCGGACAGATCGTCACGGGTGAGGGCCACATGCTCGTCCAGGGGACGGTCACCGATCACAACACCTGCCGCATGTACCCCCACGTTGCGGATCAAGCCTTCCAGGCGGGTCGCGTACCCCCACAATTCCGCATACCCCTCATCAGAGGCAATCAACTCCCTCAGCTCCTCGTTACTCTTGTAGCTGGACTGAAGAGTCACCTTGGGGCCGGTTTCGATAAGTTTGGAAATACGGTCCCCGTCCGCATAGGACATATCCATCACACGGGCTACATCCCTGAGTACGGACTTGGCCCCCATGGTGCCGTACGTAATAATGTGGGAAACAGCGCGCTCTCCGTATTTCTGCCGAACATAATCAATTACTTCCGGCCGGCGTGTCTGGCAAAAGTCAATATCAATATCCGGAGGGCTGACGCGTTCCGGATTTAGGAAACGTTCAAAGATTAATCCGAATCTTAGAGGATCTATGTTCGTGATTTTCATGGCATAAGCCACCAAGGAACCGGCTGCGGAACCGCGACCGGGACCTACGGGAATGTCATGATCCTTGGCCCAGTTGATGAAATCCGCCGTAATCAGGAAATAGGAGGGAAATTTCAACTGGTTGATAATTCCAAGTTCATAATCCAGACGATCGCGCAATTCCTTATCTGCAGCTACACGTTCCTTTCCGTACCGTTCTTCCAGTCCCTTATAGCATACTTTACGCAGGTATTCTTCGCGCGACGACCCGTCCGGCGTGCCGAATTCGGGGTATTTCTCCGTACTGGTGGAATCCAGCTTGATGGTAACATTGCACCGTTCCGCAATTTTCAACGTATTTTCCACGGCCTCCGGATAATCCTTGAACACCTCCCGCATTTCCTCTGGAGATTTCAAATACACTTCCGTGGAATAGCGCATGCGTTTTGGGGAAGCCAGTTTTTCGTTGGTTCCGATGCAAATCAGAACATCGTGCATGTCGTGATCTTCCTTCCTGAGGAAGTGCACGTCATTGGTGGCAACAATGGGGGTATTGGTCTTGCGGGCGATACGCACCAGCTCCGGCAGGCATTTTTTCTGTTCCTCCATGCCATGGTCCTGAAGCTCTACAAAAATATTGTCGTCCCCAAAAATATCCTTTAGCGCCAGAAGGGCTTCCTCTGCTTTTTCAGGCTGGTCATTGAGCAGCCACTCATTAAGCGGTCCGGCAATGCATGCTGTACAACAGATGAGGCCCTCATGAAATTCCCTCAGGGTTTCCATATCCACGCGGGGTTTATAATAAAAGCCTTCCAAGTGGGAACGGGACACCAGTTTAACCAGATTCTGCCACCCGGTTTCATTTTCCGCCAGCAAAAGGAGATGTGTGTATTTGCGGCGGCCGGGAAGCTGTTTTTTCACGCTGATGGGCGTCGGGGAAAGGTAAACCTCGCAACCAAAGATAGGCTTTACCTCCTGCTTCTGCGGTCCTTCCGGATGCTCCTTGTTCCAGGCGGCCACGGATTTATTGAGGCTGTTTGTCTCCATGACCAGTTCAATGGCTCCGAACAAATTGCCGTGATCCGTAACAGCAACGGCGGGCATCCCCATGCGGGAACACTCAGCAATGAGGTCCTTGATATGGACGGCGCCGTCCAGCAACGAATATTCCGTGTGATTGTGAAGGTGTACGAAGGAACCGGGCATGGATGGATCCTGTAAGCGGTTAATAAAGGAAATCAGCGGTGAACAGGGCATTCGGCCTTCATGGCTTCCACGCATTCCCGGATAAGGTCCGGGCCGCGATAAACGAAGCCGGTATAAAGCTGCACCAGGCTGGCTCCAGCCTTGATTTTGGCGACGGCATCCGCCCCGTTCATAATGCCTCCAACGCCAATGATCGGAATACGTCCTTTCAATTCGGAAGCAAAAGCTCCAATAACTTCCGTGGACCGTTCCGTCAGAGGAGCGCCGGACAGGCCGCCTGCTTCTTCATGCCGAGGATTGGCCTCTACCCCGACGCGGGAAAGAGTCGTATTCGTAGCAATAAGACCATCCAGTCCCTCATCCAGAAAAACGCGGCTGAGCTCCGCAATATGCTCATCTGTCACATCAGGAGCCACTTTCATAAAAATGGGCACATGGCGACCCGTTTCCGCAGCCAGGTTGGATTGCTCCGATTTCAGGGAAGCCAGCAGACGGGCAGCGGGTTCCGCCGCCTGAAGGTCGCGCAGGCCTGGCGTATTGGGAGAAGAGAAATTAATGGCTATATAATCCGCCACAGGCCAGGCCGCACGCAGACAAGTAAGGTAATCCTGGGCGGCATCCTCATTGGGAGTTATTTTATTTTTCCCAATATTGACACCCAGAACACCGTGAAAACGAGTGGCGGAACGAATGTTTTCCACTCCGGCGGCAATACCTTCATTGTTAAATCCCATCCGGTTGATAATAGCTTTCTGGGGAATCAGCCGGAACAGGCGGGGCTTTTCATTGCCCGGTTGCGGCCGGGGCGTCAGCGTACCCACTTCCACAAAACCGAATCCGGCCTGGCCAAAAGCGCTTACCGTATCCGCTTCCTTGTCCATTCCGGCGGCAAGTCCCACCCGGTTGGGGAATTTCATCCCCAGGATTTCCACAGGATCAGAAGGAACTTCCCCCATTACTAGAGGCAGTACACGCATTTTTTCTGCCAGGCGCAACCCCCACAAGGTCACCTTGTGGGCAGTTTCCGGATTCATTTGGAATAATACACTTTTAGCGGCGGAATATAAGGCGGGTGACACAATGCGGGGAGTGTATCACACCCTCTTTTAGGGTCAAGAATGGGAAGCGTCTTGCCGGGATGATTTTATCCGGTACAATCCCTTGCCATGAACAGGAAGGAATGCCTCTCATCCTGCCGTCTGTACGGTATTGTAGATATGGGATATACAGCTGAACATCAACTACTCCCTGTAACAGAAAAACTATTGGCAGGCGGCCTGCGCATTCTCCAGCTAAGGGCAAAAAACCATAACCCGGAACACATTGAAAATATGGGGCGCCAGCTTGCCCCCCTGTGCCGTAAATACGGCTGTCTTTTCATCATCAACGATTATCCTGAAATTGCCCTGAACATCGGCGCAGACGGCGTCCATCTGGGACAGGATGACGGAGACTTGGCATCCGTAAGGGGGCTGCTGGGAAAGGATGCCGTTATAGGACGGTCCACGCATAGTCCTGAACAGGCCCTGGGTGCATGTGGAGAGCAGGCGGACTATATCGGGTTTGGGCCCTTGTTCCCCACGGGTACCAAACCGGGAAGACAGGCCATTGGCCTGGAAGACATCGCAAGCGTACAGCAACAGCTACCGGAAAATTTCCCTGTCTTCTGTATCGGCGGCATCAATGGGAACACACTGCTCTCCGTACTGGAGACGGGGGCAAATAGGGTAGTCATCGTTTCCTGGCTGCTTACACACCCCGACATCACGGGAACAGTCAGAACTCTCAGAAAAGAACTGGGAGAAGCGTAACGAAAAACGCGCACCCCATCCATGTTATCCCTGCCTTTCCTCTTCCTCCGGAGACAGAGCCGGACGGGAGATCAGAAAAACGGCGGTATTCACAATCATCTGCAAAATGTGCTCCTGATCCTTCATCCACGGTTCCTTTTCTTGAAGATCCATGCACGCGACATATTTCCCCAACGTAGCATGGAAGATGGAACTCATGATATGCGCATGCCAAGATAAGGAAAGCTCATCATCCCACGGACAGAATCTCCGAATTCTTGCTATCATCTCCTGGATAGATGGAGCATAAAATTCATCATAGATTTTTCTTCCAAGATATTCCGGCTCCTGCGGCAAACGCCACAATAAACGGACATGATCCGGCCCTCCCAGGCTCTCATCCAGAAATAGCCGAAAAGCAGGTTCTATAAATGCACGGGCATACGCCCTCAGGGACGGATGAAGATCCGCCTCTTTCAGCATCTTCATGCGCGCTTTCATCAGAGGTTCCGCATATTGTCTGTAAACAGCCAGATACAGTCCCTCCTTATTCTCAAAATAGTAAACGATAGAAGCCAGATTAACTCCTGCTTCAGAAGCGACCGCCCTCATGGTCACGCCATTAAATCCCCTGAGGGCAAAAAGCTTCTGTGCAGCACGGAGGATTTTGCCGCTGGTTTCCGCAGAACGGTCGGACTGGGATTTGCGGGTAGAAGACATCTCCTAAACAATCAGACAATGCGCCGCCTAGCGGGAAGAACGGCTTGAGCCGATGGCTTTTACCAACTGTTCCATGTTTTGGGAGGACTGAATAGGCTTGCCGTCCTTGTCCACCAGAATCATGGTAGGGATACCGCGTGGAGCCACCTTCTTGGCAAGCTCCGTCAAATCCTCTTTCAACAGGATAGGCCATGGCATGTTATTGGCAGCAGCCCATTTTTGGGCGGCATCCAGGTTCTGGTCCAGATTGCACATGATTACTTCCACATCCGGATTATCCTTTACCACCCTGTTATAGGCCTCCACGCTGTGAGGCGCATTCCGGCAGCAAGGACCGCACCAGCTTGCACTGAAATACAAAATGAAATGCTTGGGATTCAATTTCCCGTCCCTCTTTTTAAGTTTGCCGTTTTCAAGCATGTAAGTCTTTCCCTTCATCTCCTCCGCCACAGGGCCGGACGGCATGGACGACCATTCTGCAATAGGCTTGCCGATAACTTCCTTGTGTTCCTCCAGCCATGCGCGATCTTCATCGGAAAGCTTTTCCAGCGGCATCGTAATGGGCTTTTTAGCCGTCGTCACCAATTTGACGGTCTTCATATTCAGGGCTACTGGACGGGCTTCCACCGTACTGCCCGTATTTTTATTAGTCCAGGTGCGGAGGGAAGGATCATCCGCTACTCCGGAAGAATCCGCCCAACAGAGAGAGGACCCCATCATGAATGTGGATGCCAATAAGATACACCAAGATGAAAATTTCATACACATAATGCTAATATACTATTTCTTATCTTCCATGTCGAGAAGCTGATTCCAAAATTTGCCTGGCCCGGGCATGTCCCGGGTCGCGGCGCAGGGCTTCCGCGGCAGCGGCAGCGGCCTCACGGTACCGCCCATTGCGGTAAAGCATCACCGCAAGAGTGAAAGGAATATCCGCATTTCCCTTTTCCAGGGAAGAACAGTTTTCCAAATCCTGCAAAGCCTGCTCCAGCCGGCCCACTTTTTCATTCAACAGAGCACGGTTAAACAAAGCACGAATAAAGGAAGGCTCTATTTTTAAAGCTTCGTTAAAGGATTCCAAAGCTCCCGACTCATCATTATTTTCAATCTGGCCCAGTCCCAGGAGATACCACAGATTGGCATCCCTGGGAGCCAGGCGTACAGCCTCTTGCATCTGATCCACCGCCTCCCGGCTGCGGCCTTGAGAAGCCAGGAAAACGGCATAATCACGGTGCACCACGGATGAAGTGGCATCCCATTTCAAAGCTTTGGAAAACCACAATTCCGCAGTTTTCACATCCTTACGGCTAATGGCTATCTGGGCCAGCTTCATAGCTCCGGAAGGCTGGTCCGCCTGATGCAAAGCGGCAGCAGTAAGCTCCTTCATTCCCGGACTGTCCGGAGGCAGGGAATCCCGGAGAGCCCATTCCGCCTGCAAGCGCACGACCCTGAACGGATCATTAAGAAGTTTGCCCGCAGCAGGATTACCCACTCGCCCCATCACTTTGGCGGCGGCGGCTCGCGTCAGAGGATCCGGGTCCTTAACCGCCGCCGCGGCCACTTCCTGGACGGCGGGTTCATGAGCCCATGCATCCATCAAATCCAATAACGTAGCGCGCCATGCACCCACTTCCTCCCTCTTAAAACATTCCATAAGCAGAGGCAAAACATCTTCCTTTCCTTCGTAGGCATGCTGAACGGCCCTGGTCCGTTCCCTGTACTGCGCCATTTTGGGTTTAGCTCCGTAATATTTCTTTACCGCCTCCGCAGCCCATTCATTGCTTTTTTCCTCGTGGCACATGGTACAGGCATTCGGAATCCCCAACTCTACGCTCAGCAAAGGATCAGGAGAATTGAAAGAATGATCCCTGCGGGGGTCCCGAGCCATATACAGGCTTTCCGGCATATGGCATTCCACACACCGGGCACCCATGCTGGACTGAGGACATGGCGTATGCGTAGCCATGTCAATAACGGGAGCTTTTACGCCGTTTACCGCTTCTCCAGTACCGTGACACCTCAAGCAGAGCGTATTATCTTCTTGAGGAAGCTTCAGTGTTCCCGTATGCGGATCATGACAGTCCAAACAGGTCACTCCCGCCTTGCCCATACGGCTTAACCTCAGACCAGTCTCGCAATAATCCTCATCCCTTTGCATGCCATTGGGCCAGAAAACGCCGGGCTGCACGGGAAGCACCAGTTGGAAATGATTGTCAAAGCGGTCACCTACGGCAAAATCATGATCAAATTCATCCCTCCGGGCATGGCAGGAAGCGCAGTTATCATGAATCTGCTGTGGCGTTAGCTTGTTCCTGGTGGAAATCATGCAACCCGTCCCCGCCTCCGGCTTGTCCAGCAGGGGGCCGTGGCATTGAATGCAAGTCACTCCGGGTTCCGTCCAGGTAGAAGCATACCGATCTTTAACAGGATCATAATTCTTATGGAACAAAGACATGTGGCACCACGCGCACTGCGTGTTCCAATTCATGCCTCGTCCTGTCCAGTGCCCCCAGTCTCCCGGCTGGCGGGACTCCTTGCCGAAAATATCAAACCATTCTTTGCGGTTCACGTCCCATGCAGCGCTCAAGGTATGAAAACCGCCGTCCTTGGCAGGAACCAGATACTGCACCAGGGGAATTCTCCCTGTGGCCCATTCCGCGCGCCAGGAGGTTGAAGACTGACCGTCACGGACCATGCGCCCGTGACCATTCGTAGAGAATTGGAGAATGCTGCCATGGGCGTCCAGCTTCATATTATGGAACGCTTCAGACTCCCATTGATCTCCCAGTTTGCGAAATGCCCAGGCATGGTCTGAACCGGCCCACTGACGGAATTCCTTTTCATGACATGCTCCGCACTGCATGGAAATAGGTACCTCATTCTGGTCCCAGTGCTCACTGCCTCCTGAAAAAACAACCGGCTGCGCCGTCGCTCCAAAACGTCTGTCCATCCAAGCCTTCATCATTGTGCCCAGTCCGATCAAAGCCCCAAGAACAACGAGGAGAACCACCCACTTCTTCATGGAAGGGCGGTTCACAGGGGCATCAGCAGATTCAGGGGCGGGCATGGCGGAAATATTCTGCCATATCATACGCGCTCCACCAAGGAACTTTTACATCAGGTAGCATAGTCCTTGACATGCCCAGTACGTAAACGGCAGATTATTCCTCCTCTTCCAGGACCTCCTCCCGCATCAGGGGAGTAATCCGAGTCACGGTACAGCGCTCCACACCGCCATTCTCCGTCCGGGTCACCTTGAATTCCAGCCCTCTATAGCCGACAGTATCTCCTTCCTCCGCAGGAGCTTCCAGCAAATTAAGAATCAGGCCCCCTACGGTGTCTATTTCCCCGTCCTCCAAATCCATATCCATGGCCTCCCCCAATTCCTCAATGCGTGCCAGACCGGATACGTCACAGGAGAAGCCCACCGCATCCCTAGGCAACTCCGTCAGTACTTTAATGCGGCCGCGGTCCCAGCCCATTACTTCGGAAAAAACATCCGTCAGGGTCAAAAGTCCGGAAGTCCCCCCGTGCTCATCCAGAATAATGGCAAGGCGCACATTGTCCTTCCTCATGATTTCCACCACATTGTCAAACTTCACCGTTTTGGGAACCTTGGGTATGGCATGAATGTATTCAGGAGTCAGAGCCTTTCTGCGGGACATGATACGGAACAGGTCGCGGGCATGCACCATGCCCACCACATGGTCCAGATCACCGCGGTAGACAGGGTAACGCGTACGGCGGGTGCGACGCACAATTTCTCGTATCTGCTCATGTTCCGCCCCTTCTGGAATGGCATCTATCCTGACGCGCGGAGTCATGACCTGGTGTACATACAGATCATCCAGGTCAAACAAGCCGTCCATGATGCGGCCGGATTCCTGCGGCAACGCCCCATTCTCATGGCTCTCTTCAATAATATACTGGAGTTCTTCCGCAGAATGGTAGTGGGACTTGGATTCATTACGGTCCACACCCAGCAACCCCAGAAAGAAATTACCCAGGGCATTCATACCCACTACCAACGGATACAGGCAGAGCTGGATCACGTACATGGGCATCGCAATGATGAGGCAAAGCTTTGTGGCGTACTGTAGGGAAAGCGCCTTGGGCACCATTTCCCCAAGAACAATATGCAGGTACGTCAGCACCGCCACGGACAGGATGCTGGCTGCGCCATGAGCCACCAGCCAGTAAGCCCAGCCGTACTGCGCCAACCATTCATGGAGCCATCCGGCTACCGCATGCTCTCCGTACATACCCAGCCCCAGACTGGCGAACGTGACGCCAAGCTGCGCCGTAGCAATGTAGCGGTCCTGTAACCGGGGCGTTTTCAATATCTGGGAAACGCGGCGCGCCACCATGTTGCCGGACACACCCATCTGCTCCAATGCCGCACGCGGAGCGCCAAGCAACGCAAATTCTGCAGCCACAAACAGGCCGTTCAGCACAATCAGCAACAGAATAATGAAAACCGTCATCATGCATCCACCCCGCTTTCCATGGCAAATTCATTTTCCTTTCTCTCCGGAGGCAGCAGCAGGATAGAGGAAACACGGTTATGGTCCATCTTTTCCACCACCAGCACGCGTCCGGCGATAATCAGGCGGTCCCCATCCTTCGGGATGCAGGACATATGCTTGATCACGCAGCCGCCCACAGTAGTGGCGCCATTCATCAAAAAGGGTACCAGACATTCCGCCTTATGGGCACGCATCATGCCGGGGATGCGCACGGAACCATCCGGAAGGTTTTCCACCTTTTCCCCGGAGCGGATGAATTCCTCATCTATATCTCCCACCATTTCTCCCAGCAGACGTTCCAGCGTCACCAGCCCCACAAACTTGCCGTATTCATCCAGAACAAAGGCTTCCTTGGCCCTGTCTTCCCGCAAACGGGCCATCAGCATCTCTACCGTCTGCATTTCCATCACGCATGGCACCTGCCTCAGCATGGAACGGAGAGGAGGCAGAATTCCCTTTTCCGCATAAGCGGCTACCATATCTTTAATATGCAGCATGCCAATAACGGATTCACGGTTCCCTTCATACACGGGAATATGGGTATGAGGCCTATCTGCGATCATATTCAAAATATCTTCCTGTGTGGCATCCACATCCAGGCAAACAAGCTGAAAACGGGGAATCATAATTTGTTCCACCGTGCGTTCCGCCAGGGACAAAGCGCTGTGCAGCCGTTCATGCTCATCTTCTTCCAACATCCCGCCCTGGTGGCTTTCATCCAGCAGCATATTAATCTCCTGCTGGGAGTGGATGTGCTGATGGCCGCCGGGTGGGAGCCGGAACAGTTTAAGAAGCAACAAACCGCTTCCATTAAGAAAGTCAATGAACCATGCGAAGAAAGCCAGCGTCCAGCGCATGGGATAATAAGTATACAAGGCCGCCTGCTTGGGAAACTGAAGAGCCAGGGATTTGGGCATCAATTCTCCAAGAATTACCTGAAAAACCGTCAAGCCTATCAGCACAACAAGAGCAGCTGCAGAATTGGCCATTACGGAGTCCATCCCACCAAACCGCTCAAAAAGAGGGAACAGATAGGCGGCCAGTTCAACCTGTCCGTATGCGCCCAGAACCAGGCTGGAAATGGTAATGCCAAACTGGCAGGCCGCGATGTAGCGGTCCAGCTCTTTTGTATTTTCCAAAATCTTAAGCAGATGAACAGCCACCCTGCTGCCGTTCTCCGCCATTTCCCGGATCATGTTGCGGCGTACGCTCACTGCGGCGAATTCTGCTGCAACATAAAAGGCGTTGACCAGAATCAGAAAAAGAATAACGAAAGTGACAAAAAGAATCATGTATGCAGGGGTGTCCGTAAAACGCAACGGGCATCCGCATCATAGGAACCGAAAAAATCCTGTCAAGAACGGGAAACAAAAAAATCTGCCATGCGGAAAGAGCTCCATTCCTCCCGTCCCTTTCCAGCATTCCAAACTTTCTCCTTCCGGTACAGGCAGAAAAAATTCCGTCTGATCTCGCAAGCAGTTGAACCAACTGCAAAACATCTTTCCAGCAATCGAAAAGCCCCGTTCCCGGAATAACCGGAAACGGGGCTGAGAATTTAAAGGCTCAACGAAAAACGTTATTCCGTAATGCCGGCGGCTTCTGCTTCGGCAGCCTTGGCATCGCGCAAAGCGGCACGTATGGACATTTTCACGCGTCCCTTGTCGTCAATACCGATGCACTTGGCGGTCACCACGTCTCCAACGCTCACGACGTCCTCCGTCTTGGCGGTGCGGCCTTCGGCCAGTTCGGAGATATGAATCAGGCCATCCTTGCCGGGCAGCACTTCCATAAACGCTCCAAAGGTGGTCGTGGAAACAATCTTACCGGTGTACAGTTCCCCGATTTCAATGGTCTTGAACATGCGCGTGACCAATTCCAGAGCACGGTCCAGGCCTTCCTGCTTGGCGGCGTAAATATGCACGGTGCCATCTTCCTCGATATTGATATCGGCGCCGGATTCGGCCTGAATAGCCTTAATATTCTTGCCGCCGGGGCCGATCAGTTCGCCAATGCGGTCGGCGGGAATTTTGGTGGTCTCAATACGGGGAGCATTCGGGCTCATCTGGGCCGGAGCTGCAATGGCTTCATTCATGACCTTCAGAACATCCGTGCGGCCGGCTTTCGCCACGTGAATGGCTTCCTCCAATATGGAGAGGGGAATGCCGGGCAGCTTGAGGTCCAGCTGGTAGCCTGTCACGCCTTCCGACGTGCCGCAAAGTTTGAAGTCCATATCACCGTAAAAGTCTTCGGAACCGATGATATCCAGCAGAGTTTTGTAAGAGGTGATTTCATGCTGGTCATTCTGTTCCGTCACCAGGCCCACGGAAATACCCGCCACAGGGCGCTTGAGGGGCACGCCGGCCGCCAGCAGAGACATCGTGCCCGCACAGACGGAAGCCATGGAGGTGGAACCGTTGGATTCCATGATTTCAGAAGAGACGCGAATGGCGTACGGGAATTCCTGTTCGCCAGGCACGACCGGAGCGATGGAACGTTCCGCCAAAGCGCCGTGGCCGATTTCCCGGCGGTTCTGACCGCCGAAACGACCGGTGTCTCCCACAGAGAAAGGCGGGAAATTATAGTGCAGGATGAAACGCTTTTCATTCACGCTGCCCGTGTAATTGTCCATGTACTGACGTTCTTCCATCGGAGCGAGCGTCGCCAGGCAAAGGGACATCGTTTCACCGCGGGCGAACATCGCGGAACCGTGCACCACAGGAGGCAGCACATTGACTTCCGCAGTCAGAGGGCGCAGCTGCTTGAGAGCCCGGCCATCGGCCCGCTTGTCCTTTTCCATGATGGAGATGCGGAAAGCCTTTTTCTGAATATATTCAAAAACCTGTTCCACATCAAAGTCAGTAGCTTCCGGATGGCGTTCCTTGATGGCGGCCTCCACTTCGTCACGCAGGGCTCCCACTTTTTTCTGACGCTCCACCTTGGAAGGGGCGTAAATGGCTTCCTCAATACGATCGCCGGCAATTTCATAACCGATTTCCAGCAATTCCGGCTTGGCAAGGCAAAGTTCATAAGCTCGCTTCTCCTTACCGCAAACGGCACGGAGCTCTTCCTGCTTTTCGCAAATGACCTTCACGTTCTCCTGGGCAACACGCAAAGCGGCGATAAAATCTTCTTCCGGCAGTTCATTAGCGGAACCTTCAATCATGATGACCTGATCCTTCGTGCCGGCAAATACCAGATCCAGCTGACTATGTTCACGCTGGGAGTTGGTCGGATTGATAACGAACTGTCCGTCAATACGGCCCACACGCACAGCCCCTACGGGTTCGGCAAAGGGAAGATCGGAAACGACACAGGCGGCGGAAGCGCCGTTAATGCTCAGGATGTCCGGTTCGTTTTCACCATCGGCGGAGAGCAGAAGCGTAATTACCTGCGTATCGTAGAAGTAGCCCTTGGGGAACATCGGGCGCAGGGGGCGGTCCGTCATGCGGCACGTCAGGATTTCCTTTTCCGTGGGACGCCCTTCGCGTTTGAAATAGCCGCCGGGGAACATACCCGCCGCAGCGGCCTTTTCCTTGTACTCCACGGACAGGGGGAAGAAGGTTTGTCCTTCCTTGACTTTGGTGGCGCTTACCACGGTCACAAGAACGACGGTATCGCCGCTGCGGACAACAACAGCGCCGTCCGCCAAACGGGCCATCTTGCCGGTTTCAATCGTGATAGGATTCGTACCAACGTTGCATTCAACTGAATGTATGCTCATTATATTTTTTGTCTTTCAATCACCCGCAGCCTCATCAGCCCATCCAGGCCGGCTCCGGGCGGGAAGCCTGAATGGCGTCAGGTACGGGCAGTGCCTCAGGAAGATGTTATCCGCAACAGTCCTTTCCCAGAAACAGAGGGGGAATACTGTCCACGCGGCAGGACGCGCATCCCAGATGGATCAAACGCTCCGGCCCAGTCTTACCGGCTTGACAGCCTGTGAAAATCCGAAAATTTCTCAAGGCATGCCCGACAGAAACGTTTCGGGAAACGAATCCCCGAACGTCGAATGAAAGCATAATCCCTGTCAAGGATAATGCAAGCAAATAGTTTGATAACCATAGCAGTCCATTTCCCTCCAGGGCTTTAAATATCCACCCGCATCGGGAGAAAAGGTATTTTTCCCATCTCACCTTCATCCATTCAATATTCTTCGCATTCCTGATTAAAATGCATTTCTCCAAGCAAAATATCCGGAAACGTCCGCCTTCCCTTCTTCACAGAAGCGGAAATGCAGAACTTAAAGGACGGACTGAGTATTTCTGCCTGACACCCATAACAGCCGCCCACTGCTTTTTCAACAATATCATTCTTTGCGCGGCTACATCATACCCGCAATACCGGACTTTCCGTCCCCATCAAACATTCACGCAGGAATAAAGGGGCAATCATGCCAACAAAAACAATCTCCACACTCCAGAATATCTTCTTTCACAAAAAGACAGGCCTTTCAACCTCTCCTGACCAAAACACAAATCCACAGTTACCCGCCATGCCCCCCTTTCCATGACAACGCTACCACGCCAGCCCCTCCCATAAAAACAACGGCCGCTGCGGAAAACCGCAACGGCCGAATCAAACGGGAATATGCTCCGCCTTTTAGCGGCGAAGGCCAAGGCGCTGGATCAGACTCTGGTACTGGGCCAGATCTTCACGCTTGACGTAATCAAGAAGCTTGCGGCGCAGAGCCACCATCTTCAACAACCCGCGGCGGGAAGAAACATCATGTTTATTCGTGCTCAGGTGTTCGGTCAGGTGGGCGATGCGCTGGGTCAGGCGGGCAATCTGGTAGCTGGAGCTACCGGAATCCTTTTCATGCATCTTGAATTCCTGCAAATTGATTTCGTTACTCATAAGTGTTTTCCTTGAATGTATTTAGCTCGTGGCAGCGGCTAATCGACACTGTGAGGGCGCCAACTATGCATCATCCAGCCCCAAAAGCAATTCAAATTTCGTCATCCCGGGGAATTTGCCTTCGGTCCTGGGAAAGCGGCCCCTCTCCATTTTCCCCGGTGTCCCAGACTTCGCGGTCCTTTTCCGTCACGGAGCGAACCACACGGCAGGGATTACCCACGGCCACTACATTGGCGGGGATGTCCTTCGTCACCACGCTGCCCGCGCCTATCACGGAATTTCTCCCAATACGCACACCCGGGGCAATCACCGCATGACCGCCTATCCATACTCCATCCTCAATGGTAATGGGCAGAGCAAATTCCAGCCCCTGCCGTCTCAGCCCCGGGTCTACGGGATGCCCGGCAGTATAAATGCCCACATTGGGACCTATCAGCACGTCATTGCCGATGGTAACGGCAGCGCAGTCCAGCACCACGAGGTTGAAATTGGCATACACGCGGTCCCCCAGCCGTATATTGGAGCCGTAATCACAACGCAGCGGAGGTTCCAGATAACACCCCTCTCCCATTTGGCCGAAAAGCTCCCGGGCCAATTCCCGGCGCAGGCTTTCATTTTCCGGAGCGGACTGGTTATAGCGGAAAACAAGCCGGCGCGCCCTGAGCCGGGCGGCAGCCAATTCAGAATCCTGGGCATGATATAAACGCCCGGACAGCATGTTATTCCAGTCCTTCGAGGCCATTGGATGAAGAGGGGGTCACAGCGTCCGCCTCAGAAAAAGGCAGCTGCCCGTTTTTCTGTTCTCCAACAGACGGCATGGCGGCGGCATCTTTTTTTACGGACGTTTCCGATTTTACAAGTTCCTTCTTTCCAGAGGAAGCTGAATTTGCGCCAGCCACCGGGGCAGCAGGCTTGTGCACCGTCCGGAACATTCCGGACGGCTTTTGTTGAAGCTCGTGAATATTCCAGTTTCCATCCCTGACAACCACACGGGTTCCTACGGGAGCTATTTCAAAGAGATTTTTCGCAATCAAGTGGGGAACACGGATACATCCATGGGAGGATGGATGACCGGGCAAGTACCCTTCATGAATTCCTACAGCCCCGTTCACTCTCATGAAATAGGGCATCTTGGCAGGTTCAAACCTCTCGCCGGGACGGGGGGAATCCCTTCGTATATCCCCATCCCGCAATTCTCCGTCAGCGTTAATAAACGCACCGTAATAGGAATGATGGTCTTCCTCCTTGGAAGCAATGAGGAAGTAGCCGGAGGGCGTCATGCCGGAACTTCTTCCGGAACTGATGGGGGCATACGCAATGCGGTGCGTCCCCCGGTAGATATACATCATCTGCTTTTTCTTATCCACTACGACCAGCAGCTTTCCGGGCAGCGACGGATCATCTTCCCACTTGAGCAGGTGCCCCGGAATAGTTCCCGTTTCTTCAAAATACCCCGTCATTTCTTCTACCGGAATATGGGAAGAGGGGACAGGGGAAAGCTCCCTTCCCGTGGTACCGCAGGACGAAAACAAAAACGGAACACACAGGCAGGAAACCAACGGATGGAAAAGGGATAATTTCATCTCAATAAGTCGCATCACTGCGTTAGACAGCTGGAGGCCGGAAAAAAGAACCGCTTTTTGACAAAACTGTCAACTATCAATCAAAAAAATCTCTTTTCCTTTACTCCTGCCCTCTGTTACCACATCCGGGCGCGCCTGCCGCGCTCCCGGCCGTTCCCGGTTCCGTGGAGCAGGCCATGGGACCAAGCCTCCGCAAAGGTTCGTGCGGCATCCGCCGTATGGGAATGCCCGTCATGCACGGGGCTTTCCGCAATGGCTCCGCCTACGCCGGGAGGCCTGGACCTGTACAACTCCAGATGCTCCACGCCTCCCGGCTCCTCTTCCCCACAGAAGCCTCGCGCCTTTTCCTGGGTGCGGGCATGGAAAAAACTGCGCTCCAGCAATTCCCTCAGCGTATTAATGCCACGCCAGACATCCGTGGTTCTGGGGACGACGCGCACATTCACCAATCCCAGCCTCCCCATATTCTCCACATAAGAAATGCCGTGCGCATCCCTCCGTGCAGCATCATGAGGCAAAAGATGGAATGTTACCGCCACACCATGATTTTTCTCCCAGTCCTTCATTTTTTCAACGTAATGGGCCAGGGGCTGCTGGCTGGCGGCATAATGGTCCAGCCAGTGGAAACTGTCTCCCATGATCTGCACAAGCCAAATGGCCGTATGGTCACTCAGCCCCAGATCCCATGCCGTGAAAGTGGGAGCGTCCGGATCAGCCTCAAACTCCACCCCTACCCGCCCCCGCTCCCGCAGGGCCATGATACGGCTGCCGTAAATACTGCCTTCTTCCCCTGTAGCAAAAGCCTCCTGCGGCGTTCCCGGATACTCCTGCTTCATGGAGGCGCCCATCACCCGGGCCATCCGGGCATACCATCTCTTCTGCCCCGCATCCAGAACCACTCCGGTCTCCCGTTCCAGAGAAAGGAAATACTCATCCAGTTCCCTGCTCCATCTGCCGCGCCCCGGCAAAGTGTACTCATCCTGGTCAAACCAGCTGAAAAAAAAGAATCTGAAATCCAAGGGGGAAAGCTCGCTTTTGCCCATGTTTTCCATGGCCTGGCGCGTCAGTTCATAATTCACTCCGTACCGTCCGCCCTCATGAGTGCTTTCCTTCAGAATAAAACCTCCGGGGGGAACTGTATTGATTGCCCCCGTACGGATTTCCCTGGCTCTCCACGGAGCATGCACGGAAACATACGCCAGCTCGGAAACATGGAGAAACTGCATGGTTCCCCCTCGCAGATTAGTCCCCACCCGCACATCGCTCCCATTGGAGAAAGCCAGGCGGCTGCGCGCCAACGTACGGGGTTGCCATTCCCCCTTTTTTTCCACGCCGGACAGGCTCTTGATTCTCTCTCCCAGCCGGGCCAGGGCCACATCCATCGCAGAGGGGTTGGGCGGCACGTAATCCAGATGGTCCCAGGCAAAATGCAGCTTGGCCAGTTTCTGCTGGGCGTCCGGCAGGCTTTTATCAATGATTCCGCAATGAAAATTGGACCGGAACAGGCTCATATCCAGCATCAACATGGCCACATACGTAGAAATGCCCAACTGGCGCGCCTTCAGGATGTCATTCCTGTACCACAGCCGCTCATGCAGCCGCCGCTGCGCCCTGTTCAGGGAAAAACGCTGGAGCTGACCGGCTTTATTTTCTATCCAGTACAGGTGTTCCAGCCTCCAAAGCTGGCTGGACAGGACGGACTGCCACGACAGGCTCCATGATTCCGTCAAATGATTAGAATTTTCCATACTCCTCTATTAATTCTTTCAACAGGGCTCCTTCCCTGGTCATCCCCTTCTGGGCCTCCGTCCCCTTGTCCAGGGGAAGGCGGTATGCCAGTGGATCGTTCAGCACGTGGGAAACGAACCGGAGTGCCTGCACCATCACGGGATCAAGCAGATCAAGTTTTCCTTTCAAATAACTCTCACGTACGCCCAGTTCTTCATACATCCTGATTACATCCTCCATGAAGCATCCCACAGCCTGTCTTCTGTTCCACCACCATCGTTCCTGAGCATCCGCATCCCCCAGCGTTTCCAAAATCCGACCCAGGAACCGGGTACGGCTCGCCCGTGAATCTTCCGGGGAAGGTTCCTCTCCGGCTCCCGTAAAACACTCCAGCGGAATATAGGAATCCCGTTCGGACACCGCAGGCGCTCCCCGGCTGTCCAGATAAACGCCGTTCCATGCATGTACCACGTAGGGCGCGCGTGCCTGCCGTACGGGACTTTCCGGAATGCCCGGCATCAGGCGCACGGTATGCCCCGGGTCGTCCGGGTCACGGTAAATCACGCAGTTGGCATACATCGCGCGCGCTTCCTCCGGCTCAGGAAGAAAGGGAAGCATGCCGCCTCTCAGTTCCTCCTGCCTGCGGTCCAGAACACCAATCAGGGAAATGGCCTCATCCAACGGGAGTTCCCGGTTCCAGACAGACGTCACCCCCCCGGGAGCCGCTCCGGAATCAATCCGGTAAATCTTCCCTTTCCAACTAACCCCGGATTCCGTAGCTTCCGGTCGGCCTGCAAAATCCCGCCTCACCGCATCCAGCGTCTCCACAGCCCGGACCACATCCGGACGGCTACGCCAGGCGGCAGGGGCGGGAACGCCACGCCTGACGGAAAAATCTTCTTCCACATACAGGGGCGCTTCCAGAATGGGTTCCGGAAGATGTTCTCCCAAAGCCTCCAGGGAAACATCCTTCGCGCGCAGAGGTCCCAATCCGGTCCGGAACGGCTTTTTCACCAAATGCAGGTACAGGCCGGGATGTTCCGGATCCGGACGCCAGGAATTCAGCTGGGGGAACTCCTGAAGCGCCCGGGACAGTTCCCTCATGCGGCTTTCCGCCAGCCGCTCCATCCTGCGTACGGAACCGCCCGCGTATCCGTCCAGCGCGGACAGGGAACGCACCAGTCCCTCTTTCACGTGATCCGGAACGGTAAACAACAGCCGTCCGGACATCAGGCTGTGAGAGTACCGCTCCACCATGGGGAGGCGGACCTCCCCTCCGGCCGGATCCCAGGCACGCTCCGCCCGTATGCGTTCATTCATACCAACCGTCTCTCGGAGCATTCCCATAAACTCGGCAGTGTCCGCATCCTCCCTCAGCGTTTTCTTCAGCAATCCGGCCCGGCGCACCAATTCCTCAAGAGGTTCCGGAACCCTGTCAGGCATTGCGGCCCCGTAACGCGCCCAGGAAGCCACCGTTTCCGGTACGGTGTCATGATCCAGATGGGCAAAAAAATACTCCTTGGACAGCTGGGACAACTCTTCAATCAGTTCCGTTTCCCCTGGGAGCTTCCTGCGGCGCGGCACACGTTCCAAATGTTTCAACATCTCCCAAGCGCCTTCCGGGGAAAGCTGATCCGTGCGCATCAGCCGGTCCCATACGACTTCCGCCTTGTCTTCGATCAAAGCCAGGGGATTGGCCGTATTATGAAGCCTCAGCCGGTGCATTACCAACCCCTTGGCTGAGGAAACGGGCAAATTATCCGCATCCACGCCCAGCCTCTGTACGGAACCCACATACTTTTCGTGAATATTCATGCGCTCCAACAGGGCATCACGACTCATCAGCGTTTCAGCGGCAAGGCGCCCCCGGCCCGTCACCTCCAGACGATCCCCGGACCCCACCGCTCCGCGCACGCCGTAACCAGCTTTCAGCATATCCGCCACCGCCATGGCCGTCAGGCTGTCATACAGGCAGGGGAGCCGCCCCCCCTGCACGTTTTCCAACCCGGTGGTCAGCCTCAGATAATTGGTATCCCATTCCGGCCGCCCGTTATGGGCATGCCATTCCCAGCTACGGATCAAATCCCTCTTAGCCGAGCAGGCGGCAGAAAACATCATGGAAACATTGGCCATCAGGTCCGCTTCCGCCGCCTCCCGAGAAGGATGCCAGTCCGACCACCTTCCATTGGGATACTTTACTCTCCACAGCCTTTCCGCCCCTTCCCCTCCGGGTGAGGACTGGAACAGGCGCGGGGTCAGCAGGAGAAGACTCTCCACCGCTTTCCGCGTCCCCGGATAAATACGCGGCGAAACCTGTTCCGGACCGGCATGCAGCCGCGGAGCATCCAGCACAGAGGCATAACGGGCCACGTTCTCCGGCGCCACCTCCAGAAACCGGGCCAGCAACCGCCCGTAACTCTCCACGGGCGTATAGCCGCGCCCCACATGCACGTCAAATTCCTTCATGTTGGGAAGTACGTGGTACAGGCTGTTCACATCCGCCTGGGTTCCCCATACCATGCGGTTCATCTCCCGCAGCTCAGGGCTTACCCCATGGCGTTCCTCTCCGCCAAGAGAAGCCATCATGCCGCTCATCCTGGCCAGGGCGGAGGGAAGGCCGTCCGGATTAAAAGATTCAGACAACAAATCCGGAGCATTCAGCAACGCACTCCCTTCCTCCAGCCACCGGCGCGCCCTGCCGCAGGCGCCTTCATCCCGGCAAAACGACTTCCATAAACGAAAAGCCACATGCCCGGACGCCTCTTCATGCGGCACGCCGTGTACCCGTTCCATCACTCCTTCATAAACATTGGCTCGTGTCCGCAGATCCATATCCTCCGTAACGGCGTCCCAGTCCCTGCCGGAAAAACCCGCACGGCGTCCCGCCTCTTCCGGATAAGCCAGCAGCAACATCCTGTACGGCCGATAGGAGCGCTTCTTCAGCCTGTCCGCCACAAACGCTCGGCGCAAAGCATCCGCATGAATATCATATTCCTCCGCATTCCTTAAACGCCATGGGATTTCCCGTCCGTTCCTGTTCCGGACCAGACCCAAATCTTCCTCTTCCATACGGCCCAGAGTCTCATACCAGGAAGAAAGAGCCTCCTCTACGGAAGGCCGGCCCTGCGTTCGCTTCATCTCCACACCGGGAGCCGGTTCCGCCGCATAAACAAGCTGCCCGTCCGCTGCGGCGGCTTCACCCACGCGGGGCAGACCGGCACGCAACAGCCACTTGGTTCTGGCCGTAACATAATCCGGATGAGGAAAAAGCTTTTTCAACACCGCTTCCGATTCGGGGAAATCCCGCATCTTCCAAGGCTTTGTACGTACAGGAGAAGGCAAATCCAAAAAATCTCTCACATCCTGTTCCGTCTTCAAAAAAGGCTCTCCGGCTTCATCCAGGGCGCGAGACCACTCCAAAGCCTTCCTAGAAATGTACAAAGACCCCCACAGCGGAGAATTACGCAGGGACTTCTGCAACAATTCCCCGGCACGGTTTACATCCTTATCCTGCAAAATCCTGGAAACCGTTTCATCCGGAATTCCGAATACTTTCAGAGGGGAACCGTCTCCAAGCAGCATTCCGGCATGGCGGAAATGGTTCAGAGCGACCTTTCCCGCGCCTATCAGCAGGAAAGGCATCATCATGACGGCCTCCCTCAACTGGTCATCCGCGGAAGCCTGTCTGGCCTTCCATCCCTCCCAGTCCACACCGGACGCCTTATTCGTAAGAGCTCCCACGCCTTCCTGAACGACCATGGGCGTCAACTCCATCAATTTATTTTCCGCCTCCATCTTCACGGCATCCGCCGCAACGGCTCCCATTCCGGGAAAAAACGCACCAGGATTCCCTGATGCGGGCCTCATGGCCCGGAACGCCCGCATTCCCTGCCCCAACATCTTCTGGCCCAGTTTCGTCATTCCGAAGGAAAGCAAGGTATTCACCCCGCCGGAGACGACAGCTCCCCCCATCTGGGCATCAAACACGCCGTCCGGGTTCATGCTCCGGGCCTCCGCCATATGGCGCCCCGTCTCCCCCGCCATCAACATGCCAAGCCCGGCAGGGCCGCAAAACGCCAAAGCCGTGGACGCTCCCTGCTGGGCCATGTCCACCAGCATCTCCCGGAACCAGGGGGAATCCTTTCCCCCACGCAGCGGGGCAAACTCCATCCTGGCAAAATTCCTCAGTTCTTCAAAACTCCGGGAATAATTGTCCAGCGCCTCCTTTTCCCGTCCCTCCGGCAGGAGCCATGCTGCGCCGTTTACGGCCAGCTGGGCCGCATTCTCCGCAACCTCTGCCGCACCGCGTTTAAGCGCCCCCCCCAGGGCATCCCGAAAGGCGGGGCGGGAACGCAAATAGGGAGCCATCATGCGGAACACCTTCTGACGGTCTCCATCCTCCAGGGAAGCCAGGCAACCCACGGCGCGTATGACGTCCGGAACTCCGGCAACGGCTTTCCGGTTCAGTTGTACGGCGGGAAAACCTTCCTTCACCGGCTCCTCACTGGCTACCAGCCCCTCCAATCCCTTGCGGATGATCCCAGCGGCATCCGCCAGACGGTTCCTGTCATCCAGAGCATCGGATACGGCCCTGCCCTTCAATTGTCGCGCCACAGCCTGCAAATCTTCCGGCCATGCGGAAATGGCTTCCCTTCTCCGTTCGTCAGGAACCGTTCCGCCACCGGACAGAGTACGTTCATACTCTTCCTGGTATAATTCAAATAAAGCCTCCCTCCGGGAAAGGCGCACCTGATTGTGCATGGAAACTGCCACGAACAATTCGTCATCAGACTTGCCGGACGCTCCATACTGCCGCGCCACCTGTTCCCGGATACTCTTCCAGTCCCTCCGGATGCGTTCACGGGGAATCGTCCCAGAATCCGCCACCCAGGACTGCATGACGCACGCGGCAATTCTTTCCCGGTCCGCCGTCCCTTCCGGATACATCGCCTCCGCTTTCAGCCTCACTTCCCGCGGAATGGTCATCACATCCCCCGTCAATACGCTATTCCAATATTCTTCCCTTTCCGACTCCCGTTTCGGGAATTTTTCCATGCCGGAAGGTACGGAAAACACTGCGTTCTCTTTCCGAATATGGCGTTCCCCCACAGTTCCGGGAACCGTTTCCGGAAAACTCCCTTCCAGCGGGAGCGCCCCTGTCTGTTCCCTGGTTCCATTATCTTCCATCATCACTTTCCTTCTTTTCCGTTATTCATATCTGAAAACCCCACCCAGCCGGCATCCTGGAGGCGTTTCTCTTTCTCAAAAACCTTTTCCATCTCCGCAGCCGGCTGCTCCGGGGCCCTCTTCACCGCCTCTGCCAATTCCGTCTGGACACGCTTCCATTCCTCTGCCGCACGGGCATCCTCAGGCGGCCCCCATGCGCCATTCCGGAACATGGCGGACAGGCGACGGGAAGCAGCGCGGCGCAATTCGCGGGGTATGCCCAACATCACCTCGCGTCGCCGGAGAAGCCTTTCCACCTGAACGGCAGGCAAACCTGAAGTGGCCACTTCTATCAGGGCGTCAGCATCTTCCTCCCCTCCGCAATCCTCATCAATCAGCGAGGTCATGCGGCACAACAGCATATCGTCCTCCGGAATGCTGATACCGGAAAATTCCGCCGTCTGCCTCCGGTCACGGGAAGCCGTATAACGCCTTAGCTGCTCGGAACTGATCAAGCCATGCTTTTCAGCATTCGCCAATCCGTCATCCCGCAGCAACCCGCCGCCGGACACGGTGGCCGCCAGAGCATCCGCATAACGCCGCTTCAACTCCCCATACGCTGCCGCAGCCTCTTCCGCCACCTTCTTTTCCTCCGGAGTTTCCGGCATCTTCTCCTGCCGGGAAACGATGCTTACAGCGGCCGCCGGATCACGGCGGACCTCCTCCACCGCCCGGTTCAGCGCTGCGCGGGAATGCGCTTCCTCCGCCATGCGGGAAGCCTCCTCTCCCGTTACAAATATTCCGCTGCCCTCCTTAATCCTGCGTTCGGCCAGAGCGGCCTCTCCCTGCTCCACGGCAGACTCCACCCCCCCGGCCCAATACCGGCGCGCCTCCTCCAACTGCCCCAGACGGGACATCTTCTGCAAATAAATGCTCCCGGCAGTCTCCAGATTCTCTCTCGCCATGGCCACGCGCTCCCTAACCGGGCCGGACATACGGGCAGGCAGATAGGAAGGAAGCCGTTCTGACAGCGCCTTCTTCCATCTCTCCTGAAGGTGTTCCGAATCCCCTCCGGCTTCCAGCTCCCGCATCACGTCCTGTTCAAAACGATACATCCCGTCACGGGCCTGCGCCCATTGGCCGGCATCCCTCACCTCCTGCATTTCCTTCAGCGCGGTTCCCGCCACTCCGGACACATCCATCACGCCCGCCGCCAGATCCCGCACACCGGCGGCCTGTGCTTCAAAAGCATTCAACGGAATCACGCCGGACAAATCCGGAGCCACATGCAACATTCCAAAATCCTGTATTCGTATAGCCATCTTTAACGGCTTCCAAGCTAAAGAGCGGATGGAACGCACGGCATCCATTCCAAACCGTCACCGTCCGGCACTTGCCGCTTGCCAAAACCGGGCCGTTCCAACACAATCACCCCTATGACCCGCATTCGTTTCACCGCCGCATATGACGGACGCCCTTATCTGGGCTGGCAAAGCCAGCCGGGAGGCCGTACCGTCCAGGACGTGCTGGAACGAGCCTTTTCCGGACTCTTTGGAACCCCCTGCCGTATCCACGGTTCCGGCAGGACAGACGCCGGCGTTCATGCTCTGGGCCAGGTTTTTCATGCAGACGCTCCGGATACCCACCGCATTCCTGCGGACAAATGGCCTGCCGCGCTCAACACGCGCCTTCCCCGAACCATCCGGATTACCCATGCGGAATACGTTCCTCCCGGTTTCCATGCCCGGTTCAGCGCCACGGGAAAAACCTACCGTTACTGCATTTCACGCGCACCCATCCTCAACCCTTTTGACGCCGGGCTGGCCTGGCACCGCCCGCTGGCATGGAGCGTGGATATTCTGGAACAGGCTGTACACCTGTTCCGGGGAACGCATGACTTCACTGCTTTTGCCGCCCTGCGCGGCAATGAACCGCGCCCTATTCCGGAGGGTTACTTCCGCCGAACCATCACGCAGACACAAGTGGCACAGACAGGGGAACATGTCTTCATCACCTTTACCGGAACGGGCTTCCTCTACAAAATGGTGCGCCTCATGACGGGAGCCGCCCATGAAGCCGCACGTGGAAAAATAACGCTGGAAGAACTGGCTCGCCTCATCAACGCTCCGCTCCCGGATGACAAAAGCCCGTTTTGCGCCCCGCCGGACGGACTCACGCTGATGAGGGTCCATTACCCGGAAGAAACGTTCGGAGACAAAAAGAAAATAAACTGAAAACAGCCGTCCTTCTAGACGCGTGCCGTACCGTACAGCCCTTCCCTCCTGATCAGCGCCTCCACTTTCCGGTTCAGATGGGGAACCGGACATACGCCCGAACGCAAATCATGCCGTATGCGGGTGGAAGAAGCGGGTTCATCCCCTTCTATGAAAAGGGCGCGCACCCCTTTCCTGGGTGATGGAACCCCGCCGCGGCGGTAAACAATGAACGTCACCAGGCTGGACAAATATTCCCAGCGTCCCCACTGTTCCAGAGAATCCCACTGATCCTTGCCCATCAGCCAGAACAATTCTGCACCGGGATAACGCTCCGCCGTCCTCTCAGCCACCCTCCACGACCACGAAGGAGGCGGAAGTTCCAAATCCGTCCGGTCAAGCACGGCCCAATCCAGCCCTTGAACAGCCAACTCAATCATCCGGCAGCGCTGGTCATCCGTCACGGAGGGGGCCTGCTCCTTCAGCGGAGACAGGGAACACGGCATAAACAGCACGCGGTCCATTCCGCAATATTTCCGAGCATGCTCGGCCATGCAAACGTGCCCCTCATGCACGGGATCAAACGAACCGCCGAAAATACACAGCTTCACCGTCATCCACCAGAAGTCAGAGTCCTTCCGTTCCCTTGTAAGGCAGAAACCCGCCGATGGGAACGCGCACCATCCTTTTCTCCAGAGGCAGGCGGCGGAAGCGGGTAATAAAATCCGTCAGGCGGCCGTAATTGCGCTCCGTCTTGGGAATCCCCTGATGGCCGCAATTCACATCCGGATTGTAATGCAGCTCCACATGAAGATGGGCCGGATACATGCCGCGGTTCGTGCCGATAGTGCCCACCTGGGTGCCGCGCAGCACCAACTGCCCCAAAACAACGTTAATATCGTTCAAATGGGAATAAAGCGTCTGGCAGCAAAGAACCTTTCCGGACTTGGGTTCGCGGAAAGCATGGCGCACAATCACCACCTTTCCCCACGCGCCCCGGGCGTCCGCCGCATAAGTTACCACCCCGTGGCCTACGGAATAAACGGGATCGCCCAAATCGGAATTGCCTCCTTTATTGCCGTTCCAATCCTCACCCATGTGACGGGGGCTTTTCAGACGCAGACCGCGGGACCGGTAATAGCCGTTGCCGTCAGGCTTTCCTACCGGAAAATCAAAACCGTCACAAAGAGGAACAAGCGCAAACTTGCTGTCCCGCCGGGCCATGTAAACGGGAGCGCTCTCGCTGATCAACGCGGAACCGGTCAGAAAAACCAGCGCCAGCAGTAAAAAACGGAAATAGGACATGGGAACGAAAGTCCTTTGTATGCTAAACGGCTCCCTACTCCGTATCAAGCGGAATTCCCCGCATGTCGGAGTTAGAATTCACTAACACGCTCCCCCATGTTTCCCACTTCCTTTCAACTTGACAGCAAAGCCTCCGTATGAAAGAAGGGAGGAGCGATTTTCGTATTTTTCAACACACTTTTTTCCGCATGAACAAACTAACCACACTCTTCCTCGGAACGGTTCTCTCTTCCTCCATGCTGCCCGGCTGGACCGCAGCACCACCCAAACCATACGGCGCGATTCCAACACCCGCCCAAATCAACTGGCAGCGCATGGAATTCTACGGCTTCATCCACTTTGGCCTGAATACGTTCACGGGACGGGAGTGGGGTTACGGCGATGAAGACCCGAAAATTTTCAACCCCACGGATTTCAATGCCTCCGATATCGTCTCCACCTTTAAAAAAGGCGGAATGAAAGGAATGATTTACACGGCCAAACATCATGACGGCTTCTGCGCCTGGCCCACCAAATCCACGGACCACAACATCACCAAGAGCCCTTGGAAAAACGGAAAAGGAGATGTAGTCCGGGAATTCGCCCTTGCCTGCAAAAAGCACGGCATCAAATTCGGCACCTACCTCAGCCCCTGGGACCGCAACAACGCGGATTACGGCAAGGATGGCTACCTGGACGTTTACTATAAACAAATCCGGGAACTGCTGACCAATTACGGGCCTGTCTTTGAAATCTGGTTTGACGGAGCCAACGGAGGAGACGGCTATTACGGAGGAGCCAGGGAAAAGCGCAATATCGGTGACGCGGAAAAATACTACAACTTTGAAAAAATCGTGGAAATGATCCGCAAAATCCAGCCCAGCTGCATCATCTGGGGAGCGGGCCACTACGGAGACGCCCGCTGGGGAGGCTCCGAAAAAGGCCACGTCAATTATCCCCATTGGAGCACTGTAGGGCTGAACGGCGGGGGCGGAGGCACCGGAAAACGCGGCGGAGAACGCTGGGTGCCTGCGGAAGGAGACACCACCATCAACCATGCCGGCTGGTTCTGGCACCAGGGACAGGCATCCCGCGTCAAATCCCCTGAAGAACTTATGCAGGTATGGTTTGATTCCGTAGGCCGCGGGGCCAACCTCATTCTGAACGTGGCGGCGGACAAAACGGGCAGACTGGATCCTGCGGATGTCAAATCCCTGCTGGAATTCAAAGAACTGCGCGACAAGCTATATGCCAGGGACTACGCGTTGGGAGCAACCGTCACAGCCAGCCAGACGCGCGGCAACGACAAAAAATTCTCGCCCTCCAACATGACGGACGGCAACATTGAAACTTACTGGGCCGTGGAAGATGACAACCTGACCCCCACCGCCGTTATTACGCTGCCCAAACCCGCCACTTTCGACGTCATCCGGCTGCGCGAACAAACACGTCTGGGACAACGCGTGGACTCCTTCAATATTGATGCTTTCGTCAATGGCAAATGGGTTTGTATCGACAATGAAGGGAAAACCATCGGCAACCAGGTCATGCGCCGCCTGAACCGCCCCATCACTACCCAGAAACTGCGCCTGCGCATCACGGGCAGCCAGGCCACTCCCTGCATCTCGGAATTCTCCCTCTTCCGCCAGCCTGCGGGCGCCGTGCGGCCCTCCATCTTCCGCCGCGGAGACAACCTCGTCATCATTGCGGACGGCAAAAATAAAATCCTGTACACGACGGACGGCAGCGAACCCAAAGCAGGATCTCCCGTTTACAGCCAGGGTGCTAAATTTACGGAAAGCGGCATTGTCAAGGCTCGCTGCCAATTCTCCAATGGTAAATTGGGCCCTGTCAGCCAGGCCAAATTCGGCATCAGCAAAACCGGATGGAAAGTGAAAACCGCCACATCCGGGAATGCGGCGGCGGCCATAGACGACAATCCGGAAACCTCATGGCTTGCCAAGGCGGAAGCGCCTCAATCCTTTGTGGTGGATATGGGAAAACCGTACCAGGTTTCCAGCTTCTCCTACCTGCCCAGACAGGATGGAAAAACCTCCGGCATGACGGATAAATACCAATTTGAAGTAAGCGCGGATGGGAAAAACTGGACGAAAGTGGCGGAAGGGGAATTCTCCAACCTGCGCGCTAACCCCATTGAGCAATCCGTTAATCTCAAAAACATGAACGAACCCGTGCGTTACTTCCGCTTCATCGGCACCAGTTCTCTGGACGGCAACAGCGCTTCCGCTGCGGAAATAAACGTTTTCGGCACTCCCGCAGGCAAATAAAAACTTCCCTGACTTTTCTCACCAGGGCATTCCGGTTTTTTACGGCCGGAATGCCTTTTTTGCGGCACGAACCCATTTGCAAAACAGGCTCCGGCAGACAAACCGGCATCAAGGAAAACGGGAAAGGACAGGCCAGAATTCCGTCCAACTCCCCCTGCAGCGCTTCAATAGGCTGGGAATGTCCCGTATATCGCCGCAACGGCCAAAAGTCCAAAGGGACGGCTCCTGCATAGCTGCCTTTTTCAGCCACCGCCGGTATGCGGAACATATTGAAATCGGAAAAAGCCCTGCAACCCCATGCCAACGGCAGAACCCCGGGAAAAACGCCTACCGACTGAAATCAGCCACGATATCATCTCCGGAAGGCTTCTGTTCCATTTCCTGTTTGTACGAACAATCTTCTCCCTGCCGTCGGAAAACCTGGCGCTTTTCCTTACATCGTAAAATCTATTTTAAGCAAACAACGGGAAGACCCGGTCAACTCAGCGAGGGATTTCCGCAAAACAGAAGCTTTCCTTTTCAAAAATCAGGTATGAAAAAGGGCGCATCCTTTTGGATGCGCCCTGTGCAAATCATGCCGGCGGCGAATTTACTCCTGGCCGCTGAAATCAGGCGTGAGGATCAGGAACTGGTCGCTGATGTCCTTGCCCCTTCTCTTGGGAATGAAGGTATCCTGAAGGTTGTCGTTGTCGTCCAGTTCCAGGGTCTTGGCACTCTGGGCAGTCGTGAAAATCAGAACCTTGCCGCGGAAGCTTTCCGGGTCAAAACGCACGGCATTGCCAGCCACAACGGTGCTGCCGTCTTCACCAGGAAGCACGGAAGTGACCATCAGGGGATATTCCCCCACGGAACTTCCAATACCCACTTTCTTGTTATTGTCACCCTTGCGCATGACGTAGGAAATACCCACTTCACCGGGGGTCAGGGCCTGACCGTCGTAAATTTCACCGTTGGGAGTAACGGTGGAACCGCCGGAAGGAGTCTGAACCTTGGCGTAGAAGTTGCTTTCGGAAACAGACTCATTGCCCAGAAGCTGACGGAAATAGTCATTGGAAGTATCGCCCTGAAGTGCGCCCAGGCCGCTCATATAATTATGCTGGGCAACAACGCGGTCGGCAGTGATGTCATCGGGGAAATTGCCCAGTTTGCTGTTGGATTTGAACTCGTTCATCGCCACGCCCACGTTCTTCATGTTGGTCAGGGCCTGCATCTGGTCGCCTTTGTTGATCTGGTTCAGGATAGGACCATAGGCCACGGAAGCCAGCAGGGCGATAATGGCAATGACAACCAAGAGTTCAATCAGGGTAAACCCCCTGCGTAACTGGTGTGTTGCAAAAGATACTTTCATTGTTGGATATGATGGAATGTTTACAGTTTAAGAAAACCGTACGTGGTTATCTATGTTCGTTTCTACTATTAACGCGATTTCCCAGTCAGGACAAGCATATTCTCATAAAAATCTTGGTCCTGCAAGGAGTGAAAACTCTGCCGCAGCCCCCCTGCAAAAGGCCCGGAAAATACCGGGCCATGGGGAAAAATCCTACCTGCCGCTGCCGAAAAAGGAACTCAACCCTTCCAAAGCTCCGACGGACGGCCTGTCCTCCTCGGCAATCACCTGCCGCTGGAGTTCCGCGATCTCTTCCAGCCCCTTGCGGCCTAATTCCAGCATCCGGTTCATCTGATCCTCCGTGAACACGGCCTCTTCACCGGACCCCTGCACCTCCACAAACTCTCCCTGGTCGGTCATCACCAGATTCATATCCACTTCCGCATCCTTATCCTCCACATAGCAGAGATCCAGCAGAGCCTCTCCCTCCAGTATTCCCACGGATACGGCGGAAACCAGCCTTTTCATGGGAGACTCCGCCAGCTTTCCTTCCGCGACAAGCTTGTTCACGGCAATGGCCAGAGCTACGGAAGCCCCGGTAATGGAAGCGGTGCGGGTACCGCCATCAGCCTGTAAAACGTCGCAATCCACCCAAATCGTGCGCTGGCCGATCTTGCCCAGATCCACGGCCGCCCTCAGGGAACGGCCGATCAGACGCTGGATCTCGCTGGAACGTCCGTCCAGTTTCCCCGCCGTAATATCCCGGCGTTTACGGTCAAGCGTGGAATAGGGAAGCATGGAATACTCCGCCGTCAGCCATCCTCCCTCCACACGCTGAACCTTCATCCAGCGGGGTACATCCTCCTCAATCGTAACGGCGCAAATCACCTTGGTGCGTCCGAAAGTCACCAGCACGGAAGCCGTGGCATTCGGGGCGATACCCGTTTCAAAGCTGATCGGACGCAACTGGTCCACAAGTCGTTTATCCTGACGTTCCATGCGGGGAATCATGACGGATACCGTCATCTTTTTCAAATGGAAAGATGGAATTCCCGTTCCAAACCGCTAATATCCCTCCCATGAAACACCCTCGTACCCGTGTGGCCGTCATTGACGTGGTGGCCCTTTCCCGCCAGATGATGGAACACATGCCGCGGCTCTCCGCCTGGGCGGAGGGGCGGAACGTTTCCTCCTTCCCTCCGGCCTTTCCGGCCCTTACCTGCTCTGCCCAGAGCACCTACGTGACAGGGCTTTCCCCGCGGGAGCACGCCATTCCCGGCAACGGATGGTACAACCGGAACATGTGTGAAATCCAATTCTGGAAGCAGTCCAACAAGCTGGTGCAGGGCCCGCGCCTCTGGGAGAAACTGAGGGAACGGTACGGTTCCGGCTTCACCTGCGCCAAACTTTTCTGGTGGTACAACATGTATTCCACGGCGGACTGGACCATCACGCCGCGCCCCATGTACCCGGCGGACGGCCGCAAGATCTTCGACATTTACACCCAACCCATGGAACTCCGGGAAACCATTAAAAAGGATCTGGGAGAATTCCCCTTCCCCACCTTCTGGGGCCCCATGGCAGGGATTCAGTCCTCCCAATGGATAGCAGACTCCGCCCGGTGGGTGGAACGGAAACATCGCCCTGACCTCAGCCTCATCTATCTGCCCTATCTGGACTATGACCTTCAGAAATTCGGACCGTCCTCGACCCAGGCTGCCCACGCGGCAAAGGCTATGGACGGTCTTCTCTGCGACTTGATCGACTTTCTGGAACGGGAAGGCGTCACCCCCGTCGTCCTCAGTGAATACGGTATTTCCGACGTATCCCGCAGCATTGCCCTCAACCGCCTCTTCCGGGAACAGGGCTGGATCACCGTCAAACCGGAAATGGGTACGGAAATGCTGGACTGCGGCGCCTCCCGCGCCTTTGCCGTGGCGGACCACCAGACTGCCCATATCTACATCAATGATCCTTCCGTAAAAGAAGAAGTGAAAGCACTGCTCTCCGCCACACCCGGAGTGGAAGAAATCAGGGAAACGGACTTCTCCGGCCTTTTTTCCGCGGCTCTGGAACGCCTGCCGGAATTCACCGCCGTCGCAGCCCCGGATGCATGGTTCACCTACTATTACTGGCTGGATGACACCAAGGCGCCGGACTTCGCCCGCTGCGTGGACATCCACCGTAAACCCGGCTATGACCCTGCGGAAATGTTCTTTGATCCGAGCCTTACCCTCCCCATGTTCCATGCCGCCGCCTTTCTGCTGAAAAAAAAGCTGGGGTTCCGCGCCCTGATGAAAGTTATCCCCCTCAATGGCGACCAGGTGAAAGGTTCCCATGGCAGAGACCGGGTGCCTGCAAACCAGCAGCCCGTATTCATCGGCCCGGCCTTCCTGCCGGAAATCCATGCCGCTGAGGATGTCCATCAAGCCATCCTCTCCGTCTTTGAAAAAGAATAATAGCGGTTCCCCTCAGCGGGCATCCGGACGGGGGTCATATTCCAGGCCGGGAACCTCCCGGTAATGAATGCCGTCCCACAGGACGGGAATGCAGCAGAAAAACCAGCTTCTCTGGCCGTCGTCTCCCTTCCAGTGCCCGAACACGCTGCGGATCAATACACGGTTCAACCCCTTGCGGAGCTTGATCTTTACAGGAGGGCGGAAAAAATACCCTTCCCAGGTCAGAGGAGATTCTTCAATGCGCCCCTTTCCCCACCCCGTCCAGGGCAGGCTCTTGAAAGGCCACCTGGGAGGGTTCACGCGCCTTCCGTTCAACCATACGTCCCCGCCGGAAAAATCCCAGCTTCCCTGTTCAGGGGCGCGTGCGCTGCGGTACCCGCCTGAATGCCCCCACATGCCGTTCAGGCCAAACATCAGCCACACCTCCTGCTCCCTGGGGCTGCGGATGAAAGTCAGAGCATAGCAGGTTCCATCCTCCTTTCCAACCTCCCTTGACATCAGCGAGGGCCAGTGGTCCGTCCGGTACTGGTTCCGGTGCATGTTGAACATCGCAAAAAGATGCCTGACATGTACGGCGGCGCCGTAAACAGGAGTCTTCTTCCAGGCCAGTATCCTGTCTCCGTCCCTGTAGGAAGGGGCTATTCTTCTTTCCGGTTCAAAAGAGGTATCATTCTTCCCCCGGTGGTCGAATGGCCCCACCAGGCTCCAGGCAACATCCGCCTGTTTCACATAGGCAAAAGGAACGCCTTGGAAAAAATGATCACGATGGAAAGCCAAACGCTGTTCAAACTCCCGGAATTCCTTCCAGCCGTCCGTTCCCCTGGGGGGAAGCTGGGCCATATAATCCCTCCTCTTGGTAGCGCTTCCGCGCCAGACACGCTCTGCAAACGTCAATGCACAAGGATAAAACGGATACTGTTCCAGCACCCGCCTCTCACTGCTCAGGTTTCCGTCGCACCACACGGGCATGATGGCCCCCAACGCCTTATCATCCCCTTGAGGCACCTCGCAGGGCTGCTGGAAAAACACCTGGTACACGCCGGACTGGGAATCCGCCCAGTCAATGTAAAAACCATTGCTGTCGATGCGCTTCATATTCTTATCCATCCTGGCGCCGGCCTCGTTCTCTCCCCAGCACATCAATACGGAATCCTTATCGTGCGGGCCGCCCGGAGACCACACGACCACCTCCTTGCCCTTCCCGCGGATATGCTCCGCCATACGTGGGATAAAATCCTTCATGGAAATGTGCGCCTCGTCGGATCCCATGTGGAAAAACCTCCCGGGAAACAGGGAAACGGCCTCGTCCACGACATCCTTCAATATGGAAACACCCTTCTCCGTCTGCATGCCGGTCTTCATGGCCCTGGCAAAAGGCTGGCTGTGTCCCGGCATGTCAATCTCCGGAATCACCTGGATATTCAGCCGGGCGCAATAATCCGTCAGATCCTTCAATTGAGCCTGTGTATAAAACCGCCCCGGGAGCCGGGACTTCCAATGAAAAGCCCCATCCGTCAGGGCCGGATACTTCTTCACTTCCAGCCTCCATGCGGGATCATCCGTCAAATGAAGATGCAGCGTATTAATCTTATAGCGGGAAAGACGGCGCATCACCTCCTTGATCAAGGCAGGAGACATGTAATAACGCCCCACATCCAGCATAATTCCCCGCAGGACGAAAGCGGGTTTGTCACTAATACGCACAACAGGCATGGCAAATTCCCCTTCTCTATTGAAAACCAGTTGCCGCAGCGTTTGAAGAGCGTTAAAAAAACCGCCAAAACTTCCTGCCCTGACGGTTGCTTTTCCCAATCCGACGGACAGGTCATACCCCTCTCCTTTCATCCTGGCGTCCGGAAACAATTCCCATGTCATGGCACCTTCAGCAGCCCCCCCACTATTCAGGGAACCCTGAATGCCGGAAGTCCTGAATATGTCCTTGATCTCCTTCATCAAATCATCCCTGCCAGGAACATCCGAACCAACCTTCACATGAACGCTCCTGAAACCTGCCTCGCCCGCGCCCCTGACGACTTTGGAAGGATATGGAATAAGCGCGGGGGAAGAAAACTCCGGCACAGGCGCGGTAACCACCCCTCCGGCCAGCGGCCCCCATGAAAAATAAATCAGCAAGGCAATAAAAAACCGTACGGGAATGCTGAACACTCTGAACAAAAGCATTCCTTAACTACGGCATTCCATCTCCGCTCCTGTCAAAACAGGGCTTTCTCAACTGGGAAACCAAATGCTTTTCCCATCCTTTCCAACACCGACATGCTTATTCCTCCATATCGCTGTTTCCCTCCGCAAATCCGGCAATAACGAACGGGCGTCTTCGCTATCGTCCCGTTCATTCGCCAGACAGACTCCTCCAGTCAGTGCAAACGTTCCAGCAGGACGTCCATGTCCATGTAATCCTGCCCGTGAATCAATTCGCCGAGAATGGGCGCATCGGAAAACTCCTCCACCATGCTCCTGTTCGTCACGCAGGCAGTATCCCATTCATCTTTCACATTATTGAACACGATGCCCAGGCATTCCAGGCCGCGTTCCTTGATTGCATTCAGCGTTAACAGGGCATGGTTGATGGCTCCCAGCTTGTTGCCTATCACCAGAAGAACAGGCAGCTTGAAATCCGCAGCCATATCGCTGAAATTCCTTCCGGGGCCAATCGGGACTTCCCATCCTCCCACCCCTTCCACCACCACGCACTCATGTGCGGCGGACAAAGCGTCATAAGCCCGCAGGATAACCTTTTCATCCACTTTCGTATTCTCCAGCCGTGCGGCCACATAGGGACACGTGGCATTCCTCAAAAAAACGGGATTCAGTTCATCCAGCGTCAGATCCTTCGGCCCGGCTTCGCGCAAAAGGCGGGCATCCTGCCTGTCTCCGCAGGCCACGGGTTTGAACCCGGCGGCATTGATGCCCGCTTCTCTTAGAGATTTGACGATCAGGCAGCTCACATAAGTTTTACCGACTTCCGTATCGGTACCGGTAACAATGAAATTCCTCATAACGGTAAATATTTAGGGATGGGATCTTCTAATCTCCTCAAGCTGCCCGCGGGAAGGCACGCCGTCATTCGTGGTCACCCAGTGATTGATGAAAGACCAGATAATCACGGCCAGCACCAGACAGAACAACTTGGCAGGCCAATTAAGCAATAGCAGTTTTTTCATTGGAAGAAGAAATATTCAGCAGCTCTTCAAGGCGTCCCTTCAACTGTTCCGGAGTCAGGTTGCGTTCCAGCTTCCCGCCTACGGCCAACGCGATAGCCCCCGTCTCCTCGGACACCACCACCACCACGCAGTCGCTCTCCTCGGACATGCCCACGCCCGCGCGGTGGCGCAGCCCCAAGGTACGGTCGCTCATTTCCTTCTGGGAAACAGGGAACACGCAGGCAGCCGCAGAAATGCGGTCGCCGGAAATCACCACGCCCCCATCGTGGAGAGCCGTCTTGGTATGGAAAATCGTCAGGGCCAGTTCCGGAGAAAAAATGGCGTCCAGCTTCACGCCGGAATCCTCAATAGGCTTCATGCTGATGCTCCTCTCAAAAGCGAACAGGGCGCCGAACCGCTGGTTGGAAAGCTTGCTTACCGCCTTGCAGAAATTATCCAGGAAATCCACCCGCTGAAGCTTGGCGAAGGAAGAAAAAAACGGGTGGCTTCCCAGCTTTGCCAGCCCCACGCGCAGCTCCGGCTGGAAAATCACCACCAGAGCCAGCGCCAGGCCGGGGGCGAAAATGCGCGTCAGTATCCACGAAATAACATTCAGCTGAAAGAAAAAGGCCAGCACCACCAGGGCCAGAAAGCAGGCGAACAGCCCCACCATGATGCGCGCGCCGCGCGTTGCGTGGAAAGCACGGTAAATCTGGTACAGGAACACCCACAGGATGAAAATTTCAACAACCGCCCGGAGCGCATCCTTGATCACAATCCAGTCCCACATGCCCAACAGGCTACACAACAACCCGGCCGAATGCAATACCGATCCTCTCGCGTTGCCGGCAGGCTCCGGGAATTTACCGTTCATCTCAGTTCCCGAATTTGAAGACATCTCTGTACGTTCCGGAGACAGATAGAAGTTCTTAAAAAGAAGAGCGGTTCTTTGGAAAATAAATAATAACAATAAATAAAAATTGGATTAAATAAACAATGTTAATCTGCATAAAGCAAGGCTTCAGAAAACTGAAATTCTCTCTGGATTTACGGCATGAACTTGCGGCGGATACACTGAAAAACCAAACAAAAAATAATCACCAGATGATAGCAATCGAACAATTAAAAGAAGTAGGGAAAATCTGGCTCGCCTGGGTAAGGCTTCAGGATCATGATCCTGCCGAAGTCACGCAAATATTTGAAAAACTTAAAGGAGAACTGGATGTAAAATTAGGAAGAGGCTGGCAAAAATATGACCCGGTAATAAAAAAAGGAAGGCCCCAATCCTATAAAAAACTCTTTCAAGAATTGGATAGTGACAGTCAGGAATCCGCAAATGCATTGATCAAATATTTCAATGAGGGAATACCGGAAGACGCTCCTGTCTCGCCAGTCATACACCTCATTCTCATCTTATGCGTCTGTGAAGTAGGACGTGGATATGGCCAGGCGCCGGACAATATGCTGGCTTATGCACATGATCTCATTGATTATCCCAATCTCACATGGAGCTCACTGCTGGACACAGCGGGAAGTTCCCCGGAATTCGCATTTCTATGCAAGGGTGATTCCGATGAAGACTATAAGGAATAATGCATGAGCACCGTCCGCAACCGACTCACCGGTGAGCCTCCCGCACGGCATGGGTTCCCTGTATCCGGGCACAGGGAACTTCACCCCCATCGTCGGCAAAAGGGACAGCCGCAGGCGGGCTCGGGCAATTCAGAAACATAGGCGGCCCTTCCTGCCTTCCATCTGTCTCAATCCTGCGGACATCAAAAGTTGGTGCATCAACTTTTCTCATCACCTCAATTTCCGGGCCAAAAACCTGGCCGCCGTCATGATAACGGACACCTTCCTTTTCCGGAAACCGAACTGCCATCAACAGGAAACCTTCCGGAAACGCTGGATTACCGCCGCATGGGGCAGATGCCCCAGAGCGGCACCAGGCCGTCCTGCATCTGACGGCGGGCATCAAATAAAACGCAGGCGGCCCCTACGCCCGGCAGCCTCAGACGGCCTGCCCGTCCATAATCGTAATAATGCGGTCCCCTCTCCGTGCCAGATGTTCGTCATGCGTCACAATCACCAGCGTTTTGCGGGACTCGTCCGCCAGGCCGAACAAAAGGTCCAGCACCTCCGCGCCGTTCTTCCGGTCCAGGTTCCCGGTAGGTTCATCCGCAAAAATAATGGGGGCGTCGTTCGCCAGGGCACGGGCGATTGCCACGCGCTGCTGTTCCCCGCCGCTCAGTTCGCTGGGCAGGTGGTTCAGGCGGTGGGACAAACCCACGCGCTCCATCAGTTCCCTCACATATTCCACGCGCGGCCTCCTGCCGATGGAGGAAGCCAGACAGGCGTTTTCCAGCGCCGTCAATTCCGGCATCAACAGATAATTCTGGAAAATAAACCCCATGCTCCGGTTCCGGAACACGGACCGGGCCGTGGCGGACAAGGCGTAAATATCCGTGCCGTCAATCGTGACCTTTCCCTCTTGCGGCGTTTCCAATCCGGCCAGCGTGTACATCAGCGTGGTCTTTCCGGCCCCGCTGGGCCCGCACAGGAACACCTTCTCTCCGGCGGCAATGTGCAAATCCACCCCATGCAGGATTTCAATGGACTTCTTGCCGATGGAATAGCTGCGGTGGAGGTTGGAGGCGGTAATCACGGGCGCAGTATAAGAAAATCCTTGCCGTATTAAAGTTCTATGTTGTCTATAAGACGCACGTCGCCGAAATAGACGGCGGCGGCCATCAGGGCCGGCTTCCGGTTCTCCGCCAGCGGCTGCATGGTCTCCGCATCCACAATCTCCAGATAATCGATGCGCGTGTCGGGCACACCCTCAATCATGGCGGCGGCATGCTCCTTCACCTTGGAGGCGTCCGCCCCGGCCTGGAACTCGTCCCGGGCCTGAAGCATAGCCTGCCGTATTACCACGGCCTGTTCCTTCTGCTCCGGCGTCAGGCGGGCGTTCCGGGAGGAATAGGCCAGACCGTTGCCATGCCTTACAATCTCCGCCCCGTGAATGCGCACCGGAAAATCCAGGTCGCGCACCATGCGGCGGATAATGGCAAGCTGCTGGTAATCCTTCTTTCCGAAAATAGCGTCCGTGGGCTGTACCAGGTTGAACAGTTTGGCAAGCACCGTGCAGACACCGGAAAAATGCCCCGGGCGGGACGCACCGCACAATGTTGTGGACAAAAAGCTTTCTTCCACGGCAATGCTGCGTTCTCCGGAATACATTTCTTCAGGAGTAGGGGAAAACACATAATCCACGCCTGCACCTTCGCACACCTCCAAATCCTTTTCAGGAGTCCGGGGATAAGTCTGAAGGTCGGAGGAATTGTTAAACTGGATAGGATTGACGAAAATACTGGCTACCACCACGCCATCCTCCCCGGCCAGCTTGCGCGCCTGTTCCAGCAAAGCGCGGTGTCCGGCGTGGAGGGCCCCCATTGTGGGGACGAGAACCACATGGTCATGTTTGCGGTGGTGCTTGAGGAGGGCAGCCCTCAACTGGGCCTTGGTGGAAAATGTTTGCATGCGCCTAAAGTGGCCCCTTGATGACAAAAGTTCAATCCTGAAATATTGCTAGAAGGTTGACGCATGCCATTCCACATGTAAACTGGTAAAGTCAGAAGACGCTAAAAATTATGAGATTCTTCAAAACAGCATTAGGTGTATCAGCAGCAATGGCATTAAGCGCCACGGCCAACGCTGAACTTAAGGTAGCGACGGTGGATGTGCAGAAACTCTTCGCCGACTACTACAAGACCCATGAAGCCCAGGCGGAAGTAGACAAGGCTGCCCAGACGGTGCAGGAAACCAACAACACCCGCGCGGAAACCATCAAAAAGATGGAAGCGGACTTCAACGACATGGTCAAAAGGCTTCAGGATCCCATGCTGAATGAAAAGGACAAAAAGGAGCTGGAGCAAAAGGCCCAGATCAAACGTCAGGAAGTCATTGCGCTGGAACAGGAACGCCGCGGATTTGTGGAACGCCAGCTTAAATCCCTTCAGGAACAAATGAAAGTGCGTTCCGCCAAAATCATGGGAGAAATCACAAAAATCACGGAAGGCATCGCCACCAAGGGCAACTATGACCTCGTTCTGGACAAAAGCGCCCAGGCCCTTCGGTCCAACCAGGTATTCGTCTACACGAAGCCCGGCATGGACATTACTCCCACAGTGATGAAAGAACTCAACAAAGACGCCCCCGAAGGGTTTGACCCCTCCAAGAAAAAGGCTCCGGCCGTCCCCGCCGCTCCCGCGGCCCCGGCCAACTAACCCTTGACATTAACCCCGGGAAGGCGGAATCATATACCCATGAAGCTTACACTTGAAGCCGTGGCCGCCCTCACCGGGGGAAAAATCCTTTCCGGCGACCCCGAACTGACCGTATTCGGGGTCGCTTCCCTTCTTGACGCATCCCGTGAAGAAGCCTCCTTCCTTGGCAATGAAAAATACTTCCAGGACTTCCTGCACACCTCTGCCGGAATCGTGCTGGTGCCGCCGGGTCTGCCTGCGTATCCGGAACACGCCGCCTTCGTGGAAGTGGACAACCCCTCCATGGCATTCAACGCCCTGGTGAAATATTTCATGGCTTCCGCCTACCGGTTCACCCCCGGCATTCATCCCACAGCCATCATCGACCCCACGGCCAGCTTCAACCCGGACAAAATCCATGTAGGAGCCTATACCTGCATCGGGGCCCACTGCATAATCGGAGACGGGACGGACATTGGCAACGGCTGCGATATCGGAGACGGCGTCACCATGGGGGAAAACTGCCGCCTGCATGCCCATGTTACCATCAGGGAACGCTGCAAACTCGGCAACAGGGTGACCATCCAGCCCGGAGCCGTCATCGGTTCCGACGGATTCGGCTTCCTGATGGGAGACAATGGACGCTACGTGGGCATTGACCAGGTAGGAATTGTGGAACTGGGGGATGACGTGGACGTAGGGGCCAACACAACTATTGACCGCGCCAGATTCGGGCGCACCATTGTGGGGGAAGGCACCAAAATAGACAACCTGATCCAGCTCGGCCATAACGTCGTTGTCGGCAGGCATTGCATCATCGTCGCCCAATCCGGCATAGCCGGCAGCACCAAAGTGGGGGATTATGCCACCATCGCCGCCCAGGTCGGCATCTCAGGACACCTCAACATCGGTTCCAAATCCACGCTGGGCGCTAAAACGGGAGTCATCTCGGACATTCCGGAAAACTCTACTTACTGGGGCATGCCGGCTTTCCCCTACAAGGACGCTACCCGCCAATACGCCGCCCTCAAAAAACTTCCGGCACTGATTAAGGAAGTCCGCGCGCTCAAAAAGGAGCTGGATTCTTCCGGCAAATAACGGGCACCATATCGCCGGAACGCTCTGCAGCCCCTCTCCGTGTTTCTGTTCCCGCCGCTTCAGGCCTGTCCTGTCCCCCAGCGGCGGTGCAGAAACCGTTCCAGAGGAGAAAACAGAATCTTGTCGGACAGCAGCCCAATCACCACAATCACGAACATGATGCCTACGACCTGGTTCATCGCGTTCAGTTCGCGGCCGAAATGCAGCAGCTGGCCCAATCCGAACCCGGTCAGGATGGGAACAAAAATTTCCGCAGCCATCAGGGAGCGCCAGGCAAAAGCCCATCCCTGCTTCATTCCGCTCACCACAAACGGAGCGGAAGCGGGAAGCGTCACATGAATCAGGCAATAAATGGGTCCTGCTCCCATGGTGCGCGCCGCACGGGCATAAATGGGCGGCACGTTCCGCATGCCGTTGGCCGTAGCCAGGATTACGGACCACAGCGTCCCCATAATCACCACGAACAGCATAGCCCCTTCCGTCTGGCCGAACCACAGGGTTGCCAACGGAACCCAGCACACGCTGGGCAGAGCCTGGAACCCCAGGGAAACCAGTCCCAGAGTATTCTGCATAAGCTGGAAACGGGAGCACAGCATGCCCAGGGGAATCCCCGTCACCAGGCCGATTCCATACCCCATCACCAGCCTTTTCATGGTAATCCATGAAGCCTCCTCCAGAGACCCGTCCTGAAATGAAGAGCGCAGATACTCCCATACTTCCAGCGGAGAGGGAAACAAATAAGGCTTCCAGACCCTCAGGTCGCTCAAATGCTGCCATGCCCAGACCACGAGAATAAAAAACACAAGCGAACAGGCGTGCGCCCCCCACTTGGACCATTTGTTCCTGTTCATGCCGTGGCTCCTTTCAAATCACGGGTAATGCGGGCGGACAATTCCGCCAAATCACTGCTGTTAATATCCCTAGGATGAGGAAAATCCACGAAATATTCCTCACAGACGCGCCCCGGATGTGGAGTGAGCAACACCACACGATCCCCCAGGCACACGGCCTCGCGCATATTATGCGTAACGAAAACAATCGTCATGCCGCAGCGTAAATGAATCTCCTGAATATCCTGATAAAGCTGTTCGCGGGTCATGGCGTCCAGGGCGGCAAAAGGCTCGTCCATCAGCAAAATGCGGGGGCTGGTAGCCAGGGCGCGGGCAAGCGCCACGCGCTGCTTCATTCCGCCGGAAAGTTCATGAATATGAGCATGGGCACACTCTTTCAGCCCCACCAGTTCCAGATTCTTCTCCGCCATGGCAAGCCGGTCTCCCCGAGTCAGTCCGGGCACCAGCTTCAAGCCGAACATCACGTTCCCCAGCACATCCAGCCACGGAAACAGGGCGGACTCCTGGAACATCACAGTGCGGTCCCGTCCGGGTTCCGTCACAGGCTCCCCGTCCAGCTCCACCACCCCGGAAGAAGGAAACTCCAGCCCTGCAATGATATTCAGCAGGGAAGTCTTCCCGCAGCCGCTGGCCCCCACCAGGCACACGAACTCGCCTCCTCTGATATTCAAATTAATGCCCTCCAGAGCCACCACCTTTCCGCGCCTCCCGTCAAACACCTTGCTCACGCCGGCAATACGGAGCTTGCAGCCTCCGGGGCCGCAATGTTCTGCACCCGCAATCATCTTCCGCCCGCCTCCTTCGCCATGGTCAACTGCTCCTCCGCCGCCTCCGGCACCACCAGTCCGCCTACATCCGGAACTTCTTTCATAAATCCGGCCTGATGGGCGTCCTGCACAAACTGCCGGAGCTTGGGAATGGAAATCCTGTCCTTGATGACGATGCTTTTCCAGGCCTCCGCAATCAATGCCGGGTCTATTCTGGAATGCGTCAGCTCCTCCAGCTCCCTGACCACGATTGACTGGACCTCATCCGGATGCAGCCTTATCCATTCGTTCAGTTCCTCATGCGCCTGCACCAGGGCTTTCGCCACCTCCGGCTTTTCCCTGAGAAACTCCGCTCCGCATACCAGTACGGTCGCGATGGACTCCTTCTCGTCCACCAGCACCCTGCCTCCCGCCGTCAGCACCAGGCGGCTCACCCAGGGTTCCACCGTCCACACGCCGTCCAGCTTGCCCTGCCGGAACAGGCTGAGCTGTTCGGGGTTGGGAGTCGGCAGAATCGTCACGTCCCCGCCGCGCTGCGTCACATGCAGGCCGCCGCGGGAAAACCAGGCGCGGGCGGAAACATCCTGCGTATTCCCCAGTTGGGGAGTAGCAATCACCTTGCCGCGGAAATCCGCAGGCTCCTTCAGCGAAGAATCCTTCGGAACCACCAGGGCGGCGCCTCCTTCCACAGCTCCGGCAATCATCCTGATATCCTCCCCGCGGGAACGCACAAACGCATTGATGGCCGGGCTGGGCCCCACATAAGCCAGTTCAATGGACCGGGCGAACACGGCTTCCATGGCGCTGGGGCCCGCATTGTACACGTACCAGTTGATCCTGACATCCTTTCCGGTAGCCTCCTTCAGCCGTTCTTCAAACCACCCCTTCCCCTGCCGGGAAAAATGATGCGCCACCAGGCCCTGCACATGTGTCACGTTGGGAAAATGACCGAAGTTCAACTCCACGACATTGGGATCTTCCTTCTCCTTCTTTCCGCAGGAAACAGCCAGCAGACATAAAAACAGGGCCGGTAAAATCATCAGGAATCTGGAACGGGTCATAAGCAAAAAGAATGGGATACTGAGGCACAGCCGTTTTTCCGCGGCCTTTCAGGCACCGACTAGCAGAAGAAGCCGAAGGCAACAACTTTGTCACAATGTGGACAGTAAAAATGCCCGTTTTGTTGAAAAACAATCCCGGTTCCGGATCTGAACCGGGCTTTATTGACAAACCTGCACGTTCCCGTTACAAAAGCACCATTCCCAACCCGCCATGCAATCCTCCCCCGACCAGCCCTCATCCGGAGCATGGCTGGGCCTTCCTCCGGATGAAGAACGCCCGGTAAGCCGGGGCGCCAGGTACCGTTGCATCTTTCTGATGCTCCTGTACTGGGCCGTTCTTTCCGCCATTCCACAAGGCGCGGACCGCCTTGCAGAAATAGGAACAAATCTCCCTCTCTGGATGGGAGCCCTGGAACTGACTCCCTTCCTGCTGGTGCCGGCCTTCCTGTTCCTGGCGGTGCGAACAGGCGCCCAATGGAGGGCCTTGATGATAACCGTATATGCGGGCCTGTTCCTGAACCTGCTGATGAACATGGCGCTTCCCTCAGGCGCCATGTGGGGAGACCTTCCCGCAGCCGGCCCCTACGGTACGCTTGTCTGGCCCGGAGGGGACCACCGGGAATGGCTGGTCACGCTGCCCCGTTTTCCCCAATTCTGGGCTCTCGTCATCTATGTCTTCCTCTCCGGCAGCGGAACCCCGCCCCTGCTTCGCCTGCTGGCCCTGGCCTGGTGGTTCCTGCTTTGCGTGGCCCCCGTGAACACGGGCATGGTGGGGTATGCGGACATCCTGGGGCCTCTGGTCATCATCGCCCTTGTCCTCGGCTGCATGCACCTGGCGGAAAAAAGAGCCTCCCGGCAAACCAAGGGCTAAAAATCCAGGGCGGCCATTCCACGGAAGAAACAGCCGCCCCAGGGCCGGCGGACACCACCCGGCGGAAAACTTCCCGATGCCATCCGTTATTTCCAGATTACTTCAAAAATATTTACGGAACTTCCCTTTTTCCCGGTCAGGCCGAGGGCCTTCACCGGTTTTTTGACGGATTTCAGGCTGAACGTATTAACTTTCCTGCCCTTGGCCAGATTGCCCACGGGAACCCACCGTCCGTCAGCCCCACAGGCCAGCACGGAAGCCTCCTTCCCGTCGGACAGGACAATGACGGAACCCGCACGGGGAACATCACAGGGAATCTCCGCCCTCTCTGGAGACAGCTCCACCGGGAGGAACGTTGCCAGGTTGAAATCCCCGGCAGCTCCGCTGTCGGCGGACTTCCCACCCTTGTTGGCAAGATTCAGCCTGAACTCTTCCAGAGTCACCTCCTGCGGGGAGGAGGAGGCGTTCAACAGCCTGATGCCCTTGATCACTCCGCCAATATCCGCGGAACCGTCCTCCTTCAACGAAACCTCCGTCCAGGACTTTCCGTCCATGGAAATGAACAACTTGGCCCACTTCATATCCGGCGTCTTCAAATTGACGGAGGCGGACTCCACGGACGCTCCCGCCGGAATTTGAAGGCCCAGGAACTTTTTCGGCGGCAGGGGATGCACCTCCATGATGCGCTTCAAGGAAATATCCCTGTCTCCTGCTTCAACCACGGCATTCCTGAACGCGGGAGCATCCGTCAGTACGGAAGGCGCGGCGGGAGCATTCACCTTGAAATCCCGGATAGCCGTCCACACGTCCGGCTTGCCTCCCGGAACCCCCTGCGCCGTAGCGCGGTAACGCACAAACCGGCCTTTTTTGCCATTTCCCCGGTACTCCACGCGAAGCCCGCTGGACTCCGGCATCAGGGGAGACCAGGACTGCCCGTCCAGGGAAACCTCCAACTGTCCCCTGTTCACAGCGTCCGTATCGGAATCATTGCGGCCCATCACAATGGAAACGGTGCGTATCTCCCGTGGAACTCCCAGATCCACGCCGAAAAAGTCACCCTTCTTCTGAACCTCTTTGCAGTAATAGAACGACTCGGGATCGTCATCCAGCATCTTCTCGATGCCAATCTTGGACTTGGTGGAAACATAAGGCTTCACACGGCCAACGGCCTGCCCGCTCACGCGGGAAAGCACGGGGGTGGAACCCATGTCCAGCAGTTCCCGCACAGCGGGAGCCATCACCAATTCGGACGGCTTCACGGCGGTTTGCCACGGGGAATTCTTCTTGGTAACTTCCGTGACGTGCTTATTGATGGCCTTGCTGATTTCCCTGCTGTAACGCTGCATCTCGGCAAGCAGGCAGGCGGCCTCCATGGCATGATTCAGAGCTCCGGCGGCATTCCCCGCCTCTGTGGCCTCAATCATGCGCATACTGTTCACCCCGGCTTTCCCCAGGGACTCGAACTGGATGAGCCACGGCTCCACCTCTGCGACGAAAGCGGGATTATTAGACTTGGCCCGAATCGCGGCCGGAGCTTGGGCCATCTTCGCGAACTCGGCCTTCAGGCGGTCAAACGCCTTGCTTCCGGACACCCTGGCCCCGCGGCGGCACAGTTCCAGCACCTGCTCCACCACGGGGGCAATCTCTACGGACTCCTCTTTGCGGTAATTGTGCCCGCTAGGGCCCCCGTCGCTATTATGATCGGCAAACGTCTGCATGGCGGAGGAGCAGCCGGGGAACAAAATACGGATGCTGTCCTTCCATGTCCTGTCGGAATCATAGGCCTTGGCGTTCCAGGTCATATTCGCCACGCTGAACAGGGAAATCTTGGAAGCCTCCGGCTTATCCATCGGATTGGAAGCAAACCCTTGCATAAATGGCATCGCGTCCGCATCCACGCCATAGGTGCGCCCCAAAAACAGGGCATGGCGCACGTAATCCGTCACCGGGAAATTCCACCAGATAAACGCCGGACGCTTCAAATACTTATTAATCCCCTTCAACGCAGGAGTCCGTATATCGCTCACAATGCTGGAACCGGTCCACATGATGCCTATATCCTTGTCCAGATGTTCCCCCATTACCTCATGGTAGCGGCCACCTCCGCCGGAATACGCTGTGGGGCATACGATCAACGGCGTCACGTCCGGTTTTTTGTGGATAAACTCCTTATTCAGGTAATTCAAAAACTCCACCTGACCCTCCGGTTTGGCCCCCTCCCCGCCGATGTCGTCAAAAAATACGGCAAAGGAACGGAATCCCAGGTCATACATCATCTCAAACTTCTTCACGGCCGCCTTCCGGTCCGTCTCGCCCCAGTGAATATCCGCTCCGGGATGCACGGCCCAGACAAAATTCACCTTATTCTGCTTCGCGACCTTCACCAGCTCTTTCAGGTCCTTCGCCATATCTGCGGGATAAGGCTCGCGCCAGCGTTTGGAAAAACCGTGGAACACATCATCCTTCGGGCCGTAGATGTAAGTATTCATCTTATACTTCCCGTAAAATTTGAACTGGCTGATGCGACCTTCCTGCCCCCAGGGCAGACCGTAAAACCCTTCAATGGTACCGCGGAAAGGAACATCCGGCCAATCCAGAACCTCCACTTCCGGCACCGTCACGCCGGAAGAAGTCTTCTCCGCCAACTGCAGCAGCGTTTGGGCCGCGTAAAACAGGCCTTCGTCGTCATACCCCGTCATCCGTATTCCCTGAGGCGTAACGTTCAGGGAATAAGCCCCGGCCTTCCGGGGAACATTCCCGGCAGGCTTTTTGCTTCCTTTGATGATAATCATCTGCACAGGCAGCCCGTTTGGAGCGAGGGAAAACATGCTTTTCAGAGCATTCACGGTAGGTTCATCCCGCGCGCCCAACAGCTTCAGGGCCGGAACCGTCACGGAACCGCCGCTCCTGGTCATCTTCTGCGGAATGGGATACACCGGCATCTTGGACGTTTTTCCGGCGCGGGAACCTTCAGGAGAAGCGGAAAAAGCCGGAGAAGAAGACTGGGCAGAAACAGGAAGGGCAAGGCCGGCCCCCAGCGCGGCGGCAGTCATCATGGATTGGAAAAGTATCAGATTCATACGTGTAAAAATAAAAAGCCTGTACAGGCCAGGTTCACGAAACTACGGCCGGATTGTTCCACTTCTAACAGGCTCACCTCCGTATGTCAAAATACTTTGCCCCGCACCGGTTCCATGTCGCCCGCACCGATGCAGGGGATAACTCCAGGGACAAACCGCAGCGATTTTCCCGGGCAACTATTCCCGGCCTACAGCCTTGCCGCCACTTCCTCCAACGTCTCCACACGGGCCGTGGCGAGGGTGGGGACATCTTCCGCAGAAAACAGGAAATTGCGGCCTACTCCGGCGGCAAGAGCCGCCCGGATGTCCCGCTCCCGGTCACCTACGGACACGCAGGCTTTCATATCCAGCCCATGCGCGGCGGCAGCCTTCAAAAACAGGCCGGGATTCGGTTTCCGGTCGGGATGTCCGTCATCCGCGCTGGGACAGTGAAACACACCTGCAATATCCGCACCGGACGAACGGAACACCCCTCTCATATATTCCGTCAACCGCTCAAAGTCATCTTCAGAAAACATGCCGCGTCCTATGCCGGACTGGTTGGTCGCCACCAGCACCAGATACCCCTTCTCTTTAGCCTGGCGGCAAAGATTCAGAATTCCGGGAACCAGCCGGAAGTCCTCGATGCGGTGCACATACCCGCCATCCACATTAACCACGCCGTCCCTGTCCAGAAACAAAGCCTTACCCGCCATATATCTCCCGTTCAACCAGTTCGCAAACCAGATGCCCCACTGCAATATGCATCTCCTGAATGTTGTTCGTGGCATCGGAAGGGACGGCAATGCAGAAATCCGCAACTTCTTTCATCTCTCCGCCTCCGCGGCCCGTCAAGGCCACCGTCCGGACGCCCATCCGGCGCGCCAGCTCCATCGCCAAAACGATGTTCCGGCTGTTGCCGCTCGTGGAAAGCCCCACCAGCAGATCTCCGGGACGGCCCACTCCCTCCAGCTGCCTGGAAAACACCGTCTCATATCCGTAATCATTGCCCACGGCGGTCAGGATGGAAGTATCCACCGTCAGGGCCAGCGCATTCATGGCGGGGCGGTTCAGCTTGTAACGCCCCACCAATTCGGCGGCCAGGTGCTGGGAATCCGCAGCGGAGCCTCCGTTGCCGCAGAACATGATCTTATTCCCGGCCTTAAGGGTATCCGTACAAATGCGGGCAACCTGCTCAATGTCCCCGGCCATGGAAGCCAGGGCTTTGAAATTGTCCGCTATCCCTAAAATCTGGTTCCTGATGTATTCGCTCATTCCGGGCTGCTTTTCATGCGGTTGATGATATTGGTGGAGGAAAAGCCCTCCAGGCGGGGCAGTTCAAGAGCCTGCCCTCCATAAGATTTCACGAACTGTCCTTCCGGCCAGCATTCCAGGGGATACCCCTCTTTGGCAATCACGTCCGGACGCAGCTTCTCAATCAGCGGCAGAGCCGTATCTTCATCAAACGGCACTACATAATCGACAAAATCCAGGGACGCCAGCAGCAGAGAACGCATCTCCTCATTATTAATCGGCCTGTCCTCGCCCTTCAGCCGCTTGATGGAGGCGTCCGTATTCAACCCTACAAAAAGCACGTCGCACGCTTCACGCGCCTTCATAAAGGAATGCAGATGCCCCAGGTGGAGCAAATCAAAACAGCCGTTTGTAAATCCAACCACCTTCTTCTCACGTCGGAAACGTTCCGCCAGCTCCGCCGCGGCCTCCGGCGTCAGGATATTGTCGCGGTGATGCCAGGAGGGCGTCTGGATATCCTTCTCCTCCAGAGCCTTCTTCAATTCCGCTCCGGTCACGCTGGCCGTTCCGAACTTGCCCACTACGATGCCGGCGGCCACATTGGACACGACCAGAGCATCCGGCACCGCGGCTCCGGCAGCCAGCGCCGCGCCCAGACTGGCGAGGGAGGTATCACCTGCTCCGGACACGTCAAAAACATCCCGGGCCTCCGTAGGAATGCAGACAAAATCGGAAGGGCTGGAGGAAGGAATGAAAATCATGCCGTGTTCGCTCAAAGTGACAATCAGATTCTCAATGCCGAATTCGGAAAACAGCCTCTGCGCCCCCGCCACGGCATCCTGTTCCCACCCGGCCATGGCAGGATTGAGCGCCACGCCGGTAGCCTCCTGGAACTCCTTCATATTGGGTTTCACCAGCGTGGCTCCCCTGTAGCGGGAATAATCCGCTCCCTTCGGGTCCACAATGACGGGCTTGCGCGCCGCACGGCACCGGGCAATCACATCCGGGGCGGTTCGTCCGTCAAACAGGCCTTTCCCGTAATCGGACAAAAGGACAAGATCCGCCTCCGGCAAACAGGCATCCACTCGTTCCAAAAAACGGGAAGCCAGCTCCGGTTCCATCCTCAGCGGCTGTTCCTGGTCCGCTCTCAGCAAATGGTGCTTGCCCGCCACAAAACGAATCTTCACGGTCGTCTCATACCCCTCGCGCTCCACCAGCTCCGGAACGCAGTGCGTCTCTTCCAGAAAACGCCTTACCTGCCGCCCATGACCATCATCCCCGACCACGCTGATAAAAGTGGTGCGGCATCCCAGCGCGCACAGATTGGACACGACATTGCCCGCGCCTCCCAGCATGCGCGTCTCCCGGTCCATCTTCATGATGGGAACCGGAGCCTCCGGCGAAATACGGCTGACGCTCCCATACAGGAACTTATCCAGCATTACATCCCCGATGCAGAGAATCCGCACCCGGGAAAATCCGTCAATCAATGTATGCAGCCGGTTCATGGGAGACGCCTCTTTCTACCACGCCCCTTGTTATAAGGCAAGGACAGTTGAAACGCGCTCCGGAACCGGAAAACGGGGTAACGCGACCGCTTCCCGCCGTTCCGGACGGCAGAACTCTCATTCAGTGGCAAAAAATAGGTCAGTCATGATAAAAATCTTGACCTGTAAGCAGGAAAGCACTACCTATTGTCTCCCGTTCCCGGACGAATAGAAAAAGGAAAACAAATCATGCGTGAAGTTACCGTAAGAAAAGGTGAACCTATCGACCGCGCTCTCAAGCGCCTCAAAACAAAACTGGATGTTGAAGGCATTCTGGATGAAATGCGCCGCCGCCGCGCCTTTGAAACCCCGATGGACGAACGCCGCCGCAAGGCTCGTTCCGCCAGCAAGCGCAACAAGGTAAAATGGCGTTACAGCAACAAGAGCGAAGAAACCGCTTCCGAAACCGCCGAAACACCCGCTTCCGCTCCTGAAGCTTAAAACAGTATTGGTTCGGGAATAAGAACCCAATTTCCATGAGGGCAACCCTTTCTCAAGGTTTGCCCTTTTTGCTTCCCTCTGCACATGAATCAGTCAGCCCAGCTCTTCTCCCGCGCGCGCTCCGTTATCCCCGGCGGAGTCAACTCCCCCGTCAGGGCCTTTCGCAATGTGGACGGGGACCCCTTCTTTGTTCAATCCGCCAAAGGAGCCTACATCACGGATGCGGACGGGCGCCAGCTTATTGACTACATAGGCACATGGGGCCCGGCCATTCTGGGCCACGCTCCGCAACCCGTTCTGGACGCAGTACATGCCGCCGTGGACAGGGGGTTGGGCTATGGAATTCCCGCGCCGGCGGAAGTGGACATGGCGGAAATGATCACGGACATGGTTCCCTCCGTGGAAAAAGTGCGCATGGTCAACTCCGGAACGGAAGCAACCATGTCCGCCATCAGGCTGGCGCGCGGCTATACCGGACGCCGCAAAATCATCAAATTCATCGGCTGCTACCACGGCCATGTGGACTCCCTTCTGGTAGCGGCGGGTTCCGGAGCGCTCACCTTCGGAGAACCGGACAGCGCGGGCGTACCCAGGGAAATGACGCAGCTCACCCTCACCGTGCCCTACAATGACCGGGAAGCAGTAAAAAAAGCCTTTGAACTCCATGGAAGCGACATTGCCGCCGTCATCCTGGAACCCTTTCCTGCCAATGCCGGACTCTACTTTCCGCAAAACGACTTCCTTCACTTCCTGCGGGAAATAACGCTCCGCCACGACGCCCTTCTCATCTTTGACGAAGTCATGACGGGCTTCCGGGTCGCTCCCGGAGGCGTGCAGCAGCTTTACGGCATCACTCCAGACCTTACCTGCATGGGCAAAGTCATCGGCGGAGGCCTCCCCGTGGGAGCTTTTGGCGGCCGCTCGGAAATCATGGACTGCCTCTCTCCGCTTGGCCCTGTGTATCAGGCGGGAACCCTGTCCGGCAATCCGGTCGCCATGGCGGCGGGATTGGCCCAGCTCCGGGAACTCCTGAAAGGGAACGCCTATGAACGCCTGGAACAGCTCGGAGCGCGCATGGAAGAAGGCATCCGCGAAGCCCTCAAAAAACACGGCAGAAATTACACCTTCCACCGTGCGGGCTCCATGTTCTGCCTCTTCTTCACGGAAGAGGAAGTCTATAATCTGGAATCCGCGCAAAAAGCTTCCAAAAAACTCTTCAAATCCTTCTTCTGGAACATGCTGGAACAAGGCGTCTACTTCGCGCCCTCCCCGTACGAAACGGGCTTTATCTCTGCAGCCCATACGGAAGAAGACATTGACCGCACGGTGGAAGCCGTCCGCATCAGTCTCTCCAGGCTGGGTTGACATGCCCCTGATTTGAAGTGACAGCTCACGACCCTTCCCCTATAAGGACTTCATGAGACAAATGACAGGAACCATGCTGCTTCTGTCCTCAGCAGTCGTTATGGCCGCTCCCTGGGCACATGCGGAGGAAAAGACAATCCAGCTCACGGAAGCGGAACAACAGGAAATCAAGACGGCAAACGAAAAACTGCTGAGCCTTACCCTCCGTTTCCTGCATGACTCCTGGCCGCTGGAAATCATGTATCCCGGAGAAGTGCAGGAGGAATTCCACTCCATTCTTCAATGCCATCAGATGCTGGAACAATTCCGCCAAACCGGCAACCTCCTGCTCCAGACGCCGGACCGTACCACGCCTCTGCACCTCTGCATTGCCCTGGGATTAAACCGACTGGCCGTCCGGATGGTAGAGGCGGGCGCTCCCGTCAATGCTCAATCCATTTTCATGCATGACGGCACAAAAGAGCCGGGAGACACCCCTCTTACCTGGGCGTGCCTCTCAGGCCTCTATATGAATTCCACCGCGGAAGAAAGGCTGCCGTTGGTGCACGCCCTGCTCAAACACAGCGCCGACCCGGATCAGCCGGGGCCTTGGGGCGTCACCCCGTTCATGTATTCCGCCGCCCTCAATGACTCCGATCCGGGCCAGGAAAAAATAGCACTGGCGCTCCTGGACGCAGGCTCCCCGGACCTCAAGCGCAGAATGAACGCACAGGCGCGCGGAGTCGGCTTCCTCAGCCTGTCCCCCGCCATTTACGAACGGCTCATCAAAGCCGGCTGTGATGTTAACGAACGCTTTTTTGAAAGCAAACAATCACCTCTCCACCTGGTCTGCACCAAGGAAAAACCGGCGGAACGCCTCATTCCTCTCATTGAACTTCTCATCAACGCGGGAGCGGATCCCAACCAGCCGGACGTGGATGGCCTGACTCCGCTGATGGCCTGCAACTCTCCGGAAATAGCCGTTTGCCTCATGAATCACGGCGCCAATCCCTCTCTCCGCAACGATGACGGCCAGACAGCCTATGACTTCCATATGAAAAACGGGTATCCCCCCATTGCGGAAGCCATCAAACACTGGCAGTCCAAGCAGAAAAAAGAGGAAGCCCGCTAAATAGCGGGCGCCATCGCCGGCTTTGCCCCCCTCCTTCTCCTACTGGTGCGGGAAAGAAAAGCGGATACCGTCACGGCCCGGGAACAGGTGGCCGGAACCCTCTCCCCGGAACAGCCGTGCTTCCGAAGCCATGCAGGCAGCCCACCCTGTTTCCTGTTATAAAAAAGCCGCTTCCCCAATTCAGGGGAAGCGGCCTTGAAAACCACAGGAAGAAAGAATTATTCCTCTGCTTCTATGCCTTCGCCGATCATCTTGGGATCTTCCGGCATTTTGCCTGTTGTGAAGTAACCTTCAATTTCCTCCAGGGAACGCCCCTTGGTTTCAGGCAGGAAGAAGGTCACCGTAATGAAATACAGCACCGTAATGCCGCCCAGCGTAAAGAACACGCCGGAATAACCGCAGCTGCCCACCCACGGGAGGAAAGAACCGGCGATAACCGTGGAAACCAGCTGGTTGATCAACAGAGCAATCGCCATACCGTTGGAGCGGATGCGGGCGGGCATCAGCTCGGACAGTGCCAGCCAGACGCATACGCCGGGGCCGGTGGCATAAAAAGCAATAAAGATAATGAAGAACGCAGTCACGCCCCAGCCCATGGAGGTATCCGGCTTTTCGCCCAATTCCGCCTTCAGAATGGAAACGGGCTTCATGGCATAACCTTCCTTGCCGTTCACCACCATTTTATTGGTGGAATCCGGAACGGCCTTGATCACGGCCAGAGAAGCCTTGTCCTCTTCCTTCTTGATATCCTTGGTATCCTTGGTCAGTTCGGAAAACTCTACGACGGAAAGCTGGGTGGAAGATCCCATCAGGAACTGGTACCAGGCGGGATTGGCTTCCGGCTGGTCATAGGTGATGATGAGCTGCATCCTGTTGATGTCCTTGTCGGCCATGCCGTTCTTGGCAAGAAGATTCCTGATGAAGGGGGAATCCGGAGTACGTTCCAATTGAAGCGTGCGGATGGAACCCACATCCTTGCCCTGTTCAAACTCCTTCTGGACGGAAGGGCTCTGGGCGGCCAGCAGGGCAGCCACATCCGCAGTCACATCCTTGCGGGCTTTTTCCACATTATTGAACAGGAACCCGGTGCCGAGAAGGCCGACCACGATGCCGGCCGTTCCGATTTTAAGCAGGAACTTGCGGCCCTTGCGGTCCACCAGCACCATGGCGACAATAGTCATCAAGCAGTTCACGACCTTGATGGTAAAGTCTGCCCAGTTGGCGGTGGTGCCTTCCAGGCCTGCCTGCTGGAATACCTTCACGGAATAATTCAGCACGGAATTAATGCCCGTAGCCTGCGTAAACGCCAGAACGAGCACCGCCAGAACAAAGGGATAGATATACTTGCGTTGAAGAAGGGACTCGCCGGAAGAGCTCTGCTTTTTGAGTTCCTCCGCCTTCTGCTTCTCTTCCTCTTCAATGTGGACCATTTCATCAAACACTTCCTTGGCGCGGGCATCCCCGTAACTGCGCACCAGCACAGCCATGGCTTCATCCTTGCGGCCGCGGCGGAACAGGTAGCGGGGAGATTCGCTCAAACGGAAGGAACCGAAAAACAGGAACAGGCCGGGAATGGCGCAAACCCAGAAAATAGCCTGCCAGGCCAGAACCTTGGCGGAAGTCAGCGATTCTTCGCTCGCGCCGGAATTCTCGACGCCGCCCACATAACTGGCGGCAAGCAAACCGACGACGGCGGCAAACACCAGGCCCACCGTCAGCAGGAACTGGAACATCCCCGTTCCCTTGCCGCGGGATTCGGCGCTCAGGCACTCGGCCAGATACAGCGGAACGACCACGCCCACAATACCGGCGCTGGCGCCCTGAAGAATACGGCCCAGCAACATAATGCCGAATACCTCCTGGGACAGGCAGATCACGGGGATGCTCGCCGTAAATAAGGCTGCGGCCACGGTAATCAACGCCTTGCGTCCCATCTTGTCGGCCAGATAGCCCGCAAACAGGGAAGAAAGAACGCTGCCGAACAGCACGGCGGCCACCACCTGGGAAAGCTGGGAGGGATTAAAACCGGCCGTCTGCTCAATGTAGGGAAGCGCGGCAGCAATCACGCCAACGTCCACACCGTAGAGCAGGCCGCCCAAACCGGCCATGATGAGGAGATAGCGCATATATCGCCTGGCCGCATCCGGAACGGCGGCTTTCATGTTTTCTTGGTCTGTCATGGTCGTTGCATTCTAGTAAATTGGCTCTTCTCCGCAACCAAAAAAGACACTTCCCGGGTAAAAACAAATTTCCTACCCGGAAATGCGTTCAAATGGTGAAAATATCGCAAAAGAAACAAGTAACAAACTGTCCGAAAACAGGAAATCATTTGGACACCTCTGCAAAAAAAGCCCTCATGCATCCCCCGGCTCCGAAAAACAGCCATGGGAAAATTCCGGAGCCGCACTTCAATCCCCGTAAACCGTCCGCCCCCCCTTCCGTATTGGAGCCAGAAAAACAGCGCGATGCGCCATCACGGAAACGGAAGCCGCCCTTACCGGCATCATCTGGCGGAAGAATCTATCCCAAGCCGCTTTTCAATCAGGTTCACAGACAACTCCGCGCACAGGCGCAATTCGTTATCGGCGTCATGAGTGAAAGCCTTAAGCGCGGACAGGGAAGCTTCCGAACCGATTTCCCCAAGAATGCGGGCGGCGGAACGTTTCAAAACAAAATCGTCCGACTCATTCAGCGAACGGATGATATCAGCTTCTCCCGTTGGACCGGCTGCCTTGCATTCGTCCTCCCACTTCTGGGGATCCTTTTTCCATTCCTCCAGAAGCAACGCCAAACTTCTCTTTTCCGAACCATGCAGTAAAAACCTGATCAGAGACGCCGGAATTTCGCAATCCGCCTTCTTCAGCTCCGTAGCCACGTAATCAACCACGCGCTGAGCCTCCTCATGATCCGGTTCCGCCCATACCACAAGGGCCGAAGCCAACGCGGTCACATATTCCGCATCACGCCCCCACGGTTCCCGGAGAAGCTCCACCAGCCTGGAAGAAACCTCACCCCGCATCTTATCCGGATTCACAGCCGACAAACGTTTTGCAGCGGCAATAACGCGACGGATGTCCAGACAGGACAGCTCCTTCAAATTGGCCAGCACGAAATACTGGTGGCGCTCATCCTGCAACGCGGCGGAAGCGGGCCGCGCTTCAAACCTGTCCCGGTTCAGAATCACTTCCACAAAAAAACGCTCCTTATCCTGCAGGGACACCTTCCCCATCTTGCCCGCAACCTCTACAAATTCCTTAAACGTAATGGGAGTGGGAGTAATAACGAACAGTCCGCCGCCCGTTCCCTTGCGGTCATAAAAAATAGGTTCGTCCTCGGACTGGGTCATCCTCTTCAAATACGCCTTTACCATATCCCGGTTGGCTGCATTCACCCCAACCACCCATACGCCCAGAACCCCCTGGGATTCCTTGCGGTCAATAGCGGAAAACAGAGGTTTCAAATCACCGTCCCCATAATTCTGGACAGAAGCGTTCTTGGAGGGCAGCTGCTCCAGCCCCATGCTGGTAAAGCCGGAGACATCTTCTTCCCCGGCGCTCCCCTCTTCATGACCTCCGAGCAGGGAAGGATTCACCTTGACCGGATACACGAAAGGCAGGGAAGCAATCCCCCCTGCAACCAGCAACCCCAGCAAAATGAAAACAATCTTGTGCCTGCGTCCGGCACAGGCCATCAAGCCTCCGGCAAGACAGGCAAAAAACAGGGCAAACGCCTTCTGCTGGGGCTGCTGCAGCATGGAAAGGAAAAAGGTCCCATCCATCTCGGAAGAAGCATTGTAAAAAATCCAGACGCAGCCGGCGGCAACAGCCAGAGACGCGCAAAGGCACACCAATTGAATCAGCCCCGTTTCCACCAGGGCGCTCTGAATGGCTTCCCTCCTGTCTTTGGGGGAATGGACGGAAACGGCTTTCTTCGCTTTGGCAAAAGGTTTCTTAGGAATCAGTTTTTCCCTGTCGCAAAGAAATTCATGCCCGCATTTGCTGCAATTCACCATAGAACCCTCCGCGGAAGAAGGCACATTGATATGTCGTTTGCACTGTGGACAATTCAGATTCACCGGGCTCCAATATGCACGTTTTTCATTCTTTTGCAATACCTGTCTTCCCAACTTTCCTCTTACCATGTACCCCGCGAAAATATGCAAGAAACTTCCATCGGCTCCTATTTCCATCATTTCTCCTTTTCATTTCGACTCTCTGATTTTTTTCTGAATGTAAAAACTCGCTCAAACCGCTCTCATTGAAAATAACATTTAATCGAAAACCATTCCGCAAACTTCGGAAAACAAGGTAAAGGGAAAATTCCCATCTTCCCCTGGCGAAAAGCTGGAAATTTTTCAGTCTCCCTTATCAGGGGCTCAATTTCCAAACGCACCTTGATATAAATTATTTGAATTTTACAACACGGGCCATTGGAAAAAGATAAAAACGCTCTTCATGCTCCTCTTCCCGCCTCACGTCATTCCGAGTGAACACGCTTGCAGAAGAGGAAATTTGGTAGTAGAATTTTCGCCATGTCATTGCAGCCTGCCGAACGCCGAGATTTCATCCGCGATATGATTTCTGATGACCTTGCCTCCGGCAAGCATCAGGCCCCGGTAACACGCTTTCCCCCGGAACCCAATGGGTATCTTCATATCGGACATGCCAAATCAATCTGCCTCAACTTCGGCATCGCCCAGGAATTTCCGGGTGCGCGCTGCCACCTGCGTTTTGACGACACCAACCCCAGCAAGGAAGACCAGGAATATGTGGACAGCATTCAGGAAGACATCCGCTGGCTGGGCTTTGACTGGGGCGACAACCTTTTCTTTGCCAGCAACATGTTCGACTTCTTTTACGAATGCGCCGTCTCCCTCATCCGCAAGGGATTGGCCTACGTAGACGAACAAACGGTGGAGGAAATACGCGCCCAGCGGGGCAACGTGAACGTGCCCGGACAGGAATCACCCTACCGCAACCGCTCCGTGGAAGAAAACCTGGCACGCTTCCAGGCCATGAAAAACGGAGAAATCCCGGAAGGCAAAGCCATCCTGCGAGCCAGGATAGACATGGCCTCCAGCAACATGAACATGCGGGACCCCGTGTTGTACCGCATCATGTTCGCGGAACACCACAACACGGGCAGTTCCTGGTGCATTTACCCCATGTATGACTTCGCCCACCCGCTGGAAGATGCCTACGAACACATCACCCATTCCCTCTGCACGCTGGAATTTGAAAACCACCGCCCCCTCTATGACTGGGTCATTGAAAACTGCCCCGTCCCGGCACGCCCGCGCCAGACGGAATTCGCCCGCCTGAACCTTACCTACACCGTCATGAGCAAGCGCAAGCTGCTGCAACTGGTGCAGGAAGGACACGTCTCCGGCTGGGACGATCCACGGATGCCCACCGTCTCCGGCATGCGCCGCCGGGGCTACACTCCTGCCGCCATCCGCAACTTCTGCCACACCATAGGCATCACTAAATTCAACGGCTTCACAGATGTGGCCCTGCTGGAATACAGCGTAAGGGAAGACCTGAATGCCAACGCGCCGCGCCGCATGGCCGTGCTCAATCCCCTCAAGGTCACTATCACCACCCTGCCGGAAAACGCGGAAGAAATGGCTGAAGTGCTGAACAATCCGGAAAAACCGGAAGAGGGCGTCCGCCGCCTCCCCATCACAAGGGAAGTCTGGATTGAACGGGACGACTTCATGCTGGACCCTCCTAAAAAATACTTCCGTCTGGCCCCCGGCCGCACCGTACGCCTCCGGGGGGGCTACTGCATCACCTGCACGGACTACAAGCAGGATGCGGAGGGAACTATCACGGAAATCTTCTGCGAACACATTCCCGGCACCATCGGTTCCAACCCTCCGGAAGGAATCCAGTGTCGCGCCGCCATTCACTGGGTAAGCACCAAATACGCGGTGGACGGAGAAATCCGCATCTATGACCGCCTTTTTACGGAAGAAAACCCGGACGCTGCTGAAGAAGGGTTCCTGTCCGTCATGAATCCCTCATCGCTGACCGTCATCACAAACGCCAAGCTGGAACCCTCCCTGGCCGGAGCCGAACCAGAATTCCGCTGCCAGTTCGAACGTCTCGGCTACTTTGTGGCGGACCGCAGGGACCATGTACCGGGCCGTCGTCCTGTTTTCAACCGCACGGTGGCTCTCAAGGACTCCTGGGCAAAAAAACAAAAATAACCTCTATTCATCCCCTTTTATGGACAATCAACTTCAATTCTGCACCGTTGAAGAAGCTGTGGAAGAAATACGGCAGGGACGGATGATCATCGTTACGGACGACCCTGGGCGTGAGAATGAGGCAGACTTGATCATTGCCGCCGAATTCGCCACGCCGGAAGCCATCAACTTCATGGTTACCCACGCCAGGGGCCTCGTCTGCGCACCTCTTTCACCGGAACGGGCGGACGCCCTCCAACTCCCGCTCATGACCTCCGTCAACCGGGAAAACATGTCCACAGCGTTCACCGTCTCCGTGGATGCGGCCCATGACATCACTACGGGCATCAGCGCCGCGGAACGCTCCCTCACCATTCGCACGCTGGCGGACCCCAAAGCCACCGTCAACGACTTTGTTCAGCCGGGTCACACATTCCCTCTCCGCGCCGTTCCCGGCGGAGTGCTGCGCCGCGCCGGCCATACGGAAGCCACCATTGACCTCGTGCGCATGGCGGGCCTCCAGCCCGCCGGCGTCTGCTGTGAAATCATGAAGGAAGACGGGACCATGGCCCGCATCGGGGACCTGGGAGGATTCCAGAAAAAACATGGTCTGAAAGCCTGCACCGTAGCCCAGCTCATTGAATACCGCCGAGCCAAGGAAAAGCAAATCCGGCTGGTGGAAACCGTCAACATGCCCACAGACTACGGTGACTTTACCTGCCGCCTCTATGAATCCCAGCTGGACGGCGCTCTCCACCTGGCCCTGGTTCACGGGGAAATCTCCCCGGACAAACCCACGCTGGTGCGCGTGCATAGTGAATGCCTGACGGGTGATGTCTTCGGCTCCCGCCGCTGCGACTGCGGCAGCCAGTTGCACACCGCCATGCGCCGCATCGCCCAGGAAGGAGGCGTCCTGCTCTACCTGCGGCAGGAAGGCCGAGGCATCGGCCTGGCGGCGAAACTCAAGGCTTACAAACTTCAGGAACAGGGTCTGGATACCGTGGAAGCCAACCTCAAGCTCGGCTATCCGGACGACCTGCGCGACTATGGCATCGGCGCGCAAATCCTGCATGACCTGGGAGCAAACCAGTTGCGTCTGCTTACCAACAACCCGCGGAAAATCGTGGGGCTGGAGGGCTTTGGCATAAAAATCACGGAACAGGTTCCTCTCATCATCCCACCCAACGAACAAAACAGCAAATACCTGGCTACCAAAAAATGCAAGCTGGGCCACATCCTGTAACTTTCCACTCCATCCCTTCATGTCCACGGAACTTCCCCGCCGCCAGCGCGCCACGGGCACGCGCGCCAAAATCTGCATCGTCGCCTCGGAATACAACGAACAATACACCCAGGCCCTGGTAGAAAACTGCTCGGAAGAACTGAAAACCGTGCTTCCCTCGGTCCGCCTGGAAATCATCCGCGTACCGGGAGCCTTTGAAATTCCGGTGTCCATTAAATCCGTTCTCTCCCGCTCTCCGGAAAAACGTCCTGATGCCGTGGTGGCTCTGGGGGTCATCCTGCGCGGCAGCACAGACCACGCGGACCTGATCGGCTCCACCATTACCCAGGCCCTGATGCAGCTCGCCCTGGAATTCACTACCCCCGTCATTCATGAAGTCCTGCTGCTGAATGATGAAAAGCAGGCCTTCGCCCGCTGTATCGCCTCTCAGCTCAACCGCGGCCGTGAAGCGGCCCGCACCGCTGCCCGCATGGCGGAACTCTTCCTCAACTCCCTGCTCCGGCAATAATACCTATTACTCTCTCTTCTCTATCGCCATGCTCTCACGCAACCAAATCAGACAAGCCGCCCTCCAATACCTTTACGCCGCCTCCCAGACGCCGGAAACGGAACAGGAGGGAATCTGGGATATCCTGATGGAACCTTTCCGGGGAGACTACTGCAAACTCAAGGCCAAGGCCGTCTCCGGCCACCTGACAAGGGACTATCCGGACAAGCTGCGCCTCTTCATCACCCGTGCGCGGGAAACGGCGGACAAACTGCAGCAAGACCCTCTTACCCTGCCCGTCCGCGACCAGCTTCAGGACCTGCTGACCAAGGAAGGAGAATTCAACGCCGCCCTGCTCCGGCTGAAAAAAGCCCTGCACGAAGACCCCGCCAATGACAAGGGTTCGCTTTCCGCCGCCTGCGACGCCGCCCAGGAACTCAATACCGCGCTGATGCAGATGCGCCGCCGCCTGCTGGACACGCTCAAGGACTTCCCAGCCTACAACGGGATCTGGCCCTCCCTCATTTCCTCCTGCAGGAAACTCCAGGAAATCAATGACCGCATCAACTGCCTCATCCACCCGGACGACCGCCCTTCCCTGGCGGAAATAAAAAAAGTGGTGGAGGCAGGACGGGATGCGGATGAACTCTACCGGGAAGCCAAAACCCTGGGGGAAGACATCCTGCGCCGCCGGGACGGGTTGGACGCCGCCATCGACTCCACGTTGGAAAACTACTCCCCGGAACGCGTCAGCGCCATTGACCGCGCCATCCTGCGCCTGGGCGCCTATGAACTCCTTCATCGCAAAGACCTCCCGGCTCCCATCGTCATCTCGGAGGCCATCCGCCTGTCGGAACGCTTCTCCTCAGCGGAATCCCCCCGCTTCGTCAACGGCGTCCTGGCCGGAATCTCAAAAACGGAACACCCGGCATAACTCCGCTTCGCGCCATGGCAGGATTCTTTAAAAAACTATTCACCAAATTCTCCCGAAGCTCCCGGATAGACTGGGAAGAACTGGAAGCTGAGCTGGTAGCCGCGGACATCGGCATCAGGCGCGCCATGGGTATTGCGGACCAGCTGAAGGAAAGCAAAGGCCTGGATGCGGAAAATCTGGTGGAATCCACCCGTGAAGTGCTCCGCCGGGCCTTTCCTTCCACCGCTCCGTCCCTGCCCGTCCCTCCGGAAGGCAAACCGCTGGTCATTCTGGTCGTGGGCGTCAACGGCACCGGGAAAACTACTTCTGCGGCCAAATTGGCCCATTTGCTGCAAAAACAGGGCTCCCGCGTCCTTCTGGCTGCGGCGGACACTTTTCGCGCGGCCGCCGTGGAACAGCTTCAAAGCTGGGCGGACAAGCTGAATATCCCCATCTGCAAGGGAGCACCCGGCCAGGATCCGGCCTCCGTCTGCTATGAGGCCCATACGCAGACCATCAGGGAAGGCTTCCAATACCTCATTTGCGATACCGCGGGACGCCTCCATACGCGCCACAACCTCATGGAGGAACTCTCCAAAATTCGCCGTACTCTCGCAAAGCAGGATGCATCCGCCCCCCACAGCACCCTGCTGGTAGTGGATGCCACTACAGGCGCTAACGCCCTGGCACAAGCTAGGGAATTTCATAAAGCAACGCCCCTGGACTCCGTCATTATCACCAAAATGGACGGTTCCGGAAAGGGAGGCGTGGCCGTAGCCATCATGGATGAAATGCACATTTCCCCCTCCTTTCTGGGAACGGGGGAAGGAGCCGAAGACTTTGAACCCTTCAACCGGGACCGCTACGTGGATTCCCTGCTGTAACGGGACCGCCTCAAATCCATGCCACCGCTTCCCCTCATCACCGCCCAGACGGAGGAAAAGCTGCTCGCCTTCCTGACGGAACATGGGCACACCAAATTCCGCACCCAGCAGGTTCTGGACTGGGTGTGGCGCAAGCGCGTCACCACCTTTGACGCGATGAGCAACCTCCCCCCCGCGCTCAAAAATCTGCTGGCGGAAAATTTCCGTTTCCACACGCCGGAAATCGTGGAAATCCACGGCTCTGCGGACACCACACGGAAATTCCTCACCAGAATGGAAGACGGCAGCCTGGTAGAATCCGTCATCATCCCTGCCGCAGCAGCGGAAAATGGAGAAAAATCGGAGCGCGTCACCCTTTGCGTTTCTTCCCAGGTAGGCTGTGCCTTCGGCTGCAAATTCTGCGCTTCCGGGCTGCTGGGCCTTAAACGCCACCTCACCACGGGGGAAATCATCGGGCAGATTCTCTCCGCGGAAGCCATCGCGGGAAAACGGGTCAACAACATCGTCTTCATGGGCATGGGGGAACCCCTTTCCAATTTTGACAACGTGGCGGATGCCCTGGAAATCATCACTTCCCACCGCGGTTTGGAAATAGGGGCGCGCCACATCACCATCTCCACGTCGGGATTCGTGCCCGGCCTGAAAAAACTGGCGGCCTATCCCAGGCAAATCCGTCTGGCCGTTTCCCTGCACGGAGCCACGGACGAAGTTCGCGACCAAATCATGCCGGTCAACAAAAAATGGCCGCTCTCCCAGCTCATTCCGGCCCTTGAAGAATGGAGCAGAGGAAGAAACCAGATGCCCACGCTGGAATACATCCTCATCCGGGACATCAACGACTCTCCGAAAGACGCGTCCCATCTCGTCCGGATCGCCAAACGCCTGCACGCCAAAGTCAATCTCATCCCGTACAACACCGTGGAGGGGCTTCCGTGGAAACGCCCTTCGGAAGAACGCTGCCGTTCCTTCCGGGATGCAGTTCACAAGGCGCGCATCCCCGTTACCATGCGGTATGAAAAAGGTCATGACATCAACGCCGCCTGCGGGCAGCTGAGGCTGAGAAAAGAACAGGAAAAGAACGGATGGACACCCCGTTGACGGAACGGGGCTTTTTCGAATTTGCAACGTTGCCTATTGCCCGGCTCCCTCCGTTGTGCTATCCTTCCCGGCCGGATGCCACCCATCCAGCCGCCTCACCATGGAAACTACGACAACCACCACTGCCGTTCCCCCGCTGGAACTGACCAGGGCCCCCCGCAAAACCCCGTCCCTGGACCTCAGGGACATTCCGCAGGCTCCCGGCCCGGAAAAAGGAGTGCTGGCCCTCATGGCCATGGACCCGGCCACTTACGTGGGGCAGTGCGTGACCATCGGCATGACGGAGGACTACTTCTACCTCCCCGCGCACAAGCTGCTCTGGCGCCTTTTCCAGGCCCGCTATAACAAAAACGAACCCATTGACATCGTTTCCATCACCCAGGCTTTGGAAGACATGCACCAGCTGGAAGCCGTAGGCGGAAGCGCGGGCCTGGCGGAAATATACACCTTTACCACCACCGGAGCCTATTTTGAGCATTACCTCAATGTCCTGAAGGACAAATTCATCCTCCGCTCCATCATTGACATCGCCAACCAGTCCACCACGCAGGCCTTTGACAATCCGGACGACGTAGCGGAACTGCTGGATTCTGTGGAAACCCATATTTTCCAGATACGGGAACGCTATAACAGCGCCAAGGATGAACAAAGCCTGGCCAGCATCCTTAAACAGGCCGTCACCAATTTTGAAAAATTTATCGCAAGCAAAGGCCAAATCCAGGGACTGACCACGGGATTCGAGGAACTGGACAAAAAAAGCAACGGGCTTAAACCGGGGGACATGTTCATCATCGCCGCCCGTCCCTCCATGGGTAAAACCTCCTTCCTGCTCAACATCATTGAGCACATCGCGCTTAACGAAAAAAAGCCTACTCTGCTCTTTTCCTGTGAAATGCCCGCAGTCCAGATTGTGGAACGCCTTCTTTTCGCCCGTTCCGGAGTCCGCAGCCGGGAAATCATCAAGAGAGGCAACCTCACCCAGCTTGAAATGAAGCACTTCAAACAGGCCGTCAAGGAAGTGGGGGCTTCCCAGCTTGTCATTGACGATACCGCAGCCATCTCCATCAACGAACTCCGGGCCAAAGCGCGCCGGGTCATGCGGGACCAGGGCGGTTTGGCAGCCATCGGCGTGGACTATCTCCAGCTCATGCGCTCCCACTCCAAACAGGCGGCCAACAGCCGTGAACGAGAAGTGGCGGAAATATCCGCCGGCCTCAAAGCCCTGGCCAAGGAACTTAAAGTGCCTGTTATCGTTCTGGCCCAGCTCAACCGCGGTCCGGAAAGCCGCACGGGAGCCAGCCTGGGCGTCCCCCGCATCTCCGACCTTCGCGAATCCGGCTCCATCGAACAGGACGCGGACATGATCGGCCTGCTCTACCGCTCCGCCTACTATGCGGAAGATGAGGAAAAACGCCAGCAAATGGCCGGACGGGCCAATCTGCATCTGGCTAAAAACCGCAACGGCCCCACGGGGGACGTTCCGCTCCACTTCGAAGCGGAACTCATGCGCTTCTCCACCCGCGAAGCGGATGAACACGACCAGGAAAGCGAATAAAAACTTTCTCTCCAGACGCCTGTTCTCTACGGATTAGCAATCCGGGGTCAAGCTTTGATTCTAAGCGGGAATGACTTGTATTGGCGTTTCCTTCCATGCCAAGAGGCGTTTTTATGAAATGAAGTCTGCCCGGCGCCATTGGCTTCCAATGAAAGCCCTGAGATCCTTTGCGTTATTTAAATCTGTAGTTAAATTTTGATAACTCTCTTTTCTGAAATACGTTACATGTAAGAAGAAGTCTGTATTTCAATGGCTGTAGCTCTTTGCAACTTTTCCTAAGTCAAACAGGATTTTCTTCGGTTTCTGCCTATAACGGATTGCTAACCCGGTAGCATCACGGTAGCGCCAGCGTTTCCTCTGGGCTTATTAATCTAGTTATTTTTTTAATATGAAAAAAAACTTATTTATTGCGGCAATCCTCTGCGGATCATGCATCTGCGCCCATGCCGCCAGCATGGTTACGGAATGGACTGGCAACGCTGGTCCTACGGAAGGCAATACCTATGAACTGGGTAATGCGGACAACTGGAGCAATGGAGTTCCCGCCCGCAGCAACGGGCAGGGGCCGGACGTCATCTTCAATAACACCGGAACTATCAATATCAGCGGCTCCATGGTGGACACCTCCGACGGCGGCAGCATCACCGTCACAGGCAACAGCAATGTTACGGTTGGGGGAACCCGCTGGACCGGAAACGTCACCATTGGAGCCAATTCCTCTCTTTCCCTCACACAAGTGGACTTCAAAAGCAGTGAGATCATCCTGGACGGGATCTTCCATCTTGGCGTTTGCGGCATTGACAATGGAGGCAATGGAGCCCGGCTTGTTTTCGGAACAAACGGTATCATGAACGTTAATCAGCAAATCTGGGGAGCATCCGGCTTCTCCGTTTCCGGCATGCTGGCCACCATATCCACTGACTTGGCTGCTGGAGAATTCCAGTTTGTTACCCGCACGCTGATTACCTCCGCCGGTTTTGACGGCGGTTCCATTTCCCTGGGAGACTTCACCGCGGAAGACGGCGGCGCGCTGACCAAGGCGTCCGGAATTATGGAAGGGAACGCCGCAGACTACCAGGGCCAGTACTATCTCTACACGGAAAACGGAAACGTCAAGGTGCAGTACGTAGTGGCGGGAGCAGTGCCGGAACCTGCTACGGCCACCCTCAGCCTGCTGGGGCTGGCTTCCCTGATGCTGCGCCGCAGGCGCGCCTGACCTTCCACACCCTGTCTTTTTTCCTCAACAGCCTGTATGCCCACGCATACAGGCTGTTTTATTTTCAGGCGAGTGACGAAAACGTCACAAAAAACATCTTCATGCCATTGCCGGGAATCCGTAGCATTTTTCCATTATCTCCCGTTCAACGCCATGCAAACCCACGCAAAATCACTCAACGAACGTTTCCGCACACTCATCTCTCTGATTTTCGGTCTGGCTATCGGCTGTTCCCTGCTCTTCGGGGAGTCCCGCTGGGAAACGTCTCCGCTCATTGAAGAAAGCCTCATGCTCCTGGCCTGCTTCATGGCCGGCATAGGCGCCTTCGGGCGCATCTGGTGTTCCCTCTACATTGCGGGCTATAAAAACAACGTCCTGGTTACTGACGGGCCATACTCCATGTGCCGCAATCCGCTCTATTTCTTCAGCTTCGTTGGCAGCATAGGCGTATCCTGCGCTACGGAGACCTTCACCATCCCCCTGCTTACGGCGCTGGCGTTCGGAATCTACTACCCGTCCGTCATCAGAAAGGAACAAGAAAGGCTCACCGCCCTTTTCGGAGACGCCTACCGGAACTATTGCAGGAACGTTCCCTCCTTCATTCCCTCCCTCTCACGGCTTAAACCGCCGCCTACCGCCTACTCCGTCAATCCCGCCACATTCACGCACAACATTGTGGATGCGCTGTGGTTCATCTGGTTCATCGGCATCTTTGAATTCATCAGCGGACTTCATGAAGCCGGAATGCTTCCCGTGTGGTTCCTCATTCCGTAACAGGCTCTTTTCTCCTGGCATCCAGAAGCCCCGCAAGCGCCCGTTGGGAAACCATCTTACGGAAAGATGCGCGGTCCCGCGGATAAAGCATCATCTCCGTCCGCGTCTCCCTCCCCCGGAAAGCCCAGGCAAGCCATACGGTCCCCACAGGCTTTTCCGGCGTACCGCCCCCGGGGCCCGCGATACCGCTGACGGCGACAGCGACATCGGCTCCGGAGCGTTCCAGGGCTCCTTCCGCCATCGCTTTAACCACGGGCTCGCTCACAGCCCCGCAACGCTTCAGGACCTCCTCCGGCACGCCCAGCATCTCCGTCTTTGCCCGGTCGGCATAAGTAACCCACCCGCATTCAAAAACCCCGGAGGCCCCCGGCACATCCGTAATCCTCTTGGCAATCAGGCCGCCGGTGCAGCTCTCCGCCGTCGCCGCCTTCAGCCCCTGCTGCGCCAGATGGCACACAACCGCTTTCTCCAGGGATGCCCCCACAGGAGCCAGCACATACGCCCCGGCCAGAATGCGCAAACGGGCCTCTCCCTGTTTCAAAGCCACCTCACTGCCCACCAGGCGCACGTCCACTTCCCCGACGCGCGCGCAATACGCCACCTCCAGACCCTCCACCTGGTGCAGGGAATCATCCACCAGCTCTTGGAGATCGCTCTCCCCTATCCCTACCAGGCGGAACACGCGCAAATGAGAAATATCCTCATCCGCCAAATCTTCCAGAAGCGGCATCACGGAATGTTCCACCATCGGCTTCAATTCCGCCGGCGGCCCCGGCAGCAGGATGAACATGGGAAGGGAACCGCTGGCAGGCATCACCAGTCCGGGCGCCGTCCCGTTGGAATTCTCCAGCACCGCGGCGCCATCCGGAACCATGGCCTGCTTGAAATTGCACTCCGCAATGGGAATCCCCCTCCGTTCAAAATAACTCTTCAGCCACTCCGCCACATGCTCGTCACGGTACATGTCCACGCCGCAAACGTCGCACAGGGCTTCCCGGGTCACATCATCGCTCGTCGGCCCCAGTCCCCCGCTTACAATCACGATATCTGCGCGCCGGGCGCTCTCCCTCATGGCCTCGTTAATAGCGTACCCGTCGGGCACTACGGTTACCCTCCCCACGCGGAACCCTGCCTCAAATAATCTGTTGCCCAGCCATGCGGCATTTGTATTCACAATACTCCCCAGCAAAATTTCCGTCCCGGTGTTGATCAATTCAACCCTGATCTGTTTCATGCAGCCAGTATGCTCCCTCAAGCGCTCCGTGACATGCAACAATCCTGCCATGTATCATAAAAAACTTCATTTAAACGCCCCGTAAGATACATTAGGGGCACTGACAAAGACCATGAACACACCTTCCCGGCCCCGGGCCACCAAAATCATCTGTACTATTGGGCCAGCAACAGACACTTCCGACATGCTGGGCCAGCTTATTGAAGCCGGAGCCAACGTCTTCCGGCTCAACATGAGCCATTCCAAACACGACTGGGTCCGGGAAGTAGTCTTCCGCATCCGCCGGAAAGCAGCGGAACTGAAAGCGAACGTAGCTATCCTCTTTGACCTCCAGGGGCCTTCCATTCGCACGGGAGATCTGCTGGAACCCTACCATTTGAAAAAGGGAGACACCGTGGAAATCCGCCTGGGCACAGCCAAGCCGGAACTTCCTTTTTCCACCACGGTAAACTATGACGGCCTCCTGCAGGATGTTCAGGCGGGCCATACCATGGTGGTGGATAACGGAGGCATCCTCATGCGCATTGCGGAAGTGCGCCCGGACAGGCTCATCTGCGACGTGCTCACGGAAGGCGTATTCGGCTCCCGCCGCCACATCAACCTTCCCGGCGTAGCGCTGCGGCTCCCGGCCCTGACGGAAAAAGACTTGGCGGACCTGGCCGTGGCCGTAGAATGCGAGACGGACTACGTAGCCATGTCCTTCGTCCGGGATGCCGCCCATATTGCCCAGCTCCGGGAACACATCGACAACTTGGGAGGCAAGGCCCAGATCGTCGCAAAAATTGAAGACCAGCAGGCTGTCCGCCACATTGACGATATCATCCTAGCCGCAGACGTCATCATGGTCGCGCGCGGAGACCTGGGCATTGAAGTCAGCATTGAAGAACTGCCCATCATCCAGCGCCGCATCGTCCGCCATTGCCACAGGCTGGGACGCCGCTGCATCGTGGCAACGCATATGCTGGAATCCATGATAACCCAGCCCACCCCTACCCGTGCGGAAGTCACGGACGTTTCCAACGCCATCTTTGAACAAGTGGATGCCGTCATGCTTTCCGGAGAAACCTCCGTGGGCCATTACCCCGTACGCTGTGTGGAAGTGCTGGATTCCATCGCCCACCGCATGGAGTGCTCCGGCAATCTCAACTTCGCGGCATCCGCCATCCTGAACGGAGACCGCCAGAAAGCCACCAAGGCAGCCATCTCCCTGGCGGACTCCGTGGAAAACGCCTGTCTGATCGTCTTTACCCGCCGCGGCCTGGCCGCCACGCAGGCAGCCGTCCTCAGACCGGAACGGGCTGCCATTTTCGCCTTCAGCAATGACCCTGTCGTTGTCAGGCAACTCGCCCTGGCGCGTGACGTAACCGCCTTTGAATCACCCTTCCTGAAAGATCCGGCCCGCATGATTTCCACCGCCCTGGACCTGCTGAAAGAAAAAGGGCTGATCTCCTCCGGCCAGCCTGTCGTCATCCAGGGGGACAGCCTGCAAGGAGAACTGCTGGCGGACTCCATCATCTTCATGCGCGTGGAATAATGGCCTGCACCTTTCCTATAGAGCGGGAGACGGCCGTGTGGCCCCCGCCCGCCTCCTTCAGGGAACTTCTGCTGGATGCGGATCCGGACGAACGCCGGATAGCGGATCATCTGGCCCACGGCGAACTTTACGTCGCAAAAAACTGCGGGACTGCCGCCGGAGTCATTGTTATCCGTCAGACGAGGGAACATACATGGGAAATCATGAATTGCTCCGTAGCTCCTGAATATAGAAGGCAGCATTGCGGAACAGCCCTAGTGCGGCACGCCCTGGACATCATCAGAAACAAAGGGGGCCGGTATGCGGAAGTGGGAACGTCCGATGCATCTCCGGGGCCAATGGCTCTCTATGAAAGCTGCGGATTCCAGATTTCTGGCGTTATCAACAACCACTTCACGGACAACTATCCGGAACCCGTCTGGGACAATGGCGTGCAATGTATTGACATGATCCGCATGCGTGCGGACCTCTCCCTTCGGAAAGAAGGAGCGCATCATGCTGCTCAAAAAGTATAAACCACGCTGACTCCCGTCACCCAGCTATTGCCCTTTACCAGCGTTCTTCCATACACGCGGTTCACCCCGTGGGAACCCTTGCCGAGCCAGTGCAGGCCAACGAAAGGCTCTATAAAAACATTCCCGAACAGACGGTAATTCGCCGTCACCCTGAAATAGAGAGACTGCCAGCCATTGCTGCTGGAAGGCCAATAGGAAGAACTCAACACGGCGCCGAATTTAAAACCCATATAAAGGTTTTCCGTCATCCGGAAATCCGATCCCGTACACATGTCAAACCACCAGCCCGTGATTCCGTAAAAGGAATATGCGGCACTTCCCTGCGCATAAAAACCGGGAAGGAATCCCACATCATGGCGCATGATCAGCGCCGCTTCATACGTTGTTCCCCCATTGCCGAACAAACGTTCGGAAGCAAACCCCGCCAATCCGCCGTCATTCGCACGAAAGGATAATGCCGCATACGTAGCTTTTCCGAACTTCCGCTGAAGACCAAGATCCACCATCGTCTCATTCTCTATATCCGCCGCCGGATGCCCCAGTAAAATCTCCTCCTTCAAAGCCAGAATCAGGGAATACCGGTCATTCAAATCGCTTCTCCAATCCAGCCGCAAAGGAGCCGTAGGATTACAGCCCGCGGGAATCAGCCCCCTGAACTCGTAATTAGTGGAATACCCGGCTTTGATACTGCCGCTGACCGGTCTTAAAGCAGGAGCGGAAGGAACCTCCGGAATGCGTGATTCCGCCGAAGAAACGGCCATGGAAGCGACAGAGACGATGCCCGCTCCAAAGAGAAAAGAAAAAAAGAAATTCATAACATCGAAATGCCGTGCGGAAAGTATTCTGGATAAAAAAACTCCTCTTGGCAACAAGCAAAAACGCCGCTGTTTTCTGCTCTGCTTCAGGAAACATCATTCAGGCCTGCCTGCTGCCAACTTCAGAAAGAATAAACGAGACCAGCCCCGGCTACTACTCCGAAATTCTTATAAGGCTTGTCGCCCCTGTCCGAACCTCGGTTGGCCTTCAAGGCGCCCTCTCCGGCCCAGTTGAAGCTGACGAAGGGAACGAGAGACAGGTTCTTGGCACCCAGTTTCACCGGAAGTTCAGCCTTCAGCCACCAGGCCTGGGAACCGTTGGACATAAAAAGGGATTTATTGTCAAAATAAGAGGAAGTGGCAGACATCCCGGCGCTCAATACAAAATCGATGTCGGAGCAGATAGCTGCCTGATGCCCCACATGCGGCCGGAACCACCAGCCGGTCATGCCCTGGAAGGCATAGCTCATGGTTACGCCGGCAAACCAGTTTCCGGGCAAACCGTAATCCAGCGTCAGATAAAATTCCTGAATGACGGAATGGGTATTCCTTATATACACATCTTCATCACTCATCCAGGTGGCGTTATAATCATACCTGGCAAAATTCCCAAGCAGGCCGCCGTGAATCAGGTTCCAGCCAAGCGTCGTGGACAGGTTCTTCAGTAAACCATCCCGGTTCTTCCATCCAAAAAGAAAATCGGTCTCGTTATGAAAAGAGAAATCTCTTTCCCCTGCCATGTGGTGTCCTGAAATCAGGAACGTACAAGATGCCGCCCCAACAACGGAATTACAATCATCCAATTTATAATTCAAATCCACACTGGCAGGAATAATTCCATCTCCTTCCGTCAGTGAATGAGAAGCCACAATGCCGCGGCAGGTGTAATTGGAAGCATACCCGGCATCAACTTCCCCGGACAAAGGACAGTCCTGTTCCACGGGAACAGAAACCGGAGAAACAGTTTTAACGGAAATTTCCGCAAAAGCGGAAACGGCAAAAAAAAACGGCACCCCCCGCAATACCAATGATATTTCTGAATTGCATCATCACGCTTCAAATGACAATCTGGATATCGGCGCATTGCAAAAAACGGAGTTCATAAAAAACGATACGCCGCCAGCAATTAAAAAAAGCGCGGCGGATTTCTCCGCCGCACCTGAAAATATAATTCAATCGCAGGCCGGATGGCTTAGAAAGAATAGACAAGGCTGGCTCCAGCCACTACGCCGAAGTTCTTGTAAGGCTTGTCTCCCTTATCCAGGCCCTTATTGACCTTCAACGCGCCGCAGCCGGCCCAGTTGAAGCTGACGAAGGGAACAAGGGACAGGTTCTTCACTCCCAGCTTCACCGGAAGTTCAGCTTTCACCCACCAGGCCTGAGCGCCATTGGCCTGCTCGAACGCAGCGCCAAAATAGCTGGACGTGGCAGACATCCCGGCCGTCACGACAATGTCCGTGACGGGGCAGAGAGCGGCCTTGTAGCCAACATAAGGTTGGAACCACCAGCCGGTCATGCCCTGGAAGGCATAGCTCGTGGTTACGCCGGCAAACCAGCTCTGAGTCAGATCGTAATTCAGATTCAGGTAAAATTCCTGCGTGACGGAATGAGCATGGTCATACTTGGCAAAGCTGCCCAGCAAACCGCCGTGAATCAGGTTCCAGCCAAGCGTCGTGGACAGGTTCTTCAGCAAACCGTCCTTATTCTGCCAGCCAAGGTTGAAATTGGTCTCATTGTGGAAGGAAGTATCCCTGTCCCCCATGAGATGGTGGCCTGAAGTCAAGGTCGTATAAGAAGCGGAAGCCACAATGGAGTTGGCATCGCACAGCTTGTAATTCAGATTGACACCGGCGGGGATGACGCTATCCCCTTCCGCCAACGCGTGGGAAGCCACAATGCCGCGGCAGGTGTAATTGGAAGCGTAGCCGGCGTAAATATCGCCGGACAGCGGGCTGGAAGTCGCCACAGGAGCGGGAACCGGAGTCGGAGCAACAATCTTGACGGGAGTACCCGCAAGAGCAGCTCCGGCAAAGGATGCCACAACTGCCGCAACACTGATGATGTTCTTGGTTTGCATGACTATTACTTGGTTAGGGTATTAATTGTTGATTTGCTAACATGGAAAGAAAAATGCTTTTTCCCCCCTTATTAAGAAAAGTGAAACATTTTCGTCACAAAAGTAAAGAATTTTCTCTTGATAAATCAGCAAGTCATTGATTTCACATTATTTACATCCACCAGCCCCATGACAAAAAATCCAATTCTCCATATCTTGCCAAACCTTCCCTTCCAAGGCCTTGCTGGATACAGACACTCCGCACCATCCAGAAGCCTGTCTTCTTTCAGGGCAGGAGAAGGATTCACCAAAACCCTCCGCCTGCAGGAAAGCAGCATGGGCAAATCCGCGGCACTGTCGCTGTAGGCAACGGCGTTTTCCAGAACACCATGTTCCGGCAGTACATTCCGCTCCCGCAGACGTTCCACCTTCACCGCCCCCTTATTATTACCGTTCGGCAGTTTCGGCATTGCCGGCATGCGTTCCTCCAGAAGCACATCCGTTCCCAGAATTTCGTCAAATCCCAGCAGTTCACCCAGAGGCTTCACGTAAAATGATGGAGAAGCGGAAACCATGAGACACAAATACCCCTTCTTCCGATACTCTGCCAGCCGCTCCTTCAGCTCCGGATAAATCCATTCCTGCGCCATCTCGGCAAACTTCCGTCCATATTCCCGCACCGTTTCAGCGGGAAGCCCCCACAAATACATGAGATAAGCCCTCTTCATCCGGTTCTCATCCCATATTCTCAAAATATAGAGCGGGATACAGGCCAGGAAAAGAAAAATCAGCAAGCGTCTCCAAGGATGGCGCCTCACCACAAAACAGGAAAAAACATATTGCGTATCCCAGGGAAGGAGCGTTCCGTCCATATCGAAAAGCGCTGCGCCTCTTTTTTTCCAATCGTCCGTCATGCTTTCATCTTATATCCGCTTCCCTTAACTCTCAACAGCCAACTCTTCCATTACTCCCCCCTGAATGCCCAAAACCCCGGCCGCCGAAAAGCAACCGGGGTTTTGAAGCAAATCCAGAAGGAAATAAAGATTAACGGGAGTAGAATTCCACGATGAGCTGCTCGTTGACGATGGGAGCAATCTCTTCCTTGGAAGGCACGCGGGCAATCTTGCCCGTGAGCTTGTCACGGTCGCATTCCAGCCAATCCGGAACCACAGTAGCCTGAGTCAGGTCAAGGGAACGGGTAACCAGCTGCTGGGAGGAAGCCTTGCCGCCAACGGCAATGACATCGCCCGGACGGCAGGAGTAGGACGCAATGTTCGTCTTTTTGCCGTTCACGGTGATGTGGCCGTGGGAAACGAGCTGACGGGCTCCGGCGCGGGTGTTGCTGAAACCGAGGCGGTACACAACATTGTCCAGACGAAGCTCAAGGAGCTGAAGCAGAATATCGCCGGTAATGCCGCGGCGGCGGGCGGCTTCTGCATAATACTTGCGGAACTGGCCTTCAAGCACACCGTACTGGAAACGCAGCTTCTGTTTTTCAGCAAGCATCACGCCATAGTCGGATTTCTTCTTGCGGCCGGCGCGCATGCCATGCTGGCCGGGAGGGAAGGGGCGCTTTTCAAGAGCCTTGGTGGAACCGAAAAGGGCAACGCCAAAACGGCGGGACACTTTATCGCGGGGACCGGTATAACGAGCCATGATATATTAGATCTATAGGTAAAGGATTCTCAATTAGACACGGCGGGCCTTCGGAGGACGGCAGCCGTTGTGGGGAATGGGAGTCACGTCCTTGATGGAGGTGATTTCAATACCGATCGTCTGCACGGCACGTACAGCGGATTCACGACCGGAACCGGGGCCCTTCACACGCACTTCCACTTCACGCAAGCCGTGGCCCATGGCCTGGCGGCAGGCGTCCTGGCACACCACCTGCCCGGCATAAGCCGTGCTCTTGCGGGAACCCTTAAAGCCCATCTTGCCGGCGGAGGACCAGCCGATGACATTGCCGCGCTGGTCGGTCACAGTCACGACGGTGTTGTTGAACGTGGAGGAAACGTGAACCACGCCCGTGGAAACGTTTTTGCTGCCCTTGGCCTTCAGGATTTTGGGCTTGTCGTCATCGCCGCCCAGACCAAGTTCCGCAAAGATGTCCTTGCGGGGTTCGGGCTTCTTGATTTCTTCAGGAGCGGAAACAGCGGCGGCCGGAGTTTCAGCGACGGGAGCGGGAGTTGCCGCTTCCACAGGCTGTTCGGCGGTTTCGTTGGTGATTTCTTCGCTAGCCATAGTAAAGCTATATTAAAATTCAGATTGGCGGATTACTTCTTCTTGGCCTGCGCGCCAACAGTCTTCTTCTTGCCTTTACGGGTGCGGGCATTCGTACGGGTACGCTGGCCGCGTACCGGAAGGCCGCGGCGGTGGCGCTGACCACGATAGCAGTTAATGGAGGTCAGACGCTTGAGAATGGATTGCTTTTCACGACGAAGGTCACCTTCAATCAAAATGCCGTCAGTGGTGATTACTTGAACAATCTTCGTGAGCTGTTCGTCGGTAAGCTGTCCCGTGCGGATGTCGGGATTGATGCCTGCTTGTTCCAGGATTCTCTTAGAAGTCGAGCGACCAATTCCGTAAATATACGGAAGGGAAGCCTCGATGCGCTTCTCGTTGGGTATTTCTGTACCGAAAAGGCGTGCCATAATGGATTGGATTTGCTAGCTGTTATTTTTCTCTGCCTCGCGCAGAGCTATTGCTTGGGGCAAGATGGATACCATAAATTGAGGTTTTGACAAGACCAAAACATCATTTTTTCTATTTTTAATCTCTTGCACCGCTTGAAGATGCATGCCGCCCGTAGCGGCGGAGGATGCGCTCCACAGCCCAGGAAGCGTGTTCCTCCACCAGAGGAGACTCCCCGTAAAGCGCCTTCAGAAAATCAATGTCATCCGGAGTCCCCGCATTCCCCAGCACAACGCAGCCGTTACGCAGCAGCCCTTCCCTCTTGAGCCTTTTCAACGGGGAATTCCGGAACAGGGCCGCAAAACCGCCGGCATCCAGGGAAAGAAGACCGCGCAGGGGAATGGAAGCCAGCAGACGGGACATGCGGAACCGTTCGTCAACATCCGGCAAAGGCTTACCGTTCCAGGGACAGACCGTCACGCAGGTATCGCACCCGTACAGGCGCGTGCCTATCAGGGGACGGATTTCTTCCGGAATAGCCCCCCGGTGTTCAATCGTCCAGTAGGAAAGGCAGCGTCCGGCATCAACCTGACCGTTTCCCATAATTGCGCCCGTCGGACACAGGGCCGCACAACGGCAGCAACTGCCGCATCCGTTTGAAACCGGAGCATCCGGTTCCAGTTCCAGCGTAGTCAGCAGGGTAGCGATAAAAAAGCGGGAGCCCCCTTTCCTGCGCACGATCAGACCGCTTTTCCCGCGCCAGCCCAGGCCGCAGGCCTCCGCATGGTCCCGTTCCATAACGGGGCCGGAGTCCACATACCCCTTCTGCTTCCCGCCGTAAATGGAAAGCAGCTCCTGCAAATCCGCCAGTTTTTCCTCCAGAATTCCGTGGTAATCCTTTCCATGGGCGTAAAGGCAAATGCTTCCCTCCCCCTCCGGACGCCTACCGGGGCTGTCATAATCATAGGACAGGCAGATGACGGAACGGCATCCGAGAAGCACTTCCGCAGGATCCGTGCGCCGCTCCGGGGAACGCGCCATCCACTCCATCCCGGCGTGCCATCCGCGCTCCAGCCATTGAAACAATTTTTCCGCATGCGGGCTTTTTTCCGCACGGGCCACCCGGCAGCCGGAAAAACCAAGCTGCCGGGACACGGCGCACAAGGAATCTTTAATAACAGAGGAATCCGGAGTCAGCACGCCGGAATCATGAACAAGAGCGTGCCTCCCACCAAGAATTTTCTTCTGTCCGGTGGAAATTGGATTGCCTGCACCCCGCCGCCGCTTCATAATGCCGCATATATGAACATCCGGATTCTGAGCGATGGGAAACAGGGCCACCTCAACCAGTCCCTGGGGCTGGCGCAAGCTCTGATCTCCAAAGCGGGGGGAACTGTGGAAACGGTGAACCTGCAGGGGCTTTCCCTTTTGGGGAAAATCCGGAAGGTCGTCTCAGGCAGCGACATTCCACGGCCGGATCTGTTCATTTCCGCCGGACATGCAACGCATATCCCGCTCATCTGCGCGCGGCACCATTTCAAAACCCGGGCCATCCTCTGCATGAAGCCCACGCTTCCCTGCTCCTTTTTCGACCTCTGCCTTATTCCCCGCCATGACCTGGATTCCGGCCGCGATTACACGGATACGAATATCTTCCCTACCCAGGGAGCTCTCCACCCCATGAGACCGGATACTTCCGTACCAAAGGATACCACACTGATTCTCATAGGAGGACCCAGCAAAGATTTTGACTGGGATGACGAAAGCATGCTCAACCAGCTCGCGTCCATCAGCATCCACACCCCCGGAGACCTCGTTCTGACCACCTCGCGCCGGACGCCGGACGGCTTTGCGGAAAAAATCCGGACGGCCGTTCCGGAACTAACCGTTGTTCCCGTGGAGGAAACCCGGCCGGGGTGGGTAGCCCGGCATCTGGCGCACGCCTCCGCCGCCTGGGTCAGCCAGGACAGCGTCTCCATGGTATATGAGGCTCTTGGCTCCGGCGCTCCTGTAGGCATCCTTTCCGTACCGCGCCGACATGGCAGCCGCAAATCCCGCATCCTGTCCGGCCTGGAGACACTGGAAAAGGAAGGCATGGTTACTGGATACAGTGACTGGAAAAAACAGAACTTCCGCCTGACGGCTCCCGGTTCCCCGCTTCTGGAAGCGGACCGTGCAGCAGACTACATCCTCTCCAGATTTTTCCCTCAGCTCCGCGCCTTATGAAAATAGTACATCTCGTCCCCTCCATGGAATCCGGAGGCGTGGAACAAGTCGTTATGGAACTGGGCAGCGGCCTTTCTTCCCGGGGCGTGGAAAATATCGTCGTTTCCGGAGGCGGACGCCTGGTGCCCCGTCTGGAAAAGGAAGGCTCCCGCCACATCCTGATGCCGATAGGCAAAAAAAGCATCTCCACTCTCTTCCGCATCGGGGCCCTCCGCGCCCTGCTTCAGGCCGTCAGACCGGATATCCTGCATCTCCATTCCCGCGTTCCTGCGTGGGCAGGCTACTTGGCATGGAAAAAGCTCCCGCCGGAAGACCGTCCCGGCCTCGTCACCAGCGTTCACGGCTTCTACTCCGTCAATCGGTACTCCGCCATCATGAGCCGGGGAGAGAGGGTGATCGCCGTCTCCAACTGCATCAGGGACTACATCCTTGACCATTATCCGTCCACCCCTCCGGACCATATCAGAATCATACCCAATGCTATTTCCCCGGACCAATATCACCCGGCCTACTCCCCCTCCCGGGAATGGCTCACGGGCTGGTTCATGTCCTATCCTGAACTGAAGGGGAAATTCACCCTGTGCCTGCCGGGCCGCATCACGCGCCTGAAAGGGCATCTGGATCTGATTCCGGTCGTCAGGCAGCTTCTGGAACAGGGAATTCCGGCCCACGCCGTCATTGTAGGAGAAGCAAAGAAGGGAAAAGAAGAATATAAAAACGAGGTCCTGCGGGCAATAGAACGTTCCGGCGTCTCCCAGTCCTTCACCTGGACAGGCCATCGCCAGGATCTAAGGGAAATCCTTTCCACATGTTCCGTCACCCTCTCCCTGACCAAAAGCCCGGAAGCCTTCGGCAAATCAACCCTGGAGGCGCTCGCCCTGGGCAAGCCCGTGGCCGGATACGCTCACGGCGGAGTCAAGGAACAGCTGGACGCCTTCCTTCCTGAAGGGAACGTCGCCGTAGGAAATACCGCCGCCATGGCGGACCTGCTGGCCCGCTGGCATGCCCAGCCCCCCCCCCTGCCCCGGCAAATTCCTTCCCCTTACAATATGCAGGATATGATTCAAGCCCATCTGGACGTTTACCAGGAACTGACCCCTTATTCATGACACCCCGGGAAGCAGCCATAGCCCTGAACCTGATACCGGGCCTGGGCCCTGTCAGAATCATGCGTCTCCTGCAGGTATTCGCCTCTCCGGAACTGATTCTGGAATCCCCTTCCTCCCTGTTGATGGAAATTCCCGGCGTGGGGGCGCAGCTGGCTTGCCGCATTTCCTCTTGGCGGAGTACCGTCAACCCGTACAGGGAACTGGAACTGGCGGATAACGCGGGGGCCGCGGTAACCACGGTTTTTGACGACTCCTACCCATCCTCCCTGCGTGCTCTCCCAGACCCGCCCATTGTCCTCTACTCCTGGGGAAACTGGACCGGAACGGATGCCGAACGCTCCATTGCCGTCGTCGGCTCACGGATGGCCACCCATTACGGCAGGCTTTGCGCCAGAAACATCTCCCATGACCTGGCGGAAGCCGGAGTCACCGTCATTTCCGGACTGGCGCGCGGCGTGGACACGGAAGCCCATACCGGGGCCATGGATGCGGAGGGGCGCACCATCGCCGTTATCGGAGCAGGACTCAACAAACTGTATCCTCGGGAAAACAGAAATTTGGCGCAGCGCATTGCGGACGGGCATGGAGCGGTAGTCTCCGAGTTCCCGATGGACTTGCCCCCTTCCCGCACCACTTTTCCCATGCGCAACCGCATCGTGAGCGGCTGGAGCTGCGCTACGCTGGTGGTGGAGGCGTCCGGACGCAGCGGAGCCTTGATCACGGCCCGAACGGCGGCCGAACAGGGCCGAGACGTTTTTTGCATTCCCGGACCGGTTGACCGGCATTCTTCCGACGGATGCCATGCCCTCATCCGGGACGGAGCCATCCTGGCTACCGGAGCCTCCGATATTCTGCAGGACATGAACTGGGCCGTTCCGGAACAGGGACTGCCTCTCTTCTCGCCATGTCCCCCTTCCGGAGCCTCACCCCCACCGCTTCCCACTTTGGAAGAAAAGGAGATTCTCCACGCCATCAGACTGGGTTTCAATACTATTGACACCCTCTGCACCTCTCTGGGAAAAGCGGCGCATACTATCACCCCGCTTTTGGCCAAAATGCAAATTGCAGGGCAAATTACTCCGGACGCTGGAGGGTATTTCTCCATTAACAGCAGGGAACTTTAGGAAGATTCCGCTTTTCCGCCGGGGAAAACGCCAGGTCCGGGCCTCCTCTCCCTGACCATGGAACCGGAAGGGAGCGCCGTCCATCTCCCGTATAAAAACCTTTCCATCCGGATGCAAAAAAACGTCTTAAAACAGTCACCAAATCCTCTCCTTCAATAATTTTATTCCAAAAATTAAATATATCGTCAGGACATCCCCGGCATTTTAAATGTCTGCGGCAAAATTTACATGCCCGCGAAAAACAAAATATGTTCGGAAAAAATCTCTGCTATATTTACGGGACACAGGCTCGGGCGCATACGGCAACACCTCTTAAAAAGAACTGTTGACGAACATATTTTGAACGCATCTCTCCTGTCTGGAGTCTCATCCTTCACAAGATCTGTCCGACGGATGGAAAAAGCAATTCAAAATCCGTTCAGGGTGGTTTTTGGTTCCATAGGTAGTTAATAGAGAAAAAAGGCCGCGGATTATCCGATCCGCGGCCTTTTTCGTCCGGCTCTCTTTCAAATGCGGAGTTTGGGCTTGATGAACGAAACTTCTTACTGTAGCAACAAGACATGCGTTTATTCGCCCTTCTTGCAGGATTCTCCCTTTGCCTGAGCTCCACAAGCTGCCAATCGTACGGGGATTCAAGTGACTACATCCCCCTCGCAACGCCCGTTCCCCCACAACTCTCCCAGCCGGTTTCCCATGCCCTCCCCCGACCGGCCAATTTCCCCACACGCCCTGTAGCCATCCCCTCAAGCGCCCCGCGCACGCCCCGCTGCGCCAGTGCCTGCGTCATGGACGCCCTTACCGGCAAAGTGCTCTTTTCCCACAACGGCCTCCAGCACCGCCAGGTAGCCAGCACGCAGAAACTCGTGACAGCCATGGTCGTGATGGAACACGGCAGCCTGGACAAAAAAGTGGTCATCCAGCCTTCCGATACCAAGGCGGACCCCACCAAACTGGGATTCCGGGCGGGGGAAGTCTATTCACGCCGCGAACTGCTCAATGCCATGATGATCCGCAGTTTCAACGACGTAGCCCTGGCGCTGGCCCGCGATACGGCGGGTTCCGTTCCCCGTTTCGCCCAGTTGATGAATGCCAAAGCCCGGCAGATGGGCATGTACAACTCACGCTTCGCCAATCCCAACGGCCTCCCGGCAGATCAATATTCCACTGCCATTGACATGGCCCGCTGCGCCTATTACGTGTACCGCAACCCGGAACTGCGCAATATTATCTGCAAACGCCAATATGCCTTTACCCGCGCCAACGGCAGAACGCTTCTGTTGAGAAACACCAACAAGCTGCTCACCCAGAACCCCTGGGTTACCGGGATGAAAACTGGATACACGAACGCCGCCGGACGCTGCCTGGTTTCCTCAGCCGGCGTCAACGGGCGCCATGTCATCGTCGTCGTCCTCGGCTGCCATCCGTCCCGTATCTGGACGGAATCGGAAAACCTGATCAGATGGGCTCTGGGATACGCCGTATAAATGCCCGTCGGCAATTGGTATTTGACTTTCACGGCGTGACCCGCTATCAGTCCTGCCTATGTTACAGGCAGGTATTGTAGGTCTCCCCAACGTCGGCAAATCCACTCTATTCAATGCGGTCACCCGGACGCGCAAGGCCCAGGCGGCCAACTATCCCTTCTGCACCATTGACCCGAACGTGGGTATGGTAACAGTCCCGGATCCCCGCCTGCAGGTTCTTTCCGACATGTCCGGTTCTGAAAAAATCATCCCCACGCTTATTGAATTCGTGGATATTGCCGGCCTGGTCAAGGGCGCCTCGGAAGGCGCCGGCCTGGGCAACCAGTTTCTGGCGAACATTCGTGAAGTGGACGCCATCGTGCAGGTAGTCCGCTGCTTTGACAATGATGATATCATTCATGAACTCGGTTCCGTGAATCCTCTGCGCGACATTGACATCATCAACTCGGAACTCATTCTGGCGGATATCGCCACCATGGAAAAGAGACTCTCTTCCCGCGAACGCAAGGCACGCAGCGGCGACAAGGAAGCCAAGGCCGAAGTGGCCCTCATCACCAAACTCCTGCCCCACCTGAACGAAGGCAATCCCGCCCTCACCCTTGAACCGCAGCTGGACGACGATGAACGCAAGCTGCTCCATTCCTTCCAGCTGCTTTCGGATAAAAAAAGCATTTTCGCCTGCAATGTCAATGAAGACGAACTGGCGGACGCCATCTCCAACCCGGACGCCCATCCCTACGTCTCCCAGGTGAAAAAATACGTAGCGGAACACCACAACGCGGAAGCCATTGTCATCTCTGCCCGGATTGAAGAGGAACTCATCGACGTCTCGGAGGAAGAATCCCGCGAATTTCTGGAATCCCTGGGCGTGCGGGATTCCGGCGTTTCCGACCTCATCCGGGCCGTGTACCACCTTCTGGGCCTGCGCACCTACCTCACCACGGGAATCAAGGAAACGCGGGCCTGGACCATTCCGTCCGGGGCAAAAGCACCTCAGGCGGCCGGCGTTATCCACACGGACTTTGAACGCGGTTTTATCGCCGCAGAGGTAGTGCACTACGACGACCTGGTTTCCTGTGGCGGCAAGGCCGGAGCGAGGGAACACGGCAAGCTGCGCATCGAAGGAAAAGAATATGTCGTCAAAGACGGGGACGTTATCGAATTCCGCTTCAATGTCTAGACGGAAGCGTTACCGGAATTCCATTGACTTTTACTGATATAAGGAGCAGATTGCTCACAACCTTCACATCGCCTCATGACTGATACAGACGTCAAATCCACCCCCCTGGCAGCTAAACACGTTGAACTGGGAGCCAGAATGGTTCCTTTTGCCGGCTGGAATATGCCGGTGCAGTACACCGGCATTCTGGACGAACACAAAGCAGTGCGCGAAACCTGCGGCATCTTTGACATCTCCCACATGGGGCAGTTCACGGTAGCCGGCGATTCTGCCGCGGCCTGGCTGAACTCCATGCTGACCAATGACATCAACAAATTGAATGTAGGGCAGGGGCAATACTCCGTCATGCTCAATGACAGAGCCGGAGTCATTGACGACCTTATCCTGTACCGGATGGAACCGGAAACCTTCTTCGTAGTGGTGAACGCCTCCAAGATTGATGAAGACTTCGCATGGCTTTCCGCCCATCAACCTGCAGGCGTAACCCTGGAAAACCACTCCGACGAATACGTGGGGCTGGCTGTTCAAGGTCCCGAATGCGGAGAAGTATTCTCCCGCGTCATCCCCGGTGTGGAACTTCCCCCCCGCAATGGAATTTCCCGCATCTCGGCGGAAGGGACGGATCTCATTGTCTGCCGCACCGGCTATACCGGGGAAGATGGTTTTGAATTCTTCTGCCCGGCTAAGGAAGGCGTCAAATGGTTTGAAGCCTTTCTTGGAGCAGGAGCCAAACCCTGCGGCCTGGGCGCCCGCGACAGTCTGCGTCTGGAAATGTGCTATCCTCTGAACGGCTCCGACCTCTCTCCGGACAAGACGCCTCTGGAAGCCGGGCTCGGCTTCTTCTGCGCGCTGGATACGGATTTCATCGGTTCCGATATCCTCCGGGAACAAAAAGCCAACGGTCTCAGCCAGCGGCTGGCGGCTATTGAATACACCGGCAAGGGAGCCCCTCCCCGCGCCCATTATGCCGTTCACGTCCCCGGCGGAGAAGCCATCGGAGAACTTACCAGCGGCGTGCTCTCTCCTTCGCTGATGAAGGGTATTGCCCTGGCCTACCTGCCTGCCGCCCATGCCAAGGTCGGCACGGAGCTGGAAATTGACGTAAGGGGAAGGAAATTTCCGGCCGTGGTCGTAAAAAAACCCTTTTATAAAAAAGGCTGACACGACGGCGCAAAAATAAACTGACAAACACCTCATTTTACTACACTCTCACTTCAAACAATTACATCTTATGCACGACGTACCAGAAAATCTGCTGTATTCCAAGGATCACGAATGGATTGAAATTGACGGGGACATCGGCACCATCGGCATTTCAGACCATGCCCAGGCCGAACTCTCCGATGTCGTCTTTGTAGACCTTCCCGAAGTAGGCGCCACCGTCGCGGCCGGCGACCCCGTCGCCGTCGTGGAATCTGTCAAAGCCGCCAGCGACGTGTACACCCCCGTTTCAGGAGAAATCCTGGAAGTGAATGAAGAGCTTTCCAATGACCCCTCCCTCATTAACTCCGACCCCTACGGCGCAGGCTGGCTGTACAAAATCCGCCTGGACGTTCCCACGGAAACGGAAGATATGATGAACGCCACGGATTACGAGGAATACTGCTCCTGAACCATTCTTTCCTCCCCCGCCCCGGTGATTCCATCCCGGGGCATTTTGTTTGGCCCGTCCCGCGGCCGGACGCTATTACCAGCCAGAGATACCACATGAATACCCACTCAGATTTTGCCAGCCGGCACATCGGCCCCCAGGGGGAAGAACGCCGGGAAATGCTTGACAGCCTCGGCTACCGGACGCTTGACGAACTCATTGCGGACATCGTCCCCGCAGATATCCGCATGAAGGCCCCGCTGGACCTGCCCGCAGCCAAATCGGAAACGGAAGCCCTGGAGGAACTCCGTTCCATTCTGCGGAAAAACAAGCTCCTGAAAACCTTCATTGGCCAGGGCTATTACGGCACCATCACTCCCTCCGTCATCCTCCGCAATGTACTGGAGAACCCCGGCTGGTACACGGCCTACACCCCTTATCAACCGGAAATCGCCCAGGGACGGCTGGAAATGCTCATGAATTTCCAGACCATGGTCTCTTCCCTGACAGGGCTGCCGGTAGCGAACGCCTCCCTGCTGGATGAAGGCACCGCAGCAGCAGAAGCCGTCACCATGTGCCGGAACGCGCGCCCCAAAGCAAACACCTTCTTTGTGGCGGACACCTGCCATCCCCAGACCATCAGCGTCATCCGTACCCGCGCCGCCTTCCAGGGCGTTAACATCATCGTGGGAGATTGCTCATCCTTTGACCCCGCATCCATCGGTGCGGATCTGGCCGGAGTGCTTGTCCAATATCCGGACACGCTCGGCCGCATCTGCGACTACACGGACTTCTTTTCCCGCGTGCATGCCACGGGCGCGCTCTGCGTCGTGGCGGCGGATCTCATGGCCCTTACCGTCATCCGGGAACCCGGCGCCTTCGGAGCCGATATCTGCATCGGCAACACGCAGCGCTTCGGCATCCCAATGGGCTTCGGCGGCCCCCATGCCGCCTACATGTCCTGCACGGACGCTCTCAAACGCCGCATGCCCGGCCGCCTTATCGGCATGTCCATAGATACCCTGGGCCGCCCGGCCTACCGCCTGGCCCTGCAAACGAGGGAACAGCATATTCGCCGCGACAAGGCGACCTCCAACATCTGCACCGCCCAGGTGCTCCTGGCCGTGCTTGCCGCCTTTTACGCCGTATACCACGGACAGGAAGGCCTCAAACGCATCGGCACGGAAATCCACTTGAAAACCAAAAGCCTGTACAAGGCGCTCACGGAAGCCGGCATCGCCATTAAAAACAAAAACTTCTTTGACACCCTGCTGCTGTCCGTTCCCGGACAAGCGGACGCCATGGTGCAAAAAGCCCTGGAAGCCGGGTACAACATCCGCAGGGTGGATGCCGACCACGCAGCCATCTCTCTGGATGAAACCGCAACCTGTGCGGATATAGCGGCACTGGCCTCCGCCCTTGCAGGTGCGGAAACATCCGCTGCCTGCGATTGCGACGCTCCTGCCTGGGATCCCGTCCACACGCGCCAGACGCCTTTCTGCACGGAAAAGGCTTTCAACTCCTACCATTCCGAAACGGAAATGATGCGCTACATCCGCCGCCTGGAATCCCGGGACCTGGCTCTAAATGAAGCCATGATCCCTCTGGGCTCCTGCACGATGAAGCTGAACGCCGCCTCTGAAATGATTCCCATCACGTGGCCGGAAGCCAACTCCCTGCATCCCTTTGTTCCGGCGGACCAGTCGGAAGGCATCCGGGAAATGCTCTCCGTCCTGTCCGACCGTCTGGCGAAAATCACCGGCTTTGCCGCCGTATCCCTCCAGCCCAACGCCGGCGCCGCAGGGGAATATGCCGGGCTACTGGCCATCCGCCGCTACCAGAAGCACGCCGGAGAAGGCCACCGCAATGTCTGCCTCATTCCCACCTCCGCCCACGGAACAAATCCCGCATCCTCCGCCATGGCCGGCCTCAAGGTGGTGCCCGTCAAATGCGACGAAAGAGGCAACATCGACATGGCAGACCTGAAATCCCAGGCGGAAGCCCATAAGGACAATCTCTCCTGCATCATGGTCACGTACCCCTCCACGCACGGGGTATATGAACAGACAATCAAGGAACTCTGCGACATCGTCCATGCCAATGGCGGCCAGGTGTACATGGACGGCGCCAACATGAATGCCCAGGTAGGTCTGACTTGCCCCGGCTGCATTGGCGCGGACGTCTGCCACCTGAACCTGCATAAAACCTTTGCCATGCCGCACGGCGGCGGCGGTCCCGGCATCGGGCCCATCGGCGTAGCGGAACACCTCGTACCCTTCCTGCCCGGGCACCTCACGCTGGGCCATGAAGAAGGGGCCGTAGCGTCTGCGGCGTGGGGAAGCGCCTCCATCGCCGCCATCTGCTGGATGTACCTCTCCATGATGGGGCCGGACGGCCTCAGGGAAGCCACGGAAATGGCCATCCTTAACGCCAACTACATTGCCAAGAAACTCGGACATCTCTTCCCGGTTCTCTACTCCGGCAACAAGGGGCTGGTGGCGCATGAATGCATTCTGGATCCGCGCCAGCTCACTCATGACGCCGGCCTCACGGTGGATGACATTGCCAAAAGGCTCATGGACTACGGCTTCCACGGCCCCACCATGTCCTTCCCCGTTCCGGGCACCCTGATGGTGGAGCCGACGGAATCGGAACCCAAAAAAGAACTGGACCGCTTCATTGAAGCCATGGAACGCATTCATGCGGAAATCACGGCCATTATCAACGGTACGGCAGACAAGGAAGACAACGTCCTGAAAAACTCGCCCCATACCGCAGAAATGGTCTCCGCCGACGAATGGCGGCACCCCTACTCCCGCAGTGAAGCGGCTTATCCGGTCTCCGGTCTCCTTATTCACAAATTCTGGCCGTATGTAGGCCGGGTGGATAATGTGTACGGAGACCGCAATCTGGTCTGCACCTGCGACACGGTGGAGGAATTCTCCAAGGCCGTAGAGTTATAAAAATCTCATCCTTCCTTTCAAAAAGGCTGTTCCATTCATTTGGAGCAGCCTTTTTCTTATGTTCAAGAATCGGATTTCCAATCCGAAGTCAACACTCTATTTTGAGAACAAATGGGTCATCAAAATGAAAGGGGAGGAAAAGCGGGGTGGGAGAAATGTTCCTTTTTTCTTTTTCAACCCATATTGCTTTTGGGCTTAATTGTTTTCTGGATATGTTTGCTCTTTCGGATTGGAAATCCGTTGAGCTACGTCTCAGATGAGCTTTTTCTCTGCCCTTACTGTTCCTGGCCTTCAACAGCATCTTTCTTTTTCCAGGGAAGATTCCGCTATCCTCAAAGGGTATGGAATTCTCTTCATGATCTTTCATCATGTCTTCGGCTTATACGCTCTACCCGCAGGTGTGGATACGGCATGGATTGCTCCCCAGCTTACCAAAGCCGCTCCCATCTTTAAAATTTGCGTGCCCATTTTTATTTTCATCACGGGGTACGCTATGGGATGGAAAACAAATTCATCCCCAACCTTCGGTTCCCTCATTAAAACAGGCTTTTCCCATTACTTTAAATTCTGGAAAATTTATTTCTTATGCCTCCTTCTGGCTATTCTGGTTTCCTGGGCATTCCCCTTGCCCATTCTGCCATCCGTTGCCGACATGGGCTGGAAAAATGGCCTGCTTGTCGTAACAGGATTGAGGCCCTGTTATCCCGACTGGTGGTACATGGCTCTTTTCGCGGCAGCCACCATGGCCCTTTATCCAATCTGTGCGTGGATCACGCATCACATTGCGCCTGTCCCGTCCATGGCAGCTCTGCTGGGAGTGTCTCTTTTACTTCAAAGTACGGCTCACATTCCCAGCCTGCCGGGAATCGCCTATTCCTTCCCTCCTTTCCTGCCCTGCTTCATTCTTGGCTACATGTGCGCCTTTCTGGCTTCACGCCTCTCTGCTCTTTCAATTTCCCAAAGCCTGGGGGCAATCCTGTTGCTGGTTCTTGAAATACTATCCATCCATCTCTTCAGTTTTTCAAAAGCCAAAACCCTGACGGTTATCTTTCTCTTCACCCTCTGGTGTCTGCCTTGGATAACCCGGAAACTCCGCCTCACACCGCTCTTGACGCTGCTGGGAACTTATTCCGCACTTATGTGGCTGAATCACAGATTCATTTTCGGCTACCACTTCAGCTGGGACCTCTATGGAACCCAAAGCATCAGCGTAGTATTCATCGTGACGCTGGTCTCCTCCCTTCTGCTGGCCATGGCCATGCAAAAACTTTTTAACCGGATGATTCCCTCAAATCCGCAAACGCAGTCAAAAACTTTGTAGCAACTTTACAAGGTCCGGATTCCAACACCTCTTAATTCCAAGGGGGATCTCCGTACTTATTTTCTCCAATCCGGCTTTCCCCATGGGATAAATACCACAACAGCAGCCACCCTATGAAGGGAACGGCCAGAAAAACCAGGAAAAAGCCGCTCCTCCCGACATCATGCAGACGCCGGACCATGGTAGCCGCCAGCGGAATAGACAGCACGGCGAGCACCACGTACAGCAGAGGGGAAACCAGCTCAACCCACGGAACCAGGGACGGGAAAAAACCGCATTCCGCAAAAGAGGGGACTCCCGCCACGGCCAGCCACGCAACCCCCACTCTGGAAAAAACCTCGTGCAGCTCCCCTTTCCCGGCACGGCCCTCAAAACGGCACCATGCCTTGATGACGCGTATCCAGTACTTCTTCCTGCTCCAGCCGGAGTCGGCGCCTCCAGGCTCTGAACCGGGATCCGGCAGAACGGAGGGCTCCCCATCATCATCCATAACAGTCATGGAGGGGATAAAAGAGGCCAGAGGCCTCCAGTCTCCGCCGGGAACCTTCCGGACCAAAGTCCGGTTGGACAGGCGGCCGAGGTTACGGGCCCGCAGCAAAAGCACCAGGTCAACCGGGCCTTTGGAAGAACCGTCAATTGCCTGATACTCGTACAGATCGCTCATGGGGACGCTTACCTGGATTCCTTCCCGTGGCTGAAGGCGGAGGCGGGAATCTCCTTCTTGGACAAACCGGGACCTTCCCACTTCAAAACCAGTTTGGAGGCAGTACCGGAGTTCCCCACATAGCCAATGCGAATGGGATGAAGTCCGGCTTTCAAATAAACGGGATTCTTCCGGTCACCCAGATCGGAGGAGACCTCGGCCCCCGGCTCATAAGTTTTGTCCGCGTCAATCAATTCCATGCCGTGCAGCCGGACAAAAGCCTTGCTGCCCTTATTTTCATCCGTGGTCAGATAAAACGTATATGCTCCGTCCTCTGGAATCTTCACATATCCCGTCAGCTCCACACCGCGCTTGTCCGAACCGTTCATTTTCACGGATGGGGAAGGCGTCACGCCATGGGCGGAAGCAGGCTTCTTCCACTGGCGGAAATCCGGTACCCAGGGAAAATCCCCCTCATACAAGGCCCATCGCAACCCGGGAGAAACGGTTCCCTTCACATCCACGGCAGGCACCAGCGCAGAATCAAACACTGTTTTGGAAGGAAGGGAAGCCCGGCGATTGGACAAAGCGACGGCTTTCATGCGGGCCTGAAGTTCCGGCTTGGAGGATGCGAGATCTTTGCTTTCCTGCGGATCATTCAAAGTATCAAAAATCATGAAATCCTTGTCCGCATCCTTCACCCCCATGCGCAAGCCTTTCAATCCATCCACAAAAACAATCTGCTGCTGGCCTCGCTGCGCTCCCTTGTGTTCGCCCAGGAAATCCTTATACTCCGGCGTTTTGCCGGCGAAATTATATTCGGCATAAACAATGCCGGGCTTCTGCTGGTCCGCATGACCGGTCAGCGTCGGCAGCAGGGAAACGCCGTCACTGCGGGCTGGAACCGGCACCCCGGCGACATCCGCCAGCGTAGCCAGCCAGTCATGGAACTGTCCAGGATGCAGGCTGATCTGCCCTTTGGGAATGCGGGCGGGCCAGCGTACCAGCGTAGGCACGCGCATGCCTCCTTCCCAGCAATCGCGCTTAATGCCGTCCATCATGCCATAACTCTTGAAAAACTGCGGATTTTGCGCTCCGTGCCAGTGCCTGGAGTCGGAGCCGCCCTCATTGTGGGGGCCATTGTCGGACGAGAAAACGATCATCGTATTATCGTCAATCTTCAAATCTTTCAGCAGACGGATCAAATCAGCCACGGCATCGTCCACGCGGCGGATCATGGTGGAATGACGTTTGGCCACATCATTCGGGAAACGGGAATTGTCCGGATGAATATAGGTATCCTTATTCTTTTCCGCCTTGGCGTCAAAAGCCGTATTCACGGATTCCGTGCCTTCCTTCTTTACCCATTGCAGGCCTCCTTTCAATCCGCCGCCGGAAGGATAGGGAACCCCCGGAACCACCAGATTGCCGTGGGGCGCCGGAAAAGCCAGGTACAGGAAAAACGGCTTTCCGGTCTTGCGGGCGGACTTGCGCTGGTCCACAATCCACTGCTTGGCGCGGGCGGCAAATAAATCCGTGGAATAAGCCGTCTGGGGCACCTGGTCCTTGATATTTTTCCACTCGGGATTGGAAGCGTAACCGTTGTATTCGAAAACGTCACGGGATTCGGAAGGATAGTGAAAATGCCCTGCCAAATGGTCCAGGATACCGTAAAAATAATTGAATCCCCGCTGATGGGGGCCGGCGGTCATGGGCACATGGCTCTGGCCTCCGCCGCCTACACCCCATTTGCCAATGGCAGCAGTATCATACCCGGCATCGCGCATCACGGTACCCAGCGTATGGGAATCTTCAATAGGCTGGTCGAAACGGTTGTTTCTCACCACGCGGGAATTCCCCTGGTGCACCCCCAGCAGCAGGGAGGCGCGCGCCGGAGCGCAAACCGGAGCGGCGGAATAATGACGGCGCAGCTGAATCCCCTCCCGAGCCAGAGCGGACAGGGCAGGAGTCTTGAACTCGTTCTTTCTCTCCACCGTCCGGCCATTCAGCTTCTGCTGGCTCCAGTTGGAATCCAGATCACCCCAGCCCATGTCGTCCACCAGAATGAAAATAACATTGGGTTTTGAAGTTTTGACAGACCGGGCAGCCGGCTTCGTTGCCTGCCCGGAAGCGCCCATGCACGGAACCAGGGAAGTCAGAAGAACGGATAGTAAAGATACCAGCTTCATGATTCAAAGAAAATAGACTCTAAAAAAGACGTTAAAATAAAGCGTTATCTTACATGAATTTTCTCATCCCTCAAGAAAATTACGAGGAAAGGGCACAGAGGATTGAATCGCCAGTATTATCGGCAAAAAACATCAGGGAACCAGCCTTCACAGCCGGAACAACTACAACCCGCCATACTGCACCAATGAGCGGCTTTTCTGGCTGAAGCCAGGAATGGGAGAAAATTCCTCCTGCATTCCCGGCGCCCCGGTCACCAGCCCCGCCCGGCCATGCTTTATCCTGAATAAAACGGCAGTCCCCCCGCCGGGCAGAAAATACAGAAACCGGCGGAAACAGCAATCATGAACCGGAACGTTCCAAAATGTCCGCGCCAATTCCGGAACAGCGTTAATAACCCTGTCCGGAATAGCGAAGGCATCAGAAACGCTTCTTCCTGTCGTCCCTGCGGGAACGTTCGCCCCAGCGTTCGCCGCGGTCACTGCGGAAGCCCCCGCGGTTTCCCCTGAATCCGCTCCGGTCACTGCGGTCCCGCTCTCCGCGGTAACTGTTGCGGAATCCTCCATTACGGCGGGAAGAGCGCGGAGTTCCGGAATATTCCGGAGCCCCCTTGTCTTCACGGACATTAACTTCATAGCCGCAGACGGTAGCCGTCGCCAGGGCCTCCAGAAGCAGGGGCGCCACGGAAGCGTCCACTTCTATCAGGGAATGCTTGGGGAAAATCCGGATATCGCCCACGGCTCCCTTTTCCATTTCCACCGTATTGTAAAATAACCCGGCTATGTCTTTGGGCCGCAAGCCAATCATCCGGCCTCCATTCATAAACAGCGTAACCGTATCCCCCTTATGCTGCCAGGAATCACCCTTCTGCGGGCTCTCCGCCTCCTCCCCGGTCTGCGGCATACGCCGCGCCCTGCGGGCGGGCTTGTCTTCCGGAATGGGCTGCACTTCCCGGTGCGTACGTTCCCGGAGCAAGTCAAACAGGGCCGCAGCCATGGCCTCCGGCGCAGCCTCCACTTCCTTCAATTCCTCCGGCAGCACGGCATCCGGCTTGAGACGTTCCAGGATATCATCCACCAGGGACTCTGTCCGGAGCTGGTCCACCTGAACGGCAGTCAACACAGGTTCCGGAGTCAACTTAACGCCGATGAAACGTTCAATGCGGCTCATCAGGGAAAAATCACGGCGCCCCACAAAAGTGATGGCCTTCCCCTTGCGGCCGGCGCGTGCCGTGCGGCCGATGCGGTGCACGTAATCCTCCGGATCACGCGGCAATTCAAAATTCACCACGGCATCCACATCGTCCACATCCAGGCCGCGAGCGGCAATATCCGTCGCCACCAGAAGGCGCAGGCTCCCCTTGCGGAAGGAATCCATCACGCGCTCCCTCATCATCTGGGGCATATCCCCATGAAGGCGATCCACCGGATAACCGCGGGCCGTCAGACCGTCCACCACGTCATCCACCACCTTTTTGGTATTGGCGAACACCAGCCCCATTTTAATCTTTCCGGTGTCAAGCAGCCGGCTGAGCACCTCAATCCGGGAGGAAAACACCACTTCGTAATAAACCTGTTCAATGGTAGGCACCGTCAGCGTAGGCCGTTCAATGGAAATCTGGACGGGCTCCTTCATGAACCTGCTCACCAGGCGGCTGATTTCCGGAGACATGGTAGCGGAGAAAAACAGGGTCTGCTTCGCTTCCGGCATAGCGTCCGCGATACGTTCGATATCTTCCAGAAACCCCATATCCAGCATCTCGTCCGCTTCATCCAGAATCAACATGCGGAGACCGTCCAGCCTTAGCGCCCCGGACTCCATCAGGTCCATGACGCGTCCGGGCGTTCCCACCACAAACTGTACCCCGCGCCTCAGGGCGTCCAGTTGCGGACGGAAAGAAGAGCCTCCGTAAATGGGGACGGCGGAAACACCGTCCATGAACAAAGCCAGCTTGTCCACCTCCCGGCAAATCTGAACGGCCAGTTCCCGAGTAGGACAGAGGGCCAGCACCTGAACGCAGCGTTCCTCAGGATCAATGCACTCCAGGGCCGGAATGGCAAAGGCAAGCGTCTTCCCGGAGCCCGTATGGGACAACCCCACAATATCGGCCCCTCCGATCGCGGCGGGAATCGCCTGCTCCTGAATGGAGGAAGGAGTATCGAAGCCGAGCACTTCGATAGCCTCCAGAATCTCCGGTGAAATACCAAGAGCCGAAAAAGAAGATGTTTGAGTCATGGGGGAAAAATGATCTGTCAGAGTCACGGGAGAAGCTGAACATTATTCCCTCCCGTGTCCAGCCAAAAGAACGGAAGATACCGTAGATGCCACGATTTCCGCAAAGCCGCCTGCGAATAAAAAAACGGCTCTCCCCGCTTCTGGTCTTTACTGTCACACACGGGGTTGCAACTTGCAGGGGCGCATTCGCATATGGTACAAATATTTCCCTCCGAATTCATGGATAAAACGCCAAACAAATCACAGTCCTCCCTGCTGGGAATTTTCATCAACATCCTCCTCCCGGTACTGATTCTGGACTACTGCAGCGCAGGCCCCGCCAATCCCTTGGAACGTCCGGAGGGAGAAAGTTTCTGGCATATCGGCCCGGTATGGTCTCTCGTCATCGCCCTTTCCCTCCCCCTCGTCTATGGCATCCGTTCCCTGGCCGTCTCCAGGAAATTTGACCTGATGTCCGGCGTAGGCATGGCCGGCGTGCTGCTGACGGGCGTCATTAGCATCTTCGTCATCGGGCCGGAAGGGCGCATCCACAGCGCCACACCCTGGCTGTTCGCCGGAAAAGAAGCCCTGATCCCCCTTATCCTGGGGGCGGCGGTCGTCGTCTCCCGGTCCGCCGGCACGCCCCTTCTCAACATGTTTATCTACACGCCGGAATTATTCGACGTGCGCAGGATAGAACAAACGGTGGCCGCCAACGGCGAGGAACGGGCTTATCAGAAACTGCTGGCAAACTCGTCCTGGATTCTGGCGGGCACACTGGTTGCCTCCTCCATCGGCAATTTCTTCCTGAGCCTCTCTTTCATGTCTTCCGTCATACAACAGCCGGAAGCGGAACAGCAAGTGGCCTACAACGCCGCCATCGGCAGCATCACATGGTGGGGCTTCCTGATCATCGGAATCCCCATCCTGGCAGCCCTTGTCTTCATCATGACCCGCCTGATTAAACGGCTCGGCAGGCTGACCGGCCTCTCGCGGGATGAACTCCTTCTCAAATAACCCCCAAACCATGCGCCTCCATACTTCATGCATCCTGGCTGCCGCCATCGCCCTTCATGCGGCGTGGGCGGACACGCCCCGGTTCGACCGGGTCTTCGGTTCCCATATGGTACTTCCCCACGGGAAAAACATTCCCGTTTCCGGTACGGCCGCCCCCAACAGGGAAATAACCGTCACTTTTGGAAACACTGCCCTGAAAACAAAAACCGACTCCAAGGGGAAATGGAGCGTCACGCTGCCCCCCATGCCTCCCTGCGCCACAGGCCAGACGCTGGCGGCCGTGCAAAACGGGGACTCCGCCAAATTGGAAGATGTGCTCGTGGGGGAAGTATGGCTGGCTTCCGGCCAATCCAACATGCTGTTCCGTCTGAACCAGACCACGACGGCCAAAGAAGACATAGCGGCTTCCGGAGACGACCAGCTCCGTCTGCTCAACAACGTTCCGCAAGCCCACACCAACAATGCCCCCTACTCCGCGAAAGACTTTGACGCCGTCACCACGGACAACTTCTATAAAGGGCAATGGGCCGCCAGCTCTCCCGCCACCTCAGGGCCAATGACTGCCGTGGGCTACTACTTCGGGAAAAAACTCCGCGAAGGGCTGGGCATTCCGGTAGGCATCATCCACTCCTCCCTGGGAGGCTCGGAAATCGCAGCGTGGATCCCCCGGCAGGTCATTAATGCCAACAACAGCTTCCGCACCCTGCGCGGCAATCACTGGCTGGACTCCCCCCTTATCTCCGACTGGGTGAGGGGACGGGCCAGGAAAAACATCTCTCCGCGTCTGAACCAGGGCTCTCCGGACCATCCCTACAAGCCGGCGTTCCTTTACGAATCCGGCATTGCATGGACAACGGCCCTCCCCATCACGGGCGTCATCTGGTATCAGGGCGAATCCGATGCGGAGATCATTGACAATGCCCAAAACAGCATGCTGCTGAAAACCATGATCTCCTCCTGGAGAAAAGCTTTCCGTAACCCGGAAATGCCTTTCGTCATGATCCAGCTCCCCCGCATCAACGACCCGTCAAAAATCCGTGCCGGATGGCCGGAATTCCGAGAAATGCAGGACGCCGTGGCCAAAACCGTTCCAAAAGTTTACAGCGTCAACACCATTGATCTTGGCTCCACCAATTCCGACGTTCATCCTCCATTCAAGCGCCCTGTGGGGGAACGTGCAGGAAATACTGCCCTGAACAAGGTTTACGGTAAAAAGATCCCCTGTGAAGGCCCTGCCCTCAAGGCCTTCAAACCTTCCGGTTCCAACATCCTGGTTCAACTGGATCAAGCTGCCGGACTGACCACCACGGACGGCAAAGAACCGGCCCAGTTTGAAATTGCCGGGACGGACGGAACTTATCATCCCGCCGCAGCGGAAATCATAAACAGGAAAGGCAACACAGCCGTTATCCGCCTCTCATCACCGGAAGTAAAATCCCCCAAACACGCCCGGTATTGCTGGAACCGTTTCGTGACCCCCAACCTGGTCAACGGCAACCAGCTCCCCGCCCGTCCCTTCCGGACGGACGAACCTGTTCTGAAAAAATAACTTTTACCACACCATCACTCCATGAACCTTCATCTTATCCTCGCTTCTCTGACAGCCACACTCTCACTGGGCATTGCGGCACAAGCTGCTCCCGCCAAAGTAGCCTGCGTGGGGGACAGTATCACCTTCGGCACCGGCCTTAAACCCGGAGAAACCCGGTATCCGCAAGTGCTCGCCACACTCATGGGGCCGGACTTTGACGTCAGAGGCTTCGGCAATCCCGGAAAAACGGCAGGCGACTACCCGGGCCAGGCAGGACGCTGGTACGGCAGCACCAGGGAACACAAGCAAGCCCTGGAATTCAAGGCGGATATTTATATCTGCAACCTTGGCATCAACGACACGGGCCGCTGGTGGAACCCCGAACTGTTCTCCAAAGGCTATGACGCTCTGCTTCATGCATGGAAAAACGCCAATCCCAAAACACGGTTCTTTGCCTGGGGGCTGCTGGGGCCGGACTACCGCGGCCCGCTCAACAAGAAGGCATTTCCCGGCAACTGCTATCCGGACGTACGTAAATATGCAGGCTCGGACAACGGCTCATCCGCCAACCGCCCGGAAGCAGAAAAACTGATTGCCGCCGTAGCGCGCAAGTACAAAGTCAGTCTCTTTGACGCGCTGCACCCGCTCTCCGACCATCCGGAATGGTACGTTGACGGGTTGCACCCTACGGAACAGGGCGCACGGCGCATTGCGGAAATCACCTTTGCCAAGCTGGCAAAAAGCCTCAGGCTTAAGCAGCCCGCCCCCAGATTGGAACCGGGCACCGGCAACGTGATTATCAACAACCCAGGCAACTCCGGCATCCTTTTGGATGGATGGAAACTGACGGACGGAACCAATACGCTCATCTTTGAAAACTCCACCGTCATTCATCCCAAGGACAGGCTTATCATCGCCATTGGCCCGGAAACTCAAAAAGACCCGACCAAGCCCCTGCAAATCAAGTCCGCCCAATCCCCTGCAGCTTTCCGCCTCATTCCTGCGAAAAAATATTAAAAACTTCCAGAACCGTTTATGGGAACATGCGGAACTCCTGCATGTTCCCATAAGCCCGGCACACGCTATTCCGCCCGCACACACCCGCGGCAGGCGGCATGACTGCGTCACAGGCAGTTTCCCCGCTATCCCGGAAACTCATTTCTATCCTGTTTTAATTGAGCATTTCTGTCTCCAAAACGGTCTACAGTGCATGGAACAGAATAAAAGCAAATCATCCGCATGCCGTCTGCTTGGCCCCCTGGCCACCAACACCAGCATGGACTTCGGCGTTCTGTTGCTGCGCCTGGGCGTAGCAGTCATGATGCTCGTGCATGGCATTCCCAAACTGGGCATGCTTATCAGCGGAAACTGGGCGGCGTTCCAGGATCCTCTGGGAATCGGCAATTTTCTGTCCCTGCTGCTGTGCGTAGGCGCGGAATTCGGATGTTCCGTCCTCCTCTTGCTGGGATTCCTCACCCGTCTGGCCGCCCTTATCCTGATTATTAACATGTGTGTAGCGCTCTTTCTTGTCCTTGGGCTTTCCGGCTGGGGAGCGCAGGAACTTGCGGCCATCTACCTGCTGATCTATCTGACCATCTTCTATACGGGACCGGGCAAATTCTCCCTGGATGCCTGGTGGCTCCGGCGCGACTGCAAGATAGAAGTGGAATGAAAACAGCTCCTCCCGCGCGGTCTATGGCAAAAATACTTCTTTTTTCACTCGCCGCGGAGGGAGCCTTCCTCTAGGATGCTGGTACACCCAGTTCATCCGTTCAATGTCCGGCAAACTAACCTACAAGCAATCGGGGGTCGATACCAAAGAAGCAGCCGCTTTTGTATCCGACATCAGCTCTCACGTTAAAAGAACGCAAAAACAGAGATCCCTTCACCAGGCCTTTGGCCTTTTCGCCGCTGCCTATGATTTGAGTTCCTACAAGGAACCGGTCATCGTCACCGGGTGCGACGGCGTAGGCACCAAGACGGAAATTCTCTTTGAACTGGACATGGTGGAAACCGCCGGCAAAGACCTGGTGGCCATGAACGTCAACGACATTCTTACCACGGGCGGCGCCCCGCTCCTTTTCCTGGATTATCTGGGCATCTCCAATCTGGAACGGGAACGCTCCCGCATCACCCGCCTGGTGGCCGGCATGTGCGACTACCTGGAATCCTGCAACTGCATCCTGGCCGGAGGGGAAACGGCAGAAATGCCCGGTGTGGTGCCGGAATCCATCGTGGAACTCTCCGGCTTCTGCATCGGCTGTTGTGAAAAAAGCAAACTGATTGATCCGAAAACCGTCCGGCCCGGAGACGTATTCATCGGCTACAAATCCGACAGCTTCCATGCCAACGGCTGGAGCCTCATCCGCCGCATTCTGGAAGAAAATCCGGATGTAGTTGATGAAGAGGAACTCCGTTCCCTTCTTCAGCCCACCCGCTTGTACCATGACGTGGTGGCAGATATGCGCCGCTTCAATGTCACCCCGAAGGCATACGCCCATATCACGGGGGGAGGCCTCCCGGAAAACCTGGAACGCTTCCTGGGCGACTACGGCGCAGACCTCTCCATTCCCTATTGGGACAACACTGCAGCCCAGAAAATCCTGAAGCATGTGGATCCGCAGGACCGCTTCAACACCTTTAACATGGGCATTGGCTGGGTAGCTATCGTGAGACCTGAAGATGCGGAAGCCGCATTGAAGGCAGGTCCGGGCGGCACGGTCATCGGCACGCTGAGAGAAGGCCGCGGCATTCATGTCAAAGTACAGGGCGAATAAAAACACCATCTCCTTGCAACGGATACGCCACACTTACAGGACAATCTTTTCATCATCATCCCATGAGCGATTTTCTTAAACACGAGTGCGGCGTAGCCGCCATTCGTCTGCTTAAGCCTCTCTCTTATTTTCAGGATAAATACGGCTCCACCCTCTGGGCGTTCAACAAACTGCTCATCCTGATGGAAAAGCAGTACAACCGCGGACAGGACGGCGCGGGCATAGGCTGCGTCAAGCTGAACATGCCCCTGGGGCAGCCTTATCTGTTCCGCACCCGGGACGCCAGCAAAGACGCCCTTACGAGCATCTTCAACGGGCAAATCAAGAAGCTCAATAAAAAAGTTCGCCGCGGCCTGGTCAACCTGAAGGATGCGGCAGACATCAAAAACAACTTCGACTACGGCGGGGAAATCCTGATGGGGCATCTCCGCTACGGCACCTCCGGCCTCTTTGACGAAGGTTCCTGCCACCCCTACCTGCGCCGCACCAACTGGCCGACCCGCACCCTGATGGTTCTGGGCAACTTCAACATGACCAATACGCCGGAATTGAACCAGCGAATGATTGAACGCGGCCAGCACCCCGTCTTCGGAACGGACACGCAGACTGTCCTTGAAGAAATAGGGTATCACCTGGATGAAGCCCATACGGACCTCTACCGCGCCTTGCGGGACAGCGGCATGCCCGGCCCGGAAATTCCCCATGCCATTTCCTCCCGGCTTAACATTCAGGAAATCATCCATAACTCCGCCAAGCAATGGGACGGCGGATATGCCATCATGGGAGCCATCGGCAACGGGGACTACTTCTGCCTGCGGGATCCGCACGGCATCCGCCCATGCCACTACCTGATTACGGATGAATTCATTGCCGTGGCTTCCGAACGCGTTCCCCTGATGACCGTCTTTGAAGTGGAAAGCGAACAGGTTCAAGAACTTCCGCCGGCCAATATGCTCTCCATCAAAGCAGACGGGACACATGCCATTACGGAATTTACCACCCCTCTGAAACCGGCTCCCTGCTCCTTTGAAAAAATTTACTTCTCCCGCGGGAACGATCCTATCGTTTACCGGGAACGCAAAGCGCTCGGCGCGGCGTTGACCCCCCAAATCGTGGATTCTCTTGAAGACCGTTTTGACAAATCCGCTATCACCTACATTCCCAACACGGCGGAAACCGCCTACTACGGCCTGCTGGAAGGCTTGCGCGTCTACCGCCGCAAGCGCGTGCATGCCCAGCTCCTGGAGGCCCTGAGAAACGGCACCCTGGATGAAAACATGCTGGACAGCGCTATCCTGAAACGCTGGCCGCGCGGTGAAAAAATCGCCCACAAGGATATCAAAATGCGCACGTTCATCACGCAGGAAAAAAGCCGTGCGCAGCTGGTTTCCCACGTATATGACCTCACTTACGGCGCCGTAGGGCCGGAAGATGTACTCGTCGCCATTGACGACTCCATTGTCCGCGGCACTACGCTGAGAAGGTCCATCCTCCGCATCCTGGGCCGCACCAATCCCCGGAAAATAGTCATTGCATCTACTGCCCCGCAAATCCGGTACCCGGACTGCTACGGCATTGACATGTCCGAGCTGGGCAACTTCATTGCCTTCCAGGCGGCCGTCTCCCTGATCAAGCAGCACGGACAGGCCCGTCTGCTGGAAGAAGTATACAAGGCATGCAGGGAAGAACTGGCCAAGCCCAAGGAAGAACGGCGCAATTGCGTGAAGGCTATTTACGAAGGGTTGACTGAGGCTGAAATCTCCCGGGAAATCACCCGCCTGGTCACTCCGCATGACGCTCCGTGCCCCGTGGAAGTCATTTTCCAGACCATCGAAAACCTCCATGAATCCATAGAAGGCCCCTGCGGCGACTGGTATTTCACCGGAGATTACCCAACTCCGGGCGGATACACCACAGTTAATGTGGCATACATGCGCTGGTTTGAGGGTAAAGGGGGCCGTGCATACGATTTGCCCTTGTAGCGGCTCCCTTTTTTTGGGTATTCTGCCGACAACATGTCGGCACCCATTTCATACACGACCTTGGAAGACCCCGAACTGGTCGCCAGGGCACGGGAAGGAGATTCGCGGGCTTTTGACGAACTTGTCATTCGCCACAGCCGCAAACTCCATGCTACCCTGTACCAGATGACGGACAACTACGACGATGCCTATGACATCGCCCAGGAAGCGTTCTCCAAAGCCTACCGGGCCTTGCGCTACTTTAATGGACAAAGCGCCTTTTACACATGGCTGCACTCCATTGCCGTCAACCACGCCAGAAACTTCCTGAAAAAACGCAACCGCAGAATGACCTACAGTCTGGACGACGACGAGTACGGCGACCATACGGAAAAGGACATGAACATGGCGGATGAAACGGACGGGGCGGACCCGGAACGCCGTACCCATTTGAATGAATTGCAGCTCAAAATCAACGAAGCATTGAAGAAACTTTCCACTAAACACAGGGAAGTCGTTGTTCTTCATGACGTAAAAGGGCTCAACCATACGGAAATATCCGCCCTTCTCGGTATCTCTGAAGGAACGCTCAGATCACGTCTGCACTATGCCCACAAGGAACTCCAGGGGCTGCTGGCGGAATATCTAAGTTAATCAGGGAAAAAAATATTGAACGTCAATTCCCGCCGCCATGTCAAACGCATAGTTCCAAATTCGGGACTGACACATTCTAACTTCTATTATACTTAACATCAACGACGATGGATAAACAATCCACAGATCATAAAGAGGAAACTCTGGCGGCCATGCTGGCATCTTTCCGCAAGGAAGCCTGTTACCATGACACCTTCGAGGAAGATTTCCTCCGCAATTTTCATCTCAGAAAGGAAACCGATCAGGCTGCCCACTCTGCTTGGAAATTGCTGCTCGAACGCCTGGACAATTATCTGCAGAACTTTCGTGGTTGGCAGTGGGTCTATGCTTCCATGTCCATCGTGACATTAGCTGCGGTAGGCGTTATTATCGCATCCGGAAACATGGATGAACCTTCTGAATCTTACGTATCCTCCACCAAGGATAAGGAAGAAATACTCCTGACGGAAAAAGCCGTTCCCGTAAGTAAGGAAACTATTGAACGAACCTCAACCGAAGTTGCTCCCACGGAAAAACCTGAATTCACCACGGGAGACTCTTCATATGAAACATCGGCCAAAGACAACCAGCTGAAACCTGATTCCCATGCCGATAAAAAACCGGTATCCCGCGTTCTCATTGAGATGTAACAATCCATGATGGACCTGGCTCCGATATTGACGGGCATAGCCGTTGCAGGCCTGATTTGCCAGGCAACGGCCGTGCCTGTCCCTTTTAAGGTAGAAGCCATCCTCCCCCAGGCGGAAGGAGCGCCGTATGCGACCATGGCGGCGCAAATCGGTAAAGACATGCTGGCCTCCTTGATTCCCTACCGGGTTTTAAAAAACGGAGGCGTGACTTACCATCTCGGGGACAAAAGTACCCCGCCCCTTCAGGTTTGGGCCCAGGAAAAGCTCACAGGCCTGACAATCTTTAAGGTGGATCCAGCCCGTATATACGACGGGCAGGCAGACCTGACCCCTTCCGGCATTCTTAAACGCGGCGACAAGCTGTCCTTTGCCAGCAGCAAAAATGAGACCACGCAGGGAATTTACGTGGGCATGGAACATTCCATCGGGGAAACCAGTTTCCCCCTGCGGCTCATCCGCGCCCAGTTCCCCAAGCTGGCAGTCCCCCCCATCGGCCAACCATGCTACGACTCTGAAAACCGTCTGGTCGGCATTGTTCTGGGCGTTTCCCGCAAAGGGACCTGCCACCTGCTGCCCGCCCGGGCCATCTCCTTCCTGGCAACCCATCCGGAAGCCAAAAGAGTGCGCCTGGGTTGCCTGCTGGACATCAACTCCTCAACCCCCGTCATTGAGGGCCTTATCAACGGAGGTCCTCTTGCACGGGCGGGAATCCAGACCGGAGACATCCTCATCAACATCAACGACACGCCCATCCGCAACTACGGAGACATGTTGGACGCCACTTATTACCTGACGGGAGACAAACCTCTGTCTATCGAAGTCATCCGCGGCACCCAGGTGGTGACAAGCAAGGGAATCCTCCCCACGCAGGATCCCCGTTAATCCAAATCCGGGCTCCAAATAAATGCCGGGGCTCCGGACGGCTCCCGCTCAAAATCGCCCAGAACCTTCTTTCAGGCTTGAACTCGCCCGCCGGCGCACTTAAAAAAGGGCGTGCTTCAAATCGTCTTCAATAAAATCAGCGCTGCGGAAGTATCCAGCATCCCCACTCTGGAACAGCTGGATCTGCTCGGAGACTTCCAAGTCTCAGAATCCACCCTCCAGACCCTGGATGACGCCCGTTTCGGCAAGATGGAAAAGGATGGTAAAATTCTTTATCGCTACGTCGCCAAAGATTACCGCATCTACTTTGAAGTCATCGAAGGCAAAGTGATCGTCCACCGCGTTCTGCACGCCAACAGCCTGAACGATTTCCTGTTTCGCACCAATATTTCCCCGACTGCCGGGGAAGATGAAATCCTGAGCCAGTCCAAGCACTTCTGGAAACTTATCGACGAAGGCAAAAACGCCTCCAAAGCCTGACCTTTTCCCATTCATGGCCTGCATCATTCTGGGCGTCACCGGCTCCATTGCCGCATACAAGGCGGCGGATATCGCTTCCGCCCTGGTCAAACACGGTCATGAAGTGCACTGCGTCTGCACAGCCAAGGCCCTTGAATTCGTCACCCCCCTCACCCTGCACACGATTTCCCGCAACCCTGTCTTTTCCTCCTTTGAGGATGAAAAGACGGACTGGGTTCCCCCGCACATCCAACTGGCCCAACGGGCGGATCTTCTGCTTATAGCCCCAGCCACGGCAAACACCATGGCCAATTTCGCCCATGGCTTCGCTCCGGACATGCTCAGCTCCCTCTACCTGGCTTGCCAGTCTCCGGTGCTTATTTGCCCGGCTATGAACGTCCACATGTGGGAACATGCGGCCACGCAGCAAAACGCGGCCGTTCTGAAGCAAAGGAAGGACCATTACATCCTCGGCCCCAGTGAATCCGGAATTCTGGCCTGCGGAGCGGAAGGCGCGGGAAAACTCATGCCGGTGGACAGGATTATTCAAAAAACACTCTCCCTTCTGCCGTAAGGACGGCAAAAATCGCTCCATGCCTGTTTATTGGTTTGCCCCCGGAGAACTAAATCTTCTATCATGGACGCATATGAAAATGCTCCTGTTCTTCTTCGGTTCCCTCATGCTCTGTTCCTGCGGTCCGGATAAATATCCCATCAGCTTTCATATGGAAACGGGAGCGACGGACAGCAAAAAATTCGCCTTTGAAAGGGACGGCCATTACTATAGCAAGGCCCCCTTTATTTCCCATAAGGACATTGAATCCTATTACTCCTTCCCCGCGCCGGACAACACCTACGGCATCGTCGTCAACGTCCGGAAAGGCCTGGGCAGCCGGGTGGAAGGAATAACAGCCGCCAACCTGGGCAGGCAAATACTGCCCATCGTCAACGGCCATGCCATGCAGCCCCTGCGCCTTTACAGCAAACCTGTCACCTCTGGAAAACTGGCAGTCATGGGAGGGTTCTCCCCGGCGGATCTTGCCGCCATGGCGGAATTTATTCCACCGGCGGATCCCAAGAGAGAAGAACCCATCAACAAACTGGCCGCCGTTACCAAGCCTCTTCTTCCCAGCAAGGACCCTGCTCAGGAAAAGAAGGAGGCCAAAGACCCTGAAGAACACAAAGACCGTACCGTGATCAGCACCCGCCGGGGGCGGATCTGAGCCAGCACCCCTCGTATCAGCATGCACGGCAAATCCTTTCCTCTCCTGACCGGCATCCTCCTGTTCCTTTGGGGCATGCCATTCCTGACGGCGGATATTGTAGTGCGCTTCCCCACGGAAAATACAGCCCTGCTGGACAACCGCCCGCAGGACTTTTACATGTATGTAGACCGCAATTTTGAAGGGAAGAAATCCCAGCCGTGGGAAGCCGGAGCCTACGGCTTTACCCGGACCCTCGTCAGAACCCAGGCTGGCCCCGTAGCCGTCAAATTTCATGAGGGTATCGACATTAAACCTCTCAGGAGGGATGCTTCCGGCACGCCGCTGGACGACGTGCACCCCGTAGCCGGAGGCACGGTAGTCCATGCCTCCGCCAACCCCACCCATAGCAATTACGGCCGCTATGTGGTCATTGAGCACCAGCTGAAGGACGGCCCGCTTTACAGCCTGTATGCCCATCTGGCCTCCGTCTCCTGCAGGAAAGGCGACCGGGTAGGAACCGGAAACGTCATTGGAAAGCTGGGATACTCCGGGGTGGGTTTGAACAAAACGCGTGCTCATGTGCATCTGGAACTCTGCCTCAAGCTACAAGATGACTTTGAAAACTGGTATTCCAGTCTGAAACTGGGCACTCCCAACCGCCACGGTTCCTATAACGGACTCAATCTGGCCGGTTTTGACCCGGCACCCGTCCTCCTGCAATGCAAGGACGGAGCGGAATTTTCCCTCTCGCGCCATATCTCCTCCCTGCCGGTCCAATACGTCGTGAGGGCTCCCTCTTCCGGCGAACCTCCCAGCCTTGTCAAACGCTACCCCTTCCTGCTGAAGCCGGGGCCCGCCGACCCCAAATCCTGGGAAATCAGTTTCACGGGAGAAGGGGTTCCCGTTTCCGTGACTCCTTCCAGCCAACCGTGCACGGAACCCGTCGTCATCCGGGCCGTTCCGCATCCTTTCTCCCAACTGTACAGGACCTGCAACCGCGTTTCCGGCTCCAGCAAGGACCCTAAGCTTACCGCCGCCGGCAAACGCTACATCCGGCTCATCTTCATGGGGCCTGAATCATAATCCTACGATGATGCAAACCTTTTCCAGATTCCGTTTTCCCCATGCCGTTCTCACATCCTGCGCGGCTGTCCTGCTTTCTCTGGGCGGCGCTTCCCCTGCAGCTGCCGCCCCCTCTGCGGGAGACACCTTTCCGCAGGACAGGCAGGACCTCCTGAAAAACAAAAAATACCAGCAGGGACTGAAAGCCCTGGAAAACCGCCTTCCGCTGGAAGCCAGCAAACACTTTCAGGAATGCCTGTCTTCCCAAAACCTTGCGGAATCACAAAAAGCCATAATCCGCCCCTTTCTGGCAGAAGCCCTGATCCGCGCCAAAAAAACGGAAGAAGGACTGAACGCCTGGGAGCAACTGTCGGACTCTCCCATGAAATCCTACTGGACGGCAGTGGGCCTCTTCAATAAAGGCTCCTTTACCAAAGCCCTGGAAAAACTTACCGCTATCCCGGAAACGGATCCGCTTTCCCTCTACGGGCTTCAATTGAAAGCCCAGCTTGCGCGCCAGCTTCAGGACCGGCAGCTTTTACTGGAAACCCTCAGCAGGCTGGGGCAGGCGGAATCCCCCGCCGTCTCCCGCCCCGCACGCCTTCTTCTGGCGGATGTGCTGGTGAATCAGGAATGTTACCAGGACGCCGCCGCTATTCTTGAACAACTCAAAACGGAAACGGAAGCCGGGACGGACAGCAACCGGCTCATCCGTTCATACACCGAACTCATAGAAGGCAAGCTGGCCAGCAAACAGGGAAATCTGGACCAGGCCATCAAAACCTTCTCCGCCGTTATGGACAACAAGTCCTATCCGGAAAAAATCCGTGATCTGGGCCGCCTGGCTCTTGCCAGGGCGGAAATAGCCCGTGAAAAAAGCAATCCGGAACAGGCGGAAGAGGAAACGCGGCACCAGCCTCAGGAAGAGGAAGCTCCGCACACCGCCGGAACGGCGGAGGAACGCCTGTTGGCGTTCATTGGCGGCAAAGCGGAATCCGCCTTGCTGATGGACGCCTTCAACATTCTGCTGGAGGAAGACATCTTTCAAACCAATCCCCAGGCTCTGGAAAAACTCAACGGCTGGGTAAAAGCCAGGGATGCATCCCGCCAGCCGGCGGCCATGTATGCCATGGGAAGCCTTCTTCTGGAAAAAGATGACCTGTCAGGCGCCGTCAAAATGGCGGAAGAAGGGCTCTCCAAATATCCACAGAGCCTTCCCGTTCAAATTCTTTCTCTGAATACCATTACTGTTCTGCTGGATAAAAACCGTCTGCAGGATGCGGAACGTCTTATTTCCAAATATCCCGGTTCATCCCCTGACCTCGTCTTTCAACAGGGAGCCCTGGCTTTCCTCAAAAAAGACTACTCCCTGGCGCAGAAACTTTTCCGGGAAGCGGCCCGCCGCGCTTCGGAAACAACGGCGGAAAACGCCCTGTTCAATGAAAACCTGGCCGCCCTGAACGCCAATGACGCCTCCGGAGCCGCCGCTCTCATCAAGGAAGCCGCAGACTCTTCCCGGCTCCGGGAGAGCATCCTCTTTGAACAGGCCCATTACGCCGCTAAAAGGATGGCCCCTCAGGCTGCCGAATTGCTGGCAAATTTCATAACTCTGGCGGAAACTCCGGCCCTGAAAACCCAGGCGCGGCTGGACCAGGCGGAAGTAGCCCTGAATCTCAACCCTCCGGACCTGGAAACCGTGCAGACTATCCTTCCCCTGTTGGAAAAAGAGCAGTTGTCTCCGGAACAGACCATGCAGCTGGCGCGGCTGAATATTCTGGAGGAGGAAAGCCGGCAGGAATGGCCCAGCGCCATTCAGTCCTGCCGACGAGCCATTGCCCTGGATTCGGAAGGCAAACAGGCGGATATGCTTTACCTCAAACTGGGAGAGCTTCTGTACAAAAACGGAGACTTCCATGAAGCGCAGCTTGTCCTACAGCCCTTTCCCTCCAAATATCCTGACAGCCCTCTTCAGGCGGCAGCCCTCTTTCTGGCAGGAAAAGCCGCCCAGCAAAGCAATGCCGGCAGCACGCTGAACGCCGCCCTGAACATCTTCAAAACCCTGGGCGCGGGGGACACCCCCTTCGCCCAGCCTGCCAGAATAGAAGAAGCCTCCGTTCTGCTGCGCATGGGGAAAGCGGACCAATGCATCGCCGCCCTGGAAAACCTGCTTTCCTCCCCATTGCCGCGCTACATGCGCCTGCTGGCCCTCTCCATCCAGGCGGATGCCTGGGTAGCTAAGGAAGATGCCCATTCGGACACTCTTCGCAGGGCCATCAACCTCTGTACGGAGATCCTGGACACACCCAACCTGGGACTGGCCTGGAAATTCAAGGCTCTGACCCAGCGGGCCCAGTTCTATGAACGGATGAACGAACAAAAAAAGGCGCTGGATGACTATGCCTCCATTCTGGCCCATACGCCCAGCGGAAGTTCCGCCAACAAACGCAGGGACTGGCACTGGTTCTACAACGCCGGCTTCGCCTCCATCCGCCTGCTGGGCCAGCTTCAGGACTGGGACGGAGCCCTGGCGCTGGCAAAAAAACTGGCGCAGACTTCCGGCCCCAGAGCCAGGGAAGCAGCGGCTTACGCGCGCCGCATCCAGCTGGAACATTTCATTTGGCAGGATGAACCGGAAGCCTCCGCGCCGGAAAACGGAAAGCCGGCAACACCGGATCAAACTGCGGATTAAGAAGCCTTTCCTCCTGCCATGGATACCCCCCCCACAGCAAAAAACTGGAGACTCAACGCAGCAGCCATCATCATGGACGCTGAAGGCTGCGTATTGCTGGGCAAGGACAGCGGCCGCAACCCGTACTGGCACTTTCCGCAGGGAGGCGTCATTAAACACGAAAGCATTGAACAGACTCTTGCGCGGGAGGTATGGGAGGAAGTGGGCCTGCGCCCCACGGAATACACCATTGTCAGCCGCCTGCCCGGCCTGCGTTACAAATACCCTTCCGGCAACCGTAAAGTTACGCGCTGGATAGGCCAGGAACAAACCTACTTTCTTGTGCGCTGCAAAACCAGACGCCCTAAAACGGATTTGCACCGCAGCCCCGAATTTTCAAAAACGAAATGGATTCCCCTCCAGAATCTCAAACTGGAAATGTTCCCCAAATTCAAAAGGAAAGTCATCAAAAACGCCCTTCAGCAATTCTTCGGGCCCGGCTTTCCTTCCAAACATGCCGCTGTGAAAACATCTTCCCCCTCCTCACCCTCATCTTCAACACTAACTTCGCGTACGATGAACCGTTACCTGGTGCCTCCGGGCAAAAAACTGCGTTTAAAGGATTATTCTCCGGATGACAAATCTCTCTTCTCCGGAACCAAGGAAGAATCCCTGATTGAATTCGACAAACTGAGGGAAGAACTGCAGGAACTGCAAAAAAAACTTTTTGCCCAGCACAAGCACAAAATTCTGGTTATTCTTCAGGCCATGGATGCAGGGGGCAAGGACGGCTGCGTCAAGCATGTCTTCTCCCGGGTGGATCCGCAGGGGCTGCACGTAGTCCCCTTCAAAAAACCCACTACTGAGGAACTGGACCACGATTTCCTGTGGCGCGTTCACAAGGAAGTCCCCGCCAAAGGGCAGATCGCCATCTTCAACCGTTCCCATTACGAAGATATCATTGCCGTCCGCGTGAAAAAAATCTTCCCGGACCCAGTCTGGAAACGCCGCTACAAGCATGTCCTCGACTTTGAATCCATGCTTGCGGAAGAAGGAACCGTCATCATCAAGCTATTCCTGAACATCTCCAAGGAAGAACAGAAAAAACGGCTGGAATCCAGACTTCAGGACCCGGATAAACTTTGGAAATTCTGCATGGATGACCTGGATGACCGGAATCGTTGGGATGAATTCCAGACAGCCTACCAGGATCTCATTGAAAAAACGTCTACTCCGGAAGCTCCCTGGTACATCATCCCGGCAGACCGGAAATGGTACAGAAATCTGGTTGTCGCCCGTCTGATGGTAGAAAAACTGCGCCATCTCCAGCTTTCGCTCCCCACTCCCAACTTTGATCCTGCCTCCATCATCATTCCAGATTGATAAAATCTGTCATAACGATAACAAATTTGTGCATCTTGAAATTATTTTTGTACATTTCTCGGTATTCAGTTGTCACACCATTATAAAATCTGCATTATTCACAATAACAATCAAAACTTAGAATTTCTAACGCTTGACTGTTCCAGTGAAAAATTGTTAAAAAACAACTTAACGCCTAGAACGTGTAAACATTCTACATAGAAAAACAAAATCAAATGTATTTAGCATCCCAACGCAAGGAGTTCATTCTGAAAACGCTGGCTGAACATGGAGCTGCAAGGACCATCGCTCTGGCCAAACAGATGAAGGTCACGGATGAAACGGTCCGCAATGATTTGATTAACCTTGAAAAACGCGGCTTCCTCAAGCGCGTCCACGGCGGCGCTCTGGCGCTTACTCATAAATCCCTCCATGAAGACATTGTCACTCAAGACGATGTGTCTATCAGGATTGCAAAAAAAACCGTTCAGAATATTCCCGCTTCCGTGGTTATGTTCATTGACAGCAGCACCATGGGCTACCAAATATGCAACCACATCAATTCCAAGGATACGCATGTGGTTTCCAACAACCCCACGTTGCTGACCCGGCTTGAAGGCATTCCGAACCTGAGTTTCTATTGCACGGGCGGGCACTTCGACCGTGAAGCCCTGGTCTATGTAGGGCAGGACGCCGCCAAGGCCGCCGGATCCCTGAGCATTGACATGGTCGTGCTGACGCCGGACTGCTACTCCCCCAAGCATGGGGCCGGATACAAGAACATGCTGCAATCCGAATTCATCAAGAGCGTCATCCCCGTGGATGCCAAGGTAATCATCGCCATGCCTTCCACCAGCGTAGCGAACAACCCGGCATTCTATACCGTTGAGCCCTCCCAGGTTTCCATGCTCATCACTGATGAGGCCCTTTCTCCGGAAATGGCCGACCAGATTGAAAAGAGCGGCGTCAAGGTGGAACTCGCCTGACGCCGGCCTGCTTTACAGGGGGCGGAAGTTCATCGGAACTTCCGCCTTTTTTTGATGATCATATACTCTCTCCTTTCCATTCCGTCCAGTACTCCCGGCTTCCCGTCAGCTCATCTTCCCTGGAGCCGATTTCTTCAAACCCTCCGCGCCGATAGAATGCGCGGGCGCGGGCATTCTCTTCACAGGCCCCTACCGTCAGCATTCCCTTGCTTGTTCCTTCACCCAGTCCGGCAACGCTGCGCCTATTCCTTCACACTGGCGCTCCGGCGCCACAAACAGAGCGGCTTGTTCCCCTTCCCCCGCCAGGCAGGCAAACCCGACAACACGGCCGCCGTCCCTGCACATCCATGACCCTTACGATTACTTAGGGATTCACCCTTACCGTGATTTATGGCCGGTCACACCATTTTTGAGCTGATAACAGTTTATACTTGACCATCCCCTGAATTTATCTGAAAAAGGGGATTACTTATTTAGTATTTGGAAATGAGTAAAGTCAGGCTTGTTTCAGAATTGTATAAATAAACGAAAAACACCATAGATTTTCTGCAATAAACATGGAAAAGATTGCTGCTTCCCTGTTGGCGACAGCTGGTATTGCCTGCGCCCAAACATACAACTACGATTCCTCCTCTGAAACGCTTGTGATAACAGGCAAGGGCAATACGGTTGCCGACCGCATTACTCCGGAAGAACCAATAACCCCCGGGAGCACAGTCCCTGGGACTTCGGAAATATTCGGAGACACAAAAGAAATTATCTTAAAAGACGTTTGGACATCTCCAGATTCGATCCGCATTAAATATGTGGAGCCGACTTCTGAGGGAAACAACACGACGCTGAAATTGGAAAATTCGCGTTTGGGCGCATCGGGGGACTTTGATAAAGGCGGCACGGGGTTAATCCTTATTTTGGATTCCCAGTCCCGTCTTGATCTGTTCGGAAACCGCCTCACCAACACAATCAGAATCGAAAACCAAGGCCACATAAGTTGCAGCAACAGCACTGTAAGGGAAAACTCGTATTTGTGGGACAACAAGACAACCACAGGTTCTTCAGGCGTTCTGGGCGGAAGTGGATATTATAGATTCGGGAACGTTTCCTCTATCGAGACTGATAAAGATTTCGGACTCATCAAGACCAGCGGTCAAATTACAGACCTCGAAATTTCGGGAATTTACAATGTGGACGGGAATTCCGCAAAAACAATCGGCGACGACGCCTACATCGTGGGTGTGAACACGTCGAGCAGTTCTGACGGGCAGGCGATGACGATTTCGGGCTCACTTACAATCGAGGCAAAACAAGGCACGGGGATAGGTATACTGGCCAACCAGCTCGGCAGCGACGACGTTTCGCTCAAAAATGACTATTCGGGCCAAATTTACGTAACAGCAAAAGACGCCTTCGGTGTAAAAGTTGGTAAAAACGCGGCCAAGGACCCCTCTGCGGCGGGCGACATCTACTCGCTTTCCGTAGGCGGACTCGACATCAATAACACAATCACTTCGGGCAGCACGCAGGGCGAAGCAACGGGTATATACGCAAAAAGCGTCAAGCGCGATTTGACAGCAGATGCAATCACAGTAGAGGGGTACACCAGTGCAACCGGTATCCATCTGACGGAGGGCGGCCGCAACCTCACCATATCCGATATGCAAGTAAGCGCGAGAAACGCAACAGCAACAGGCATAATCGCCGCGCGAGGCATAGATACCCCCGTTCCCACAGCCGGAAAACTCGAAAACATCAGGATAGATAATTTGGAGGTTTCAGGCGGCGCAGATGCCACGGGTATCTTTGCAAACTCCATTACAAAATCGGGCCAAAGTGAAAACATCATAGGCAACATTACGGTTTCGTCTGAAAACGGATTGGCAACCGGTATTTTCGCCGATAACGCTGACATCAACCTCGGCGGCAGAATCCTATCCTCAAGCGCACGCTTCAACGCCTACGGAATTTGGACGGAAAACGAGCTTTACTTAAAAATGTTCGATGGTTCGGAAATCTCGGCAATCGCTGCAAACGAACACTCCATCGCCCAGGCAATCCGCTCGAAAAACCTCTATCTGACATTCGAAGGCAGAGCGACGATAAACGGCGACATCATGGCGGACGTCGGCATGATGCTAGACAACGGATACAATGTAGTCGTCAACGGCAATATCGAGGGTAGCCATCTTTTCACAGAATCAACAATCGGCACGGTTTCAGGCAAAATGAAATTCGACTCGGTTGCCGGCCTGAACATTACCGCATCAGTGGGTTCGCTCGAAATCGGTACGTCGGGCCAGGATTCGGGGTATATTAACGTCAACACAGTCGAGACATCAGCAAACATTTCAAACGCCGTTTTGGTGACAATCGAAAACGCAAACGGCAACGTCTCGTTCAACTTGGTTAATTCGGCGAGGGTAAACAACGCCGTTGGCGACATCTCAGCAACAAATGTCACTAACGGACTGGTAGTCGGCGATGTCGGCAACATCCGCGTAAGCCGTACGAATGTCCATGTGCTTGACGGCAAAACTGTGAGCGGCGACATCGTTTCGACGACAAACCTCATACTGACAAACGCCGGTTCGGCAACACTCACGGGGTCAGTTTCGGCGGGCGGGAACAGACTTACGATAATCAGAGACTTCGGCATAAACTCCTCAGCCGCGACCGTAATCAGCGCGGGGACACTCGCGGGCAATGGCTTGCGCGGCACCATCAACAACCACTACGACAACATCTTCGGTTTCTCCGCAACCGACGACTCTTCGGGAAGCCTCACCGCCGCAACCGCCTTGAAAGGCACGCACGACGTCGTCTCGAACAACATTTCGGGCATGATCGACGGCGACTTGGATCCTTTTGAAAACACCTACATCACCGTGAAGTACGTCAACGTCGGCAGCAATGTCGGCTACGAAATCAAGAAGAACACCTATCTTGCCGAAGCAGTTGCGACAAACGAATTCGAAAAGGCGTTGGCAAAAACCTACGACGATCTTGAATACATCGACGGCGACGACGCGGCGAACGAGGAGGCAGTTACCAAAAAACGTAATTTCGCCGCAATGGTAAAAAGCGGCACACTGGGTGCGATACTTCCGCAGTCGGTAGTGCACAGCGTGCGCATGAACATGGATCTTGCCGACATAATCCACCTCGACACGCTCAACCGCACGAGCGCGGCAATCGACGGCCTCGGCGCAAAAAGCAGCGGCACGGAAGTTTCGGGGGGGCGTTTTTCAGGCATTACCGTCCGCAACATAAACAGGTTTGCCACCTACGGCGGCGATGAAAACATGGATGGGTCGAGCGACTATATTTCGGGCGGCTTGGTGAATTTTGAATACACGGCGGGTAACACGTTTCTTGCGGGCTTCGGCTTCGGCGGTTTTCAGGCAAAATCGTCAGGCAAGGGCAACTGCGGCAAGGCGGAAACCCAAAGCCTTGCGGTCAACGCCTACACCGACTGGCGGTTCTTCGGCAACTTTGACTGGTACTTCGGCGCGACCTATGCTTTCGGCATGAACAAAGCCGAAAGGATGAACATCCTGAACAAAAGCAAAGCCGATTGGAATTCAAACCTCATCGGTGTCTTCACGGGCGTTCGATACGCGTGGAAGCCTTTTGCCGACACCGGATTTTACCTGAAACCCACAATCGGCGTAAACGCGGACTTCCTGATGAACCCGTCGTTCACGGAAAAAAGCGGGGAAGAACGCATGAGCGCGGAATCAGAAAACTATACAAGCGTGAAGTCGCTTGTGGGAATCGAGGGCACTTACGCGTTTTCAAACGGCTTCTACTTTACGGGCAGAATGTTCTACACGCACGAATTTTGCGACGACCGCTACGGAGTAAACGCCATGCTCGGCTCTTCCTTCATAAGGGTAAGGGGCTGGAAAATGGACAGGGACGCTGGCGTATTCGGCGCAGGCATCGGATACAGCATCACGGAACAGTGGAGCGTCTATGCCGACTATGCCGCGGACGTTTCGGACAAAGTGCGCCACAACGTCAATATGGGCGTCACGTTTAAATTTTAAGTCGATTCGCGAATGAGCAAAAAATCCGCAATATATTTCTGCCGCAATAGAATCGCCTCATAAACATCTGTAAAAGCATTGATAGGGAGGGAGCCGCTGATACTGAGCTCCGGTGTCATGGAACACAAACGGCTTTCTGTAAAAGCGCCCCAGCCTCTCAGCCCTTCCATTCTGGCCTGTACACGAGCACCGGGCCGGTACGCGAAGACTGAACGCCGCGCACCTTCCGAACGGCGGAGCCCACCAGGGCGGCAGCCTGTTCCACCTCCTCCTGCGTCGTCATGAAAGACAGGGAAAAACGCAGGGAGGAACGTACCGCCTCATCAGACAATCCCATGGCCGTCAGCACGTGGGAAGGCATCGGCTGCAGCGTATGGCAGGCAGACCCAGCCGAACACAGCAGGCCGGCAGGTTCCAGCAACAGCATCAGCGCTTCCGCCGTACATCCGTCAAACGCCAGATTGGAAGTATTGGGAATACGTTCCGTTCCGCCGGAATGCACCGTCACGCCGCCCACCTGTGCCCGCAGGAGAGACTCAAAAGAATCCCGCATCCGGGACAGCCGTCCGGCGTCCTCCTCCAAGTGCCTCAATGCCGCCCGCGCCGCCGCACCAAAACCAATGATTCCCGGAACATTCTCCGTGCCGGACCTCAAACCGTACTCCTGCCCCCCCCCGAACAGCAAAGGGGAAAAAGGAGCCCCCGCTCTCCTGTACAGACATCCAATCCCTTTGGGGCCATGGAATTTGTGTGCGGATACGGAAGCATAATCCACTTCCATTCCATGCAAATCCACGGGAATTTTTCCGGCGCACTGCACTATATCCAAATGCACGGGAACTCCATGTTTCCCGGCGGAGGAACACAAAACCGCCGCATCCTGCAATGCGCCTGTCTCATTATTGGCCCAGGCAAAAGAAACGCCGGACACGCCCCCTGCGCACATGGACTCCCATTTTTCCGGAACCGCTCGCCCTTCCCTGTCCACAGGGCAGACACAGCCGCTGCCCAGGGCCAGGGCCGTCTTCAAGGAGGCGTCATGGTCCGTGGACAAAACGCCTATCCCTCCCTCCCGCTCCCCGGCCATCTGGCGGAAAGCCATATTAGACGCCTCCGTTCCGCCGGAAGTAAATACAATTTCCGAAGGAAATGCGCCCAACAGGGCGGCAACGGCCGCACGGGCCTCCTCCACCGCCTCACGCACATGTCTGGCACAGCCGTAACCAGCGGACGGGTTGAAAAACCGTTCTTTTAAAAACGGCTCCATGGCCTCGTAAACCTCCGGGGCCAGCGGTGTGGTAGCGTTATTATCCCAATAAATCACGCCTTCATAACTCCCCCAATCGCGGGAAGGAGTCAAGCCGGAACATAATGCGCAGCTGCACAAGATCACTCTTCACTTTTACCCGTGATTCCGCATAATGCCTCTCATGCGTTTTCTTATCACGGCAGGCCCCACCAGGGAAGCTATTGACCCCGTCAGATACCTCACCAACCACTCCTCCGGAAAAATGGGGTATTGCCTGGCGGAAGCGGCTGTTCACGAAGGCCACAGCGTCCTTCTCATCTCCGGCCCCACTTCCCTGGACATCCCGCACGGCGTGGACTTCCTGCCGGTTGAATGTGCACGGGAAATGTATGATGCTGTCAAAAACCAGGCTCCCTACGCCGACGCCGCCATCCTCAGCGCCGCCGTAGCGGATTATCGCCCCGTTTCCGTTCCGGACCGCAAAATCAAGAAAACGGGGGAGCGCATGATTTTGGAACTGGAACGTACTGCGGATATTCTTGGCTCCATGCGCGCGGAATTCGGCTTCAGAGGCATTCTGGTAGGCTTCGCGGCGGAAACCCATGACGTGGAAAATTACGCGCGCGGCAAACTGGAACGCAAGCGGTGCGACATGATTGTGGCCAACGACGTTTCCCGCAGTGACATTGGTTTTAACTCCTCTGAAAATGAAGTGCTGCTCGTTTACCCGGACCGGACGGAGCTTTTGGAAAAAGCGCCTAAAACGCAAATTGCCTTTCAAATCATTGAGCGCGCATGCCGTCTCGCACAGGGAAAAGCTCCGTCATGGCGCACGGCAGACCCGTTCCACGCTTGAACCGGAAGAAGGTTTGCCCCACGATCCGATGTCGGCATGTAAATGCCGGCGGCCTTTCCCAAAACTACATTTTCCATTTTCATGCCCGTCACTCTTCAGGATTTAGGCTGGAACGACCACTTTCAACGCGCTTTCGACGCCGTTGCCAAACCAGGCTGGATGCCGGGGCGTCTTATCCGGGAAACAAAAATCAACTTCACTGCTCTTCTGGACGGCGGGGAAGATGTGGACGCCGTCGTCAGCGGCAAACTCTGGCATGATGCGGCAACGGATGCGGAACTGCCCGCTGTTGGAGACTGGGTGGCGATTGATCCGGGAGAAGCGGGAGACGAAGCCGTCATACGCTCCATTCTCCCGCGCCAGACCTGTTTTTCCCGCAAAGCTCCTGGGAAAAGCAGCGCGGAACAGGTATTGGGAACCAATGTGGATATCGTGGCCGTAGTGACGGAGCCGGGAACGGACTTCAACCCCAGGCGCATGGAGCGCTACTTTACACTCATCCGCCGCAGCGGAGCATCTCCTCTCATCCTGCTTAACAAAACGGATCTTTTTTCCAGGGAGGAAGTGGAAAAAGCCATGCAGATTCTGCGGGAGCTCTCCCCGGAATGCGCCATAATCAGCATCAGCGCCCTGCACAACAGGGGAATCACGGAATTCCGCAAATGCCTCTCCAAGGGAAAAACCATCTGCATCGTCGGCTCCTCAGGCGTTGGAAAATCCACCCTGGTCAATACCCTGCTGGGGGATGAATGGCTCTGGACGGGTGAAGTCAATGAAGTAACCGGCAAAGGGCGCCATACGACAGTGGCGCGGGAGCTGGTGCTCCTCAAGCATGGAGGTTTGCTGATTGACAACCCCGGCATACGGGAAATCCAGATGTGGACTGATGAACATACCCTCCGTGAAAGCTTTGCGGATTTGACGGAGCTGGCCCATGAATGCAAATTTGCGGATTGCAGCCACGGTAAAGATTCCGGCTGCGCCATCAGGAAAGCCGTGGACGAGGGGAAGCTGGACAAGGAGCGGTACTTAAACTTCCTGAATTTGGAAAATGAAATCGCCCGGCTTGCCAAACGTCAGAAAAAAAGGCAAATGAACGTGGAACGGGCCGGAAAAAGAGACCGGAAAGTGCAGGCCCGGAATTATGAAGACCGCGTGGAACTGGAACGCCGCCACAAACCCAACCACCGTAGCCATGACTGATTCACCGTCAAAATTGGCTTGTCAAACTGCAAAAACGCACCTAATGGTGAAGAATGCTATTTTCACGCAGCCTCATCCGAACTTTCCTGGCTCTTCTGGCATTGGGGGCGCTTCCCTTATCCGCAGAAGAACAGCCGGTTCCTGCTCAAGGCGGTCCCGCCGTGTCCATTACTGACCTGAAGCCCGTAAAGCTGGAGAGGGATGCCCACAGCAAGCTTCTTGTAGCGCAATGCACTGTCAATGGAGTCCCATGCAATCTTATTGTGGACACGGCGGCCTCCCACACCACATTTGACATCAAATTCATCAAAAAGAATTTTCCCGGCCTGCCGCTTGAAGACGTTCAAATCGCCCCCGGTTCCAACGTCCGTGCCGCACCACGGCTATTTGCCATGCGGTCCTTCTCCATGGGCGGGCTTCATATTAAAAACTTCTTCGGCCTTGCCCTGGATCTTACTCCCCTGCAAAAGGACATGCAGGTGAAGATAGACGGCATCCTGGGCATCAACTACCTGGGGTTCTCTCCGTTCCTGCTGTCCGTCAGGAATGCTTCCCTGCAGTTTCTGGAACGCTCCCGCTTCCCCCAACACATGAAACCGCTGGATGTGGAACGTGATCCTTCCGGAATTTTTTACATCCGCTGTTCCCGGGGAGGAGACACTTTCCCGCTGGCTCTTGACTCCGGCTCTTCTCTTTCCATGGCCCCGCTGAAACAGTGGCCCGCGGATCCGAACGGCAATCAGCTCACCACCAAGGCGACCGACATTAACGGACACAATGGGGACTGTACTGTCATGAAACTGGGTATCCCCTCCACGCTCCGCATGGGACCGGACTTCCAAATGGACGGCCTTTCCTTCGCCGTAACGGGAACAGGGGGCCGATACCAGATCGGCGTGGATACTTTCCAGCATTTTGACATCATCATTGATGCTCCGCAGGGGGAAGTCTTCGCCCTTCCTCCCCATTCCAGGCCGGAACCCCGGGGGCAAAAAGCCCCCGATATCAAACAGGAATCTTGAGCATGATGCAGATCATGCGAATGGTCCGGGCGGTAGCGCCGAAATGGGCCTTCAACGCCACCTGGGCGCGGGAAGACTGGGCATGAGCCAGCAGGGGGTTGTCCAGCATCTCCTTGAGCACGTCCGCCAAGCGGTTTTCATCACATCTGGCAATTCCGTCCACTCCTTCAAGCAGCTGAACCAGTGCATCGAAATTTTCCATATGAGGCCCCGTCAGCACGGGCACACCACAGGCGACGGCTTCAGCCGGATTCTGTCCACCGTCCGCCAAAAAGCTTTTTCCGATCACGGCTACATCCGCCAGAGCGGTCCAGTCCCTCAATTCCCCTGTCGTATCCGCGATGTAGCAAACATGATCTTTCAGGGTTTCCGGAATCTCGCCATCAGTCCGCAGCACGCACTGCCAGCCCTGGGCCTCCAGTTCCCGCACCACGGCATGGCGGCGTTCCGCATGCCTGGGCACGATCAGGGGGAAGCCTCCCGCCTTGCGCGCCGCTTCTGCGATCAGAACTTCCTCCCCGTCATGCGTGCTGGCGGCCAGCACTACAGGCTTGCCGCGTTTCAGTTTGTCCAAAATGGAGGCAAACTCCGCATTAGCCTCCCTGCGTTCCGCCATTTGCTGGTCAAATTTGATGCTTCCCGTCACGTGGATGATGGAGGAACGCACGCCCACGGATTCAAACCTCCGGACATCCCCCTTGTCCTGTACGCCCATCGCGTCAAGGAAGGAAAAATAATACTTTGAAATCCATTTAAATGCGCGGTAGCGGCTCTCGGACCTGGCGGACATGCGGGCATTAATCATCGCCATGGGTATGCCGCGCACCTTGGCTGCACGGGCAAAATTCGGCCACAACTCAGCCTCCACCAGGACAATGGCCTCCGGTTCAAAACGGTCAAAACACCTCCCCGGCAGACCCAGAAGGTCAAAGGGGGCGTAAATCACGCGCACGCCGGGAATCTGCGCACTCACCGCCGTAGCATGCCCCGTAGCCGTACTGGTGGCCAGCACGGCGGAACCTCCGCGTTCCCGGAGCCACGCCCGGAGAAACTTGAGAGCCAGCACCACTTCACCCACGCTCACGGCATGCACATATAACACCCCTTTCGGCTCCCGGTTATAGGAGACCCGGTACAGCCCGAAACGCTCCAGAAGCCCCGTGCCGAATCCGCCTCTCCTCTTCTGCTTAAGCAGATAGGAAGGCAGCGTTACCAACCACCCGACGGTATACAGGATATTGTAACAGAGGGAAAACAGGAAGGCTTTCATCTTACTTCTCAGGCAATTGGTAGAACAGCAGCATATTTTTCCCGTACCGGCGGGTATCCACCAGATTCAGGCCGTCAATTTCCGCGGCGCCTTCCCTTCCGGTACCCCAGCCCTCCTGCACTTCCGCAATAAACACGCCACCACTCTTCAATAGTCCGGCAACTCCGGCCTCCGCCAGTTCAACAATAAAGTCGCGGTCCGCCGGCCCCTTGCAATAAGGAGGATCTGCAAAAATAATATCGTACTTCCTGCCGGCCAGCAGTTCCCTTTTCACGAACTGGACGGCATCTCCCTGGATGACAGTTCCGCCTTCCAAGCCCGTCTTGACGAGATTGGCCCTGGCCGCCGCGCAGGAGAGACGGGAAAAATCCACCATGCGGGCGTTTCCGGCCCCACGGCTGAGGGCCTCCAGGCCGAAAGCGCCGGACCCGGCAAATAAATCCAGCACGTCGGCCTGGTCCATCAGCGGGTTCAGGATGGAAAAAACGGCTTCCCTGACCCGGTCTGTCGTGGGACGAACCTCCCCTTTGGGAACAGACAGGGTTATGCCGCCGGCCTTTCCGCTGATGATACGCATTGTTGTCTTACCGGAAATGAAAGGAACATCATATCCCTACTGGCGGGCCTTGGCCTTGGCCTTTTCCAGCAAAGGGTCACCCGCGATGCGGGTGACGGGAACACGCAGAACGATGGACTGGTTGGCAATGGCAACGTTGTCCGGGTTCTTTTCAGACATGTTGTAAACGAAATAGGCATACTTGCCGTCCTTGGTCTTGCCCGCAATGATAGTCTCCGTCAGGGTGGAAAGAATGGTTTTCTTTTCCATTGTCCATTCCTTGCCGCTCCATGCGCCGTATACATTCAGCTCGTCATAGGACACGTCCCCTTTCAGGGTCAGGGTTCCGTTGGGAGAAATCCATGACTTGGTGCTGGAATCATACTTCAGCGTGCTCATCGGCAGCGGCCCCTGCTGCGCCACAGCAGCCAAATCCCAGATATTCCGTTCCCCCGAGGCGAAAATACCCAGGGCCACAGGGGCCACTTCCTGCACCTGCTTCAGCTTCCAGCACTCCAGGTACTTGGCATATTCGTCTTTGGTCCAGCCCAGGCGCTCATCATAAGGAACGGGCTGGCCGGGGACAATCTGGCCGACAAGCTCCTTTTTGTCCTTGTCGGGCAGGGAGGCGAAAACGCCGTCTATCTTTTCCATAAACGGCTGCAGGCTTTCATCAAGCACAACGCTGACGGCGGCGGCTTCCGCCATTTTGCCGACCGGGAGATATTCGTCAACTATTTCCGGCTTTTCCGCTGCGGACAGGGAAGAAGCCAGAACGGGAACCATCAGAGCTAAAGCCAGATTGCGGAGCGCTTTCATAACGTGTTCGTACATTTTACTCAACAAAAGACCCTTGGCAAGAGTCAAAGTGAGTGTTATCCGTATGTACATCATGAGTTGGAAGTTACTTTTCACTACCCTGTCCGCCGCTCTGTGCCTTGCTTCCTGCGTGTCCACCCCGGCATCGCGCATCCAGAAAAACCCGGCCCTTTTCAATTCCCTCCCGCCCAGCCAGAAAACACTGGTGGAATCCGGACAAATTGCTGAAGGAATGTCTCCGCCGGCCGTTTTCCTGGCCTGGGGGGACCCCTCCGCCGTAGCGGAAGGCCACCTTAACGGGAAATCCGCCACCCGCTGGATTTATTCCTCCCTCCAGCCGGTTTACACCCCTCCCCCCTCTTTCTGGGCCGGCCCCTACTGGGGCGGTCCCTACTGGGGGCCGGGCTTCTACCGTCCCTATTATCCTTATTACAATGATGTCACCTATGTGCCGGTAAACACCGGATACGTGCTTTTCATCAACGGCAAGGTGCAATCCTGGGAACGCAGACGCTGACGGAAACGGAGCCTGCCCCAATGGCACGGAATGCGCCGGCGCAGCAGAAGGAGGGCAATCTCCCTCTGACGCGCCGTTTTTCTCTCCGCGTTTCCGAATGCCGCTCTAATCCCCGCCCCTGGACAGGGGGCGTTCCAGTTCCTCCCGGAATTTGGGAAAGAACTCCTTCAATTCCCCGGAAACCTTCGGATATTCCAGCCTCATCTCCGCCAGGGCCTCCACAATGGCGCACAAGCAGACGAGCCGGGAATACCATTTGTTGTCCGCCGGCACCACATACCATGGAGCCTCCCGGGAAGAAGTATGGCGTATCATCTCCTCATACGCTTTCTGGTACTGGTCCCAGAATTCGCGTTCGTGAATATCCCCTTCAGAAAACTTCCAATTTTTGTCCGGAGTATCCAGCCGTGCCAAAAGGCGCTTTCTCTGTTCCTCTGGGGAAAGGTTGAGGAATATTTTCACAATGCTCGTCCTGTTGGCGAGCAGGTGGCGTTCCAGGTTATTGATGGATCTGAACCTCTCCTCCCAGAAAGCACTCTTGGCATGGGAGGGATTAAATCCCTCTCCGGCCAGAAACTCCGGATGCACGCGCACGCTAAGGACTTCTTCATAATAGGAACGGTTGAAAATGCCAATCATCCCCCGCCTGGGGAGGCGCGCTACGCACCTCCACAGAAAATCATGGCTCCGTTCCAGCGTGGAAGGCTGCTTGAAGCTGCTGACTACGCACCCTTGCGGATTGACGCCTCCCATCACATGCTTCACAATGCCATCCTTTCCCGCGCTGTCCATCGCCTGCAGCACCACCAGCAGCGCATGAGACTCGCTGGCATACAATACTTCCTGAAGCTGCTCCAGCAATTCGATGCCCTTTTCCAGCTTATCCACAGCCTCTTTCTTGCTGTCTTTGCCCAGCTTGCCGAGATCGCCGGGATCATAGCGGGACAACTTGAATCCCCTGCCGTCCGTCACCCGGTACGGTTCAATAAATTTCCTGCATCTTTTGACCAGGCGGGAAGAAATATCCATCATTTCTATAATGACACTGTCTCTTCTCAAAATGTTGAAACAACAGCAAAAACATCAATACCCCTCTCGTTGGGAGATTCCACCCCGCCGATAGACGACAAACCCCCGGCATAATTCGGAACGTTCATACTTGCCGGAAGACTCTATGGACTGGAGAAAAGCAGCATAATCGGATGGCCGGGAAACTACGATCACCTTATAATCAGACCATTTGTCCTTTAACGGGCCGGGAATCCATCCATAAAACTCCTTTCCGGCTCCATTGCATAAAAGTAAAATGTCAACATGACTGCTCTGCAATAATTTGCAATAAGATACCGCAGAGCGGAAATCTTCACGGCCATACAAATCATTGCAACGAATACGAATATCGCTCACCGCCCAAACAATCATCATTAATAGGAACAGGATAGTTTGGGCAATCCTGGGGAACGACCAATCCCATGACGCCACCAGGGACCAGGCCAGACACAATACAGGCAATAACGGCGCGCAATGCCGTCCGGAAAAACGGAAATCCATCATTTCCGTTCCATAAAGGAATACGGCCCCTGGAAACAATATCAACACCAGCAAAGCAGGAACCAAGGGCCTCTCAGCCCGCTTATTCCACAAAATGATGCCGCAGGCAGAACCGGCCAGAAGAATGGCGCCGGAGATCATCCCTGCCCCCAATCCGTTCATATTCCATAAAGCATCAGGAGTCATGCACATCCTCAATTCTAGACGGGAAGGCCCCATGCCGGCCAATCCCGATAACTCGTACATGGAAGCGCATGCATTGACTATCCAGGAGGAAGATATGGAAACCGCACGGGCGCCCAAGAAAAGAGTGTAAAGATAATATGCTCCCAACCCGGAAAATGGAAAAATCCACCAGAGCAGGGCTCGCCGAAACCTCCGCCCTCCAAACTGCCGGAATGCCATGACCATGAATGCCGCGGCAAAACCGAGCGCCCATACAACCCCTGTCAGGCTTGTAAGACATAAAAAAAACAGAGAACCAAAAAAGACATGGAATTTTACCGGTTCTCCCCGGCTAACCTGCCAAAACAACATGGAGACAGCGCAAGAGGCCGCTATCTGCAACATATAGGGCCGCAACTCGTTAGAATAATAAACAAAAAACGGTGAAATCAAAAGAATCACCAGCGCCTTTGGTTCCTTTCTGAAAAACCAGGATGATAAAAATACCCAAAATATATTAAATAACCTCAGCATCCATTCAGACTCCGCACCCGTCAGATGATGCCACAAAAATAAAAGGTAGTAATAAAAGGCCATTTGAGCATCGCTACCGCCAATTTCACAAATCTTCTTCCAACATCCCTCCATTCCCTGCTGCATGGCGCACAATGCAGTACAACATTCATCAATCCAAAAACTTTGGTTATTCAGGGAAAAAAAGAAAGACAAAAAAGGTAAAATCCACCAATATTTGATGCCCCCGTCATTGCCTTCCGGCGCCCTCTTTTGTCCCCTGCACATAGTGCAAGGCAACATAGCGGATTGTATATCCGCCGCCTGCTTTTTTACAGGAAGAAATCACATATCCATATGAATATCAATAGATAAATATGAAAATAGATTTGTTTTTTCTTCTTATCTCTGCAACTTTGAAAAGTTATTGATGTTTTTATCTTAGAAAAATATGTTGCCACCGGATATACAATCCGCAAAAAAATGTTGTTTATACGGATATTGCGTAAAATAAAAAACTTATCCACCAAAGCGGACCTGATCTGATGGGGTATTTTCCAGCTTGCAGTCCTCAAGGGTCCATGTGCGGGGAGGCAGCACCTTGTTATCTTTAATCAGAATATTGGCGCATCTTCTGAATTGGAAAGGTTTCTGCCCCCATCCCTTAAACTCGTCATTGTAAATGACCTTATTATTGATGAACTTGAGGTTGTCCGTGGAAATGGCGAACAGCAGCGGCACATCGAACGTCTTGAAAACATTATTTTCTATCAGCACATTGCGATGATAGTAATCCCTCTGCCTGTCCAGCTGCTTGACTTCCGGGTAAATGGAAATAATGGCATTCGTAAACTGGTAACGCGAGGTCAGGTTGTTAATGAATGTATTTTTGCGGATCACCACTTCATGGCAGGCGCCGCTTTCATACCACCCCTGGGCATCCCCTGCCAATAGAATGGCGGAGCCGGAGGAATGGTCAAACAAATTGCCCTCCACCAGCACTCTCTCCGGCGTTGTAAAAAGAGATCCTCTGGCACGGTTGTTGCGGACGATATTGTTGCGGAAAACCACGGAAGGGTAAAAATCCGCATTCTCCACGGCATCCCCGGCCCTGACGGAGGAGGGGAGCGGCTCTTCCACCGTAATCACCAATTCCGCGGAATTCTTTTTCACTGCCGTTTTCACGGTGGCCGTTCCGCCGGGTTCCAGCGTAGGACCGTTGATGAAACGGATTTTTTCACCGGGAAGAAACACCTCAAACCCCACCGCCTGCCGATGCATGTATTTGCACTTCAGGGTATGGCTGTCCACTACTTCCATCACGCCCAGGCAGGTGGAATGGACATTGATGGCGTCATCCATCATCCCTTCGAACAGGGCTTTCTCCACCACGATTCCGCCCCGGGTATTGGAAAAATGGGTCGCGTCCGCTCCGGCGGTGTGCACGCGCCCCGTGCCTTTCCTGACCATGACTCCGCCGCCTTTCATGTGAAAGTCCTCCGACCGCTGGACCAGCAGGGCCATGCCTGAGCTCTGGTGCAGAGATACGTCATTCAGTGATGTTTTCCGCGCCCGGTACACCACGCATCCCGGATGGGGACGGTTGTAATTCCGCAGCACCAGCGTATCCCCCGGCTTGATTCCCTTCTGCCTGAGGTTCCAGTCCAGCCGGAGACGGCTTCCGCCCAGCGGCTCCACATGCCCGTTCCAGCCGATGTCCGATGTATTGGCGATAATATGTCCCGTCCCCTTCTCAAAAGCCATGCAGTGTCCCATCCCTTCTTCCCAGCCTTTCCCCTGGAAAACGAACCTGTTGTTCCGGATTTCGTAAGGGTAGGCCTTTTTGTCTATTTCCACTTCCGTAAACCGGTCATCCGTCTTCACGACGCGCGCCTCCGTGCACCAGGACCGTTCGTAATCCACGGATAAACGGTTGATGCTGATATTTTCGCTGTCCATCACCAGCAGGGGAACCACCTTGCCGTGAAAAAGAAACAGGGAACCATTGCCCTCCACGCGGACATTCCGCAAATCGGCCAGAGGCACACACACCGGATGAATCAGCGGCTGGTCATGGTTGGAAATATGGAAACTCATGTTCAAAGCCCCCTCCGGATAAAAATGGTAAATGCCCCTGGGGATGTTCAAAACGCCCCCGCCCTGCCTCCGGAGAGCGGAAACGGCAGCCCGCAGCGCCGGCCCCTGATCTTTTCTGACGCCGGGAACCATGCCGAATTCAGAGGCATTCACCACAGTTCCCGTCTTCCCCTGCCCACTTCCTCCCGTCTTCCAGGCCAGATCCACCCAGTTTGCATGGTCGTAGGAATTATTGTCCACCCGGTCGGCCATCAGGTAAAGATGCCGTATGCCGTTTTCCGCCACCGGAACGGAAAACTTCTTCGCGGCCATCCCCCTCCTCATTACGCCGGAACTCCATAAAACCTCGGACCCGCTCATCACGCGGAATTCCACGCTTCCGTCTCCATCCGCACCGTCATCAATGCCGCACGCCCCTTCCAGCCTCAAAACTTTCGGGTTTTCCGGAACGGGCAGGGGAATCATGGACGTAGCGTGCGTACCGATTCCCGTGGCATATTTTTTGCCGCCTATGCTCAACTCCGCATTACTGAAAGACCGGTCCAGCCGGGTTTCTCCCGTCTCCTGGCGGGCCATCAGCAGGCTGGAGGCAGGAACTTTTACGGCTATGGTTCCGGATTGGGCAGCTTCTTCCTCGCCCCGGGACTGTGCCGGGAATAATCCCGCCAAACACGCTGCAACTACAAAACTCCATGAAAACATCCGGCTGAACATATTTTTTATACTCTGTTCCCGTATTCCTTCTATCAGAAAAAATATGGATCGTCCAGAAGCTTCCATCAGAGAAAAAGAGAGATTGCCTTCCATACCGAATTCAGGGACACTGTCTCCATGCGATCAGCATTCTTCCTACTGCCCGGCATCCTGCCGGCTCTTTCCGCCTGCGGGCGCGGAGGCGCCACGCTTGAAACGGATAACGTCCAGGCGGAATGGTTCCCCAACGGCAGCAGAACGGCGATTGTCCTGGAAGGGGAAAGCGAACCCGTTTCCGAACGGGAAATCCGGCATCCCCATTCCGGCATGACTCTTTTTTACCATTCGCTGGGGGACGGCAGAGGAACTTTGGAAATCGCAGGAGGGGTTCCGGAAACGGCTACAGTAACATACAGCCAAGGAGCGGCTTCCGCGGAGCTGCATTTCAAAACGGCCTCCCGGGAAATACTTCTGAATGACGTACGCCGCCCGGACGCGAATGAAAAAACGGCCTTCCTGAATGGCTGGAGCAGCCAGGAACGGGGCACAGCCCTGCTCCGTTCCGGGACAGCCGGAGCCATGACCACGGAAAAAAACGTCCCATGAATCTTCTGAGAATACTGAAAACGGGAACATGGAAAATCCCGTGCGCACTTCTGCTTGCCGGGGTTCTGGCTCTGGCATGCGTCCAGTGTTCCGTCCGTTCCCTGGTGTACCTGCCGCCCCAACCCAAGGACAAAACCGCGTATCTGGAAAAACGTGCCGCCTGGGAACCGCATCGGCGCACCTTCCACCATAATGGGGCCAAACTCAGCGGATGGCTTATTGAAAAAAAGGGGCAGCCCCTCCTGGTATATTACGGAGGGAACGCCATGGATATTTCCATGATGCTTCCCTACCTGGATCGTTTTCCCCATGCCAAGCTCCTGGTCAATTACCGCGGGTACGGGCTCAGCACCGGCTCTCCTACGGAACAGGATATCATGGGAGACTCCCTGGCTATCCTTGACTCCGTGCTGAAGGAAACCGGAAGAACGCCGGACGACGTCATCCTGGTCGGGCAAAGCCTCGGTTCCGGAGTCGCTACCCAGGTAGCCTCCGTCAGACACGTGAAAAAACTGGTGCTGCTGGTCCCTTTTGACAGCCTTCTGGAAACTGCTCGCGGTCTCTTCCCATACCTGCCCGTCAGGCTTCTCCTTCCGGACCACTTCCGGTCAGACCTGGCCGCGCCCAAAGTCGCCTGCCCTGTCAGCATCCTGGCTGCGGGAGCGGATGAAGTCATTCCTCCGCACCACGCCAAACGGCTCCGGGACTGTTTCTCCGTACCGGTCAGTTACCAGGAATTCCCCGGAGCCATGCATAATACCATCTGGCTCAGCCCCGGCTTTGATAAAGCGTTTTCTCAAAGCATCGGGTACTGATCTCCGTTTTATTCCGCAGGAGCCAGAGACACGCGGCGCAGGCAGCTTCCTTCATGTTCCAGCAGCAGCCATGAGGTTTCTTCCGGCAGCGCTTCCGGAAACAGGTTGGCCCATTCGACAATGAGCACAGTCTCTCCGTCCAGATACTCTTCCCACCCTATGCCGGTCAGCTCGGACTCATCCTTCAGCCGGTAAAAATCAAAATGGCATGCCGGCAGGCGTCCGTCAGCATGCTCATGCACCAGGGAAAATGTCGGGCTGGCAGCCGCCTCGGAACTCCCCAGCCCCTCCATAATGCCCTGGGTCAGGTGCGTCTTTCCGGCCCCCAGCTCACCCACCACGCCCAGAATTTCGCCGGGCATTAAAATTTTACCTATTTGCCTCCCCAGCTCCCTCATTTCCTCCGGGGAATGAGTCAAAACGGGGCCGTTTCTAAAAATTTTATGCCATTCGCTCATTTTTTCATGAAATTTTGCTTGTCTAAAATAAAGTCATATGGTTTATTGCGGCTCCCGCATCTGCGGGCGAACCTTAACAGTGATAGCAATGGCATACGCAATTTTCAAAACAGGTGGCAAGCAGTACCGCGTCCAGACGGGCGACGTGATCGACGTTGAATGCATCAATACCCTCGAAGAGGGGGCCGAAGCAAGCTTCGATCAGGTGCTTATGGTGGAAAATGACGGAAAAGTGACCGTCGGCACCCCCATGGTGGAAGGAGCTACGGTCTCCGCCAAGGTGGTCAGCCAGTTCCGCGGCAAAAAGATCATCGCTTTCAAATTTAAGCGCCGCAAGGGCTTCCACAAGAAAAAAGGTTCCCGCCGCGCCATGACGAAGCTGGAAATCACTGCTATCAACGCCTAATTTCAACCCTTAATTTTTATTATCTTATGGCTCACAAGAAAGGTCAAGGTTCTGTCAAGAACGGTCGCGACTCCCGCAGCAAGCGCCTCGGCGTTAAAAAATTCGGTGGACAGGAAGTGATCGCGGGCAACATCATCATCCGCCAGCGCGGCACCAAGTGGCACCCCGGCAAGGGCGTAGGCATGGGTCGTGACTACACCATCTTCTCCCTGGTGGACGGCCGCGTGTTCTTTGACCGCGAAGGCCGCCGCGTCAATGTGGCTCCGGAAGGATCTGAAGCCGCCAACTAAAATACGGATTACTCTATCTCCCTGCAGGGGCGGCCATCCACAGGGATGACCGCCCCTTTTTCTGTCCTTCTCCGCGCTCCAATAAATAACAGGAATTGTTCTTGCAAAACAATAGCCCCTCCCCCACTATCCACGCAGAGCATGAAAAATAAGATATGAATCCCAAAACAGATTCCAAGCAGGCCGTCCGCACTGCCTCTACCCTGCCGGTCATTTCCGGGTTGAGGCTTACCAAGCAAAGGCAGGAAGTTTATCAGGTTCTTCTGGAACAAAGGGATCATCCAACAGCCAATGAAGTTTACCAGCGGGTACGCAAAAAACTCCCCAGCATCTCCCTGGCCACCGTTTATAACTGCCTGGAGGCGCTGGTGAACCACGGCCTGGTCAATCAGGTCAACTTTGAACGCAGTTCTTCCCGTTTCTGTCCCAATCTCGTTGAGCACGGACACTTCCAGGACACCCGGACCGGACGCATTTACGACATCACCATCAAGGAAGGCGTGGAACTGAAGGAATTCATCAACTTGCCCGACGACGTGTGCGTGGAAGAAGCCCAAATCACCCTGAGGGGTTCCATCACCACGCCGCAGGGCTAACTCTCTTTCATCATCATGAGTCTGGTCATTAAAAATTTGCACGCCAACGTGCAAGGCACGGAAATACTTAAAGGCATCAATCTGGAAATTCCCAAGGGAGAGGTGCATGCGATCATGGGGCCCAACGGCTCCGGGAAAAGTACTTTATCCAAAGTTCTTTGCGGACATCCGGACTATGAGGTAACGGAGGGAGAAGCCTGGCTGGACGGACAGAACCTGCTGGACATGAGCATTGACGAACGCAGCAGGGCGGGACTCTTCCTGGCATTCCAGTACCCCATGGAAGTTCCCGGCGTTTCCAACGCCAACTTCCTTCGTGCGGCCATGCAGGCCCGCATGCCCCATGGGGAGGAACTGGATGCGGTCACCTTCTACAAAACGCTCTATGCAAAAATGGACCAGCTCGGCATGGCCCGCAAATTCACGTCACGCGCCGTTAACGAAGGTTTCTCCGGGGGAGAGAAAAAGCGCAATGAAGTGCTGCAAATGCTTCTCCTGGATCCCCTCTATGCCATTCTGGACGAAACGGATTCCGGCCTGGACATAGATGCCCTCCGCATTGTCTCGGAAGGAGTCAACTCCATGCGTTCCCCTTTCCGGAGCTTCCTGGTCATCACCCACTACAAACGCCTGCTGGACTACATCAGGCCGGATGTGGTCCACGTGCTGGCTGACGGGCGGATTGTCCGGACCGGAGGCGGAGAACTGGTGGACGAACTGGAAAGCAGGGGATACGAGTTCCTGAAAGAAGCGGAAACAGCGGAAAAGGCATAACGCCGCCAATCCGGCAATCAATCATGAGCGATACACCTGACATGTCAGAGAACGGGAACACACAGAACCTGTTTGACTTCGACCGGAGCAAGGGGAACTTCTCCTTCCCGGAACGCCATAAATTTGATGCCGGATACGGCCTGACGGAGGCCACCATTGACTACATCTGCGACGTCAAGGAAGACCCGGAATGGGTGCGCCAGTTCCGCAAAAACGCGCTTGCCGTTTTTGAGAGCAAGCCCATGCCCACCCACTGGGCTTCTCCGGATATTAAAAAAATAGACTTCTCCCAAATCCGCTACTACCTCTCCGACGGAGAACGGCCCAAACGAAGCTGGGACGACGTGCCGGAGGATGTAAAGCGCACCTTCGAACGCCTGGGCGTTCCGGAACAGGAACGCCAATTTCTGGCGGGCGTGGAAGCCCAGTACGACTCCGAATCCGCCTACTCCAACATGAAGGAGGAACTCCGCAGCCAGGGCGTCATCTTCGTCAACTCCACGGAAGGCCTGAAACACCATGAAGATGTCTTCCGCCCCTGGTTTGGAAAAGTCATTCCCACGGGAGACAACAAATTCTCTGCTCTGAACAGCGCAGTATTTTCCGGAGGTTCCTTCATTTACGTACCCAAAGGGGTTAAACTCAAACATCCTCTCCAGGCGTATTTCCGAATCAACTCGGAAAATTTCGGGCAGTTCGAACGAACTCTCATCATTGCGGATGAAGGTGCGGAACTCATGTACATGGAAGGATGCACGGCACCCCAGTTTGAAACTTCCACCCTCCACTCCGCCGTTGTGGAACTGGTCGCGCTCAAGGGCGCGAAAATTCAGTACGTCACCGTGCAAAACTGGTCCTCCAATGTCTTCAACATGGTCACCAAGCGCGGCCTTGCCATGGAAGATGCGGAAATCCGCTGGATAGACTGCAACATTGGTTCCGGTCTCACCATGAAATACCCGGCTGTGGTGCTCAAAGGCAGGCGCGCGCGGGGGGAAGTCATCTCCATCGCTCTGGCAAACACGGGCCAGCATCAAGATACGGGAGCCAAAATGATCCATGCGGCGGACGACACTACGTCCAACATCGTTTCCAAATCCATCAGCATCGGCGAAGGGCGCGCCAGCTACCGGGGCCAGGTAATCATGGGCAAAGGGCTTAAGGGGTGCAGGAACAACACGGAATGCGACGCTCTACTTCTGGCAGCCAACAGCCGTACGGACACCTACCCTGCCATCACGGTAAAAGGGGATGGAGGCACGGTGCAGCATGAGGCATCCGTCTCCCAGGTCTCTGAAGAAATGCTTTTTTACATGCAGCAGCGGGGCATCCCGAAAGCTGCGGCGATGTCTCTGGCCGTCAATGGATTCATTAACGACCTCGTTCAGGAATTCCCCATGGAATACTCTGTGGAGCTGCGCAGGCTCATTGATCTGGAAATGGAAGACAGCATCGGATAAGGAGGGAAATAATGAACCACTTGTTTAACGAAGAACAATTTTCCGCAGGCTTTCTTCCCGCATGGTTTGAAGCCCGGCGCCGTCATGCCCTGGAACAGGCGGAACGGCTTCCGGAACCTTCCCGCCGCATGGAATCCTGGCGTTTCGGCACCCCCGGCAACGAATCCCTGGAACATGCTGAAGCGGCCCTCCCTGTGGCGCCGGAAGCCTTGGCCCCCATCATCAGGGAACATGCCTCCATGCCGGAGGCCCTCCGCATTGTTTACGCCAACGGGCTCCCCGTATCCATCCCGGAAGAGCTTCCGGAAGGGCTTTCCGTCATGGATATGGAAGACTTTGTGCTCCAATGCCCGGACACCGCCCGGAAATATTTGGAAACAGAGACGGAAACGCTCGGTTCCGAAAAACTGTCGGCATTGACTATGGCTCTCCAGCACAACGGGCTGGTTATTATGGCGGACAGGGAAATCTCTCTCCCTCTGGAAATACTCCACTTCATTTCCGGAGATAACGTGGCCGTTTTTCCCTCTACGCTGCTCATTGCGGAAACCGGAAGCCGCCTGCACATTCTGGAACGCCACCTTAGCGCAGACCATGGCCGCCAATTCTGCGGAGCGCTCCAGCAATACCACCTTTCCTCCGCGTCATCTGTCAAATACGCGCTGGTTCAGGAACTTAACAGCCGTTCCCGTGCCGTGGAGCTTTCCCATATTATGGCGGATGATTCCGCGGAAATGGAACATCTCGTCAGCCATCCCGGCGCAGCCTGGGCCAGACAGGAGACGGTCTGCATCCTGAACGGAGACGGCGCAGGAGTCCGCCTGCTTTCCGCCAACCATCTGAAGGAAAACAAGGAGCTGGACCAGAGGACCTGCCAGAAGCACCTTTACCGCGGAGCCTCCAGCAACCTGCTTTATGCCAATGTGCTTGACGATGAAGCCAGCAGCATTTTCAGCGGCATGATCCTGGTGGCGGAAGGCGCGCATGACACCAGCGCCTATCAAAGCAACCGCAATCTCATTCTCAGCCCCAGAGCGGAAGCCAACTCCATTCCCGGCCTGGAAATCCTGGCGGACAGAGTGCAGTGTTCGCACGGTTCCGCCACTTCCTCCATTTCCCCGGAAGAAATTTTCTACCTGCTTTCACGGGGCATTCCGGAACAGACGGCGCGCAGAATGATTGCCCAGGGCTTTCTGAAACATGTCTTGGACCAATTCGGCGATGAAACCATACGTACCGCGGTAGAAAGCATCATCCTGCCCTGACCGCTATTTCATGAAACCCAAAAAGACGGAGAGACGGTCCCCTATCCCTCCTTTTCCGTCCTGATATTAACGCGCCGCTGCAAGAGAGCCGCCACAAGCAGAAACAGAGCAGTTCCCCCCATCATGCTGTAATACCATTCACGGTAAGGCGTATGGTACTGCAGGAGGATTTCCGTCTGCTGTTCCGAATCCGGAACAGAAACAAGAATAGAATAGCGCTCAGTACTGGATAAAGGAAGCTCTTCCCCCTTCCCGGTGCGGGCGCTCCATCCCCTGGAATAGCTCTCAAGAACAGACAATTCCTTTGTTCCTGGCGGCACGGTGACATGGATCTTATTATTCGTTCTCCAATCCAGAACAACAGGAGAAAAATGATTCTTTTCCCCCTGGGTTCGGACAAAATAGCGTCCACGGTACAAGGGATTTTCCAGCAAGAAGAAATCTTCCGTTTCCTGAACCAGATTCCACCCGTCAAAAGACGGCCTTCCGGCTTTGGCATCACACAACAAATGAGAAATGCCGGCCATGGCATAATCTTTCGGATAATAATGTCCATCCGACAAAGGTCTCAGATATCTGGGCTGCACCGTTTCATAACCTGAGGCCAACCTTATTCCATATGTGGATAAATGATTAGTACATAAAAAATCCAAGTCATTATGAGGATTGACGATAACAACGGCACCATCCCCCACATGTCCGCGAAACTCGGACATCCATTCCGGTTCTTTATAAAGATAGCCGCTTTCCGGTTTGTCGGAATAGGCAATCCATGAAGAAGAAAACACTATTTGTTCCCCAAAGGTACATAATACCACAAGTCCTGCCCACCACTTCGGATAACGGCTGGATATATTCAGGCGGGAACAGGCCCAGCCCCCTACGCTGACCAGTAAAATCAATAAGGCATTGCGCCAATCCCAAATCATCAGCTGGTCCAGGAGACGCTCGCTTCTGAGCAAATACCAGGAATGACGGTATTTTTGCTGAGAAGTCGTTATGTTTCCGTCAATAAAGCTATGCAATTTTAACAGCAATGGTTCATGGAAACACTGAACTGCCACCGATACGGCAAGCCATATACACAAAATCCCAATTCCCCACCATGCAAGTCTGCGCCAGATAGGAAGAACCGGATGCCGCCTAAGGTCAAATAACTGCCATCCGGCAAGCCAGCTCATTCCAAAAGCCATCACAACCGTGGAGCGTGAATAGAGGAAAGTGGAAAGAGGTGTGCATGAAACAATTAAACTGACAAGAAAACAAAACTTGGCGGTCAACGGTGCCCGGCGGTTAAACAATGCCAGAACAGCCAGCACAAAAACAACTCCTCCACCAAATTTGATATCGAATAAATCAGCGCCAATCACTTTGGAAATACTGATTGTCTGAGGAATGCCGAAGAGCGTCGGCATCACAGATGTGGCCAGAAAAGGAATATTTTCCAGCCCCCAGACAAACGGCAAGCTTTTACAGCCTTCCATGCGCGGCAGGGTGTCCACAAAAACATCCAAGGAAAGCAACGCCGCCAAAAATCCGGAGATCAAATAAAAAGATGATGATTTCAGAAAAACTTTCCAGGACCAGCGGTCTGCCCGTTTCCACCAATCCGCAAGAAACACGCACAGCACCAGAAGAAAAACAAAGAGACACGCTTGCAAATGGCCTCCTCTGAATCCAAGAGCAATAAAGAGAATAGAGGGAAGATGCACCCATTTGTTTTTCCTTCTCCCTTCCAACAGGGACCAGACAATCAACGGCGCCCAGATTATTCCGCCAAGCCACCGGTCATATATCCACATAATAAACTGGGAATAAAAACTGAAACTCACAGCTCCCAGCAATACGTACGGAATGGGAATTCCCCTGGATTTCAGTAGAATGATCATCCCCAGCCCTGCGATAAAAAACTGCAGCAAGATTCCCGCATCCCATGCCGTCCAGAAAGGAAGAAAACCAAATAACCAATGATGCCAATCCCCCGGGCTTAACATGGTATTTTCCGGCAGTGAAGTCCCATTGTGAGTATAAGGGTTCCATCCCATATACCCATCACTTTGCCAGGACTGCTGCATCGCCCAGCTATAAGGTAAATATTGAGAAGCCCCATCTACGTTATATTGGTTATGGACTTCCTCCATTGGCTGAGTTGCGAATGGTTTGAACAGGCATTCCACACAATCCACCGGGGCTAAAACCTTTCCTCCAAACACGGCAGGAGCAAAAAAAAGCAGTACAAGTACTGCCCAAATTATTATCCCCCACCACAAGGGAATTTTTCTATTTTTTTTACAATTCATTTATAATAAAAATCTGACATTGGCTCCTCATGCATCCCCAAAGAAAATTCCTGTAAATTAACGAATGAATTTCTCCACAGAATTGTTAAAACCGGCATCCATCGTTCTCCTTCAGCCCTGAAATTAAACCAATGAATCGGAACGCCTTTTTCTAGCGGATTTACAATCCGTTACGGACAGTAAAAGAAAAAAACTCTTGTTCTCAGGGAAAGTGCCGCTCTTTATACGGTTATTGAAACGTGACTCCGCTTCAACATGCAACGAACTCTATAAAAGAGGGTTTGCCAAAATTCTACTTCAGGCCCGGATATCGTAGCAATTTCCCGTATTCCCGTCACCAGGGTGAGCCCAGGCAAATTTCTGTGCTACGTAAGAGGCCCTGATACGTAAAGAAACGACGTTGCAAGTTCTTTTCTCTTAGAGTTACAGCTTGACTCCGGATTGTAAATCCGCCCACCTTCTCAAGAAAGCACTATTTCATTGAAAAATGCTTCACCCAGAATTATTTTCATCCTGAATTCCCAGTTAAGCATCTTAAGAAAAACATCAAAAAATCTGGCCGGAATGATATGAAATAGCCTTGCAGCCGGTTTATGACCTGTCCGACAAGCAAATTGCTGCCACAAATATTTATGATTCATCATTCCATATAAAAATATAAATAAAAAGGAACCGGACAAACAGGAACGGCGCGAATAAATAAATAATCCGAAATAAAAGGAATCCGAAAGGCTCACCCTGTGAGCATCTCATCCGGCATCCGGTAAGGAAAACGAAACTATTTTTTGAAACAAGGAAGAGTGTTTCTCCGTTATTATTACCGTATGGTCACATTTTACAATATCACTCTCTCTACCGCCTTTTCCCTGCTGATGCTGTCCGTGGCGGAAGCGGCACGGCCCAATGTGGTTCTCATCAATGCGGATGACCTTGGCTGGGCGGAAGTGGGCTGCTACGGCCAGAAAAAAATTAAAACCCCGAACATTGACAAGCTGGCCTCCGAAGGACAGCGATGGGTTTATTTCTATTCCGGAGCTCCGGTTTGTTCCCCTTCCCGCAATGTGCTGATGACGGGCAAGCATACGGGCAACTGCGACGTACAGGATTTGAAACGCGTGGACGCGGGCGAAAACTGGCGCGACCTCAAAGGAGACTGGCCCATCAGAACGGAAACCTACACTCTACCGGAAGCCATGAAAAAAGCCGGTTACGCCACAGCGGTGTTCGGTAAATGGGGTATTGGGGATTTCGGTTCCACCGGAGCGCCGGACAAACACGGCGTGGACAGGTTCTATGGCTACACGGACCAGAAAGCCTGCCACACCTACTATCCTCCATACCTCTGGAATGACGGAAAGAAGGAAGTTCTCAACACTTCCCTGACAGCCGCCACTATCGGACACGGTTCCCAGCCCAAAGGGGAAGTTCTGGCGGACACCTACCGCGCGGAACAACACAGTTCCGATCTTATTGCGGATAAAATGCTGGAATTTGTGAAGGAAAAGGCCCATGGCAAACAACCGTTTTTCCTGTATTACGCCCCGCTGGAACCCCATGTGGCCATGCAGCCTCTTCAGGAATGGATTGACCGCTATCCCCGCGAATGGGACAAATCCCCCTACCGCGGCAACCGGGGCTATCTGCCCCATCCCCGCCCCCGGGCCGCCTATGCAGGCATGATTTCCCAGATGGACCACAACGTAGGACGCCTGCTGGACACGCTGAAAGCCTGTGGCCTGGACAAAAATACCATCGTCATTTTTACCAGCGACAACGGCACCACGCATGATGCAGGGGGGGTGGACCACCGGTTCTTCAACTCCGTAGCCGATCTCAAAGGTTTGAAAGGGCAGCTTTATGAAGGCGGTATACGTGTCCCCGGCATTATCCGCTGGCCTGGGAAAATAGCCCCGGGAAAAACCATCACCCAGCCGGCCTTCCATGCGGACGTGATGCCTACACTGTGCGCTCTGACAGGAGCGGATGCAGGTTCTCCGCTGGGAACGGACCTCTCCCCTGTCCTTCTGGGCAAAAAATCCGCTCTGCATGACAGGAAGCCCCTGGTCTGGGCAGGGGGAGGCTACGGCGGCCAGGTAGCCGTGCGTTTCGACTCTAAGAAAGTCATCCGCCGCAACCTGTTTCCCGGTAAAAAACCGGACAACTGGGAAGTGTACGATATCGTGAAAGACCCCGCAGAGAAAAATAATATCGCCGCAGAAAACCGTGACCTTATCAACAGAGCCATCGCCATTCTGGACAGGGAATATCAACCCGCGCCCGGCTTCCAGGCCCTGCGTTACAAGGCCCCGGAACAGGTAGCCGAATAAGAGAACGGGAAAGAAGGTTCCACGATCCGCCTCCTTCGCCATTCTGACCTTGACGTGAACGGAGCCGGGGTTAGTCTTTCACGCATGAGTTTGACATCATCCCTCCTTTCCAGGGTGCTCGGAGGCGGTTCCTGCTCCAGAGAAGAATTGATAGCCCTCAGCCGGGAACCGCTGGAAGAATTGTGCCAGGCGGCCAACGCCATCCGGGAACATTTTTGCGGGAATGTCTTCGACCTCTGCACCATCATCAACGGCCGCAGCGGCAAATGTTCGGAAAACTGCAAATACTGCGCCCAGTCCGCCCATTACTCCACGGCAGTGGAGGAATATCCCCTTTTAAGTGATGAAGCCCTCCTGGCGGGGGCCAGGTACAATGACGCACGTGGCATTCTGCGCTACTCCATCGTCACCTCCGGCAAGAGGCTGACGGATGAAGACGTGGACCGGCTCTGCGCCAGTTACCGGCACATCGCCGAACATTGCGGCATCTCCCTCTGCGCCTCCCACGGCCTTATTTCCAAGAAACACTGCGAGCAATTGAAAGCCGCAGGCGTTTCACGCTACCACAATAATCTGGAAACTTCCCGCCGCAATTTCCCTAATGTCTGCACCACCCATACGTACGACGACAAACTGCAAACCATCAAATGGGCTCTGGAAGCCGGGCTGGAAGTTTGCAGCGGCGGCATTATGGGGCTTGGAGAGACTATGGAAGACCGGATAGACATGTACATGGACATCGCGGCGCTGGGCATCAAATCCATGCCCGTCAACTTTCTGACCCCCATCCCCGGAACGCCGTACGCGGACATGACCCCCCTGGGAGAGGAAGAACAGCTGCGCATCGTGGCCCTGGTGCGGTTCATCATGCCGGACGGCTTCGTCCGCATCGCCGCCGGCAGGAATACCATGAAGGACCACGGCAGGAAAATCTTCATGTCCGGAGCGAATGCCGCCATCTCCGGAGATATGCTTACCACCGCCGGCGTCACCATCCGGGAAGACCTGGCCATGCTGGCGGAACTGGGATATGAAGTCCGCATGAAATAAGGTCCGTCCCATTTTCGCGCCCTTTGCCATGAATCACTCCGACTGGTCAAAAAAAGATCTGGAATACATCTGGCATCCCTGTTCCCAGATGAAGGATTACGAAACGCTGCCTCCTATCGTGGTCGACCACGGAAAAGGCGTCAACCTGTATGATGTGGACGGGAAACGCTATCTGGATGTGGTCAGCTCCTGGTGGTGCAACCTGCTGGGCCATTCCCACCCCAAAATCAACCGTGCCATCAAGGAACAGCTTGATTCCCTGGAGCATGTCATCTTCGCCAACTTCTCACACAGGCCGGCTATCACTCTGTGTGAAGAACTGATGAAGAAAATTCCGCGGGGGCTCTGCAAATTCAATTTCTCGGATAACGGTTCGGCATCCATCGAATCCGCCATGAAAATGAGTTTCCAATACCACTACCAGACCGGAAACCGTCAGAAAGTACGTTTCATGTCCCTGAGCGACGCCTACCACGGAGAAACCCTGGGAGCCCTCTCCGCAGGAGGCCTGGACCTTTATTCGGAACTCTACAAACCTCTTCTGCTGGACATCGTGCGCATTCCCGCTCCGGATTGCTACCGCTGCCCCAAGGGGAACAAACGCGGCTGCTGCCAGGCGGAATGCATTGACGCGGCACAGGAGGCCTTTGCGCGCCATGGGGACGAATGCGCCGCCCTGCTGGTGGAACCCCTGCTCCAGGGCTCCGCAGGCATGCGGATGTATCCTCCCGCTTATCTGGCGAAACTGCGTTCCCTGTGCGACGCCTACAACGTGCACCTCATTGCGGATGAAATCGCCACCGGTTTTGGCCGCACGGGGAGCATGTTCGCCTGCGACCAGGCCGGCGTTTCCCCGGACATCATGTGCGTCTCCAAAGGGCTCACGGGCGGCTATATGCCCATGTCCATCACCATCACCACGCAGAAAATTTACGATGCCTTTTATGCGGACTACAGGGAAGGAAAAGCATTCATGCACAGCCATACCTATTCCGGCAATCCGCTGGGGTGCTCCGCAGCTCTCGCCGTGCTGAAGGTCCTGGACGAGGAACACATTATTCCCCGGGCGCAGGAAAAGGCCCCTCTTTTCCGCCAGATGATCGTGGAGGCCCTGGGGGATCATCCCCACGTGGGGGAAATACGCAGCCTGGGCCTGGTGAACGCCATTGAACTGGTGGAGAACAGGGAAACCAAAAAAAGCTTTCCGTCCGAGCAGAGGCTGGGGTACCGGATTTACAGGGAAGCCCTTAAACAGGGACTTCTGCTTCGCCCCCTGGGCGACGTCCTGTATTTCAATCCCCCCCTCGTCATTTCTCCGGAGGAAATGGAGGAAGCCGTATCCATCTGCGCTTCCTGCATCCGCAAAGTGCTGGGATAAACGTTCATCCGGCACAACAAGACGAACCGTTCTTTTTTGAAGAAAAGATGCAACTTTTCTTCGGGACAGGGGTTTGTAAGGATACCTTGCAATCTCATACCGCCATGATACGCCTCACCCCGCTCCGCAAACGTCCGGCGCTTTCCGCGCTGGTGCTTCTCCTCCTGGGATCCGGCTTCTGCCAGGCTCAGGAAATGCTTACCGATTCCGCAAGAAAGGAAGCTTCCGAATGGCTTAAGGAAGTCAAAGCCGGCTACCTGAACACCAGCTCTTCCCGCATCCAGAAGGCCGTGGCCGCCCTTACCGCGGCCACCAGCACGGAAAACGCCGCCATGAAACTTTACGTGGATGCCATGAAGGACCGGTTTCTGAACCCCACCAGCATGATGTCCCGCATGCTGAACCGGGGAGGCGGGGGCGGCTTCCGCATGATGCGCATGCCGGGTTCCGGAGGGAGGGGAGGCAACAGCAGCAAACCTGACAGCCCCAGCACCGCCTTCTCCAACTGGCGCAAGCAGAACACGGGAAACAACGTGGCCCCCGGTTTTAAAAAGGCCCTTCAAATCCAGTGCAAATGGATGCTGCTTTGCCTGAGAAAAGCGGATGCGGAAAAAAACGAGCGTGAACTCAACGTTTCCTCCAGCGTTCTCTCCATGCTGGATGAAGTGGCCGCCAACGCCAAGGACGTAGGCGAACAGCTTCCCATGGTAAGCGGAGCCAGCGAAGTCATCCGCACCTACCTGAACATTGGGGACTACCGTTCGGAAACCCTGCCGGACAACCTGATGGACCTCAATACCATCTTTGACCGCGTGCTGCTGGTTCCCTACAAGGAGAAAAAAGATGTGGAAAATTTCCGGAAGCTCTGGAACAAACGCATCGCCCTGGAAGCGACTCTGCTTCAAAACAACTCCGCCAGCGATAAGAAAACGGCGGAAGCGGAAAAAGCCACTTTCCTGACCAAAAGGCAGTGGGATCGGGAAAAAGCCTGCTTTGAACTCGGTGACCAGGTAGCGGCCCTTGAAAAAATGAAAAGCCTGATTTCCAGCATCAAGGAACCTTCTGAAAAACAGCGCGCCATCCGCGACCTGGAATTTCTGCTTCTTACCCCGGCGGAACAGGCGAAACTCCGCGAAGAGCGCATGAACAGACGCATGCCGGGCGGCCCGCGCTTTTAACAATCGTCGCCAAGCCCCAACCTCCCTCCTTTCATCCCCCGTTGCGTAACGCGCATCGGGGGATGTTACATTGCGGAGAGTCACACTTCCTTGACGGAGGCAGCTTCCTTCCTGCCGGGCTGGAACCATGTCTTGCGCAGGCGGTAAACGCGCACACCCTGGATATTCTCATCCAGATGCCAGGCTGTGCGAACGCCGTGCTGCTCCCAGATATGGCGGCTGAGCATCCCCATGAACTTGCTGTCCATATCGGAAACGTCCCCTTGCGGCGTGAGACAGACAATGTACACATTATCCCTGCACAGGTTCAGGGAGGACTGCCCCGCCCACCCCATCTCCTTCAGTTTCCGCTGTACGGGTTTCAACGGAAAATTCCAGCCGCCCAGCGTGACAACGTTCTTCCGGGAACAGCTCCAGGCCTTGCGGAAAACAGACTGCCCCGGGGCCAGATCGTCAATAGTGCCGCCGGACATCTGGACGCAAAACAGGGAATCGGGCTCCCGGTCCACCCGCTCGCATAACAGGCGCCCGGCATCCGGGGAAAAAGACTCCAGATTAGCCTCCCACACGGCGGCGCACGCCTGGGACAAAGAAACGGAGAACGCGCAAAACATGGGCACGCCGCCCGCAAGAGCTCCCTTCCCCGTCCAGTTGATGCGGATGGGACGATATTTATCCGACCACAGCAGACACAGCCCTGCAATCAGGAACGTTGGATAAACTACGCGGAAATACAGGCGGTCTATGCTGGACATATACAGCAGAATCAGCACCAGCAGGGAGCCTACGCAGTACACCAGGGCCGGAGAATCCCCGCGCCGGAAAGAAACGCGGCATGCCAGACCGAACAAAATCCAGCAAGGGAGAAGATCCATAACGGAATCCCATGAAAACAGATGCAAGGCTTTCTCTCCACGGGCCCACGCCCTGGGCCAGAATTCACCTCCGTCCCGCGCCAACAGAAGCCTTTCCAGATAATCCGTGTTGAATACATCCATATCGCAATTGGTAAACATCCGGACCATCCTGATATCGTTGGCGAACACGCCGTACTTTTCACACTGGTAGGCGCTCTCCTGCCTGATGGGACACGTGTCCGAGAGAAGGGCGCGGGCCTGGTTCCATGCCGCCACGTCACATCCCTCCAGCACATTCCGGTGGGCGTATTTATTATATTCATTCAGACTGAAGGACGAAATGAGCACACAGGCCAGAGCCAGCCAGAGACGACTGAGGGCAAACAGCTTTTCCCTGGACGGCCTGAGCCCTTCCAGGCTGCCTGCCAACAGGATGGCCCCCCAGAAAGCGTCGCACACCAGGGCGGCATCCAGCCGGACCATGCTGCCCAGCACGCACAGGAATACTCCCGCGCACCACCCCCTCCAGGAAGAGCCGTACTTCAAACACGCCAGCACACCTGTAAATCCTGTCAGAAAGGCGGCATGGCTGAATTGCAGAGCGGCGTAAAAGCCCGGCATGATCAGAAGCCACACCAGCAGCAGAACCAGCGTATTGAAATCATATCTGCGCGCCTTGCGGGCATGCGCCGTCAGCATCGTGAAAATGGCCGCTCCGCTGGACAACGTGGCAAGCGCCAGAAACACAGGCCAAACGGACACCCCGCCAAGGACAGGCGCAACTTTCAACAGAAGACCGGTCAACAGGGGATTGACGAAAATGACATGGGCGTCCGCATAAGAGGGATCCCCCCATCCGTCAAGCACGGACGCAATCACCAGATCGTCATTGGACTGGTAAGCCACGCCCACAAGGCTCCAGGCCAGAACCAGAAGCAACAGGTTGAACCATACGGGATGGAGCAGAGGAAAAAGCGATACCCATCTCCAAATCTGTTTCAACATAAGCAAATTCCCTGACGTTCCAGACTGTTTTCCCTGTCCGGGGACGCATACTAGGAACGGGGAAAATGAAAGTCAAGAGCCGATCCGGATGAACAAACCGGAGGGGCTAAAAGGCTGCAAACTCTTCCTTAACGGTTCAGGCAGACGATAATGCCCGCGATAATCATCGCGTTGCCGCCCACTTTGCGCATGGTGATCGGTTTTCCAAAAAAAATCCGGTCAAACAAAAGGATATACACATATGCGGAGCATTCCAGCATGTTCACCGTAATCATCGGCAGGTGGGACAGGCAGTAAAACGTCAGCAGGCAGCAGCCCAAAAAAACGGAATATGCCGCCATCGTGGCCGGATTCACGAAATAGGCAAGGCCGGTCAGCCGGTCATTCATGGCAGACTTTTTCAAAACCACCTGTGTGCAGGAGGCCAGAAAAACGGAAAACAGGTTCAGCCCAATATAAAATTCTTCACTCATGCGCCTCCTCCGTGGAAACCAAAATAATCCCCCCGATGACCAGAGCCGCTCCCGCCGCCAGCGTCCAGGAAAGAGCCTCCCCCAGGCAAAGCCATGCCAGCAGGATACCCCAGATGACAACGGCGGCACGGTTGGCATAAGCCACACCCAGATTGAATTTTTTCAGCATGACCTGCCATCCCGCCGCATAAATTCCCAACAGGAACAGCACGCCGGCCAGCAGGGCGAACCGGCGCCAGTCCGTCCAGCCGTAGGGGGCAGCCATGCGCCCCAGCACGGTATTCAGCGCGTAAACGATAAACAGCAGGTGCAGAATCAGGTAGTTGATCATGAAAGAAATAAAGAGCCGGGAACAATTCACTCATACCGGCGCGCCACCACCACGGCGGGCCTATGCTTGGTTTCCTTGTAAATCTTGGAAATGTAAATGCCGATAACGCCCAGGCTCATCAGAATCAAGCCTCCGACCAGCCAGATGGAGGCCACGGAAGAGGCCCAGCCGGGAGGGGCTACATTATACAGGAGCTGGCGCACAACCACCCAGGCGACATACAGCATGGCTACCAGGGTGACCGCCAGGCCAAAGTAGGAAATATACACCAACGGCCTGGCGCTGTAGGAAACCACGGAATTCACCGCCAGCGCCATTTTTTTGCGGAAAGTGTAGGTAGTTGGAGAAGAGGATGCTTTCTTCACCCTGCACGGCACCTGCCGGAAACCGGCGGAAACGCACAGCCCAAAGAAAAAAGGCTCCCGGTCCTGGAATTTCAGCATCTCCCGCAGGAAACGCGCGCTCATCAGCCGCGCCGTAACCATATTCCTGGTAATCTGCTGGTCGGAAAGCAAATTAAACAATGTGTAGAACAATTCTCCGGAAACGGCTTCAAACAAGCCGCCCTTCCTCTTCTCCTGCACCCCGTACACCACATCCGCCCCGGTAGAATCCATCTCACGGGAAAAATCAACCAGCCACTCGGGAGATTCCTCCAAATCACTGTCAATCAAGAATACGCGCTCTCCCCGGGCTTCTTCGCAGGCCACGTACATGGCCAGATGATGACCGAAGTTGCGGGATAAATCCACCACGCGCACCCGGCCGTCCTTTTCCCGTTCCTTCAACGCCTGTTCCAGACCGTCCCTTGGGCAGCCGTCATTCACCAGCACCACCTCCGTGCGGGAGGGGTCATAACCCGCCTCAAGCGCGGCGGCGAAACTGCGGGAACAGAACTCCGCCAGATAACCGCCCGTACAATACACGGTAGCCACAATGGACAATTGAACCTGTGGATCAGTCATAACGCTTTTGCATACATGAGAACGCGTTTCCTTTCCCCGCTTTTCACGCACACCTCGTCCTTTTCCGGAACACGGACAAAACCCATGCGCTCATGAAAACGCACGGAAGCCGCATTGTCCTCCAGAATCCGGGCATATAGCCGTTCCAGGCCCAGCTCCCCTGAGGCCAGCTCCATCATCCCGGCATATGCGGCGGAAGCCGGGCGCAGTTCCCTGAATGCCCTGTCGTAAAGATAAATGCCTATCTCTCCGCAACGCGTATTCCGGTCAAACCAGGGCAGGTAAACCAGACCCAGCGGAACCTGGTCCGCATAAATCACGCAGGCGCGGGCATCCTCCCCGCGGACGTTCCTTTCCAGCCACGCCCGGTGCTGCTCCTCAGTTACCTGGTCCAACAAAAAAAACGGGCTGACCTTTTCGGAATTGCGCCACACGCGCAGGCGGCTGCGCATGGCCTCATCCACATCAGACACGTTAACCAGGCAAATTTTCATCATGATTCAACTCCCTCCAGCCCGAAGCCGGCCCGCAACACCTCCCGGCAGCCTTCTTCCCCCAAATCGTAATACAAAGGAAGCCTCAGCAACGTATCGCTGGTACGGTCCGTATGAGGCATGGCCCCGGCAGAACGCCCGAATCTCATCCCGGCAGGGGAGGAATGGAGGGGAATGTAGTGGAACACCGCTTTAATCCCGTGCTCCGCCAGCTTGTTGATCAAGCGCGTGCGCTCCTCCATGGAACGGAGCAGCACGTAATACATGTGGGCGTTATGCGTGCAATGCTCCGGAACGCACGGACGCCGCAGCACCCCCTGTTCTTCCAATGGAGCCAGAGCGCGGTGGTACATATTCCACCACTTCAACCTTTCCCCGTTGATTTCCTGCCCGTGTTCCAGCTGGGCATACAAATAAGCGGAGGTCATCTCTCCGGGCAGATAGGAGGAACCTACGTCCACCCAGGTGTATTTGTCCACCTGCCCGCGGAAAAACCTGGCACGGTTGGTCCCTTTTTCCCGGATAATCTCCGCGCGTTCCATCAGGGAGGGGTCATTCACCAGCAGGGCTCCTCCCTCTCCGGAAATGATATTCTTGGTCTCGTGGAAACTGTAACAGCCCAAATGGCCGATAGAGCCGAGCCGACGCCCTCTGTAGCAGGAACCGACGCCCTGGGCGGCGTCTTCAATCACATACAGGCGGTGCCTCTCGGCAATTTCCATGATTGCATCCATTTCACAAGCCACACCCGCGTAATGAACCACGCAAATGGCGCGGGTGCGGTCCGTGATGGCCGCTTCTATCAGCGTCTCGTCAATATTCTGCGTATCCGGCCTGATATCCACGAATACGGGAACGCCGCCGCGCAGCACAAACGCGTTCGCCGTGGAGACGAACGTATAGGAAGGCATGATAATCTCGTCGCCCGGGCGGCAGTCGATCAACAGGGCCGCCATCTCCAGCGCGGCGGTTCCGGAATGAACCAGCAGAACCTTTCCGGCGCCGGTGCGTTCCGCAAGCAGTTCATGGCATTTTTTCGTGTAATAGCCGTCTCCGCATAAATGGGCGCGCTGGATGGCGTCCCGGATATAATCCAATTCGGGACCGTGCTGGTGAGGTTGGTTGAAAGGAATCTCCATGGCTTCAGAAAAGACCGGCCCATGACGGACGCCCGGCGCGGGCATGCCGATCCCGTGCGGAAGGCGTTCCCCGCCTTCCGCACGGGGAGACCCTACTATGAACGGAGGGCTGAAAACAAGCCTAGACCTTGATGAAGGTCCGGTTTTTGTACATGTAATACAACACGCCCCAAATCAGGGCGTAATTGCACAGGTAAAAGACAAACCTGTCCGCATCCCCGAAGCACTCGCTAAACCCGGCAAACAATACCCGGGAGAAATTGCCCGTAGGGGGGCACAGAGATACCCATATGTACACGAAAATGGCATTGCTCCCGATTACGGAGAAAAAGAATGTCAACCAGTTCAATTTCAGCACATCCGTCAGCAGATAGAACAGGGCCAGCAGAAAATAGCACCATCCCGCCGCCCACAATACCATGGAACTGGTGAACAAACGCTTGATCATCGGAAAATCCAGGCTCCAGGCATATCCCAGCGCCAGGCAGCCCGCGCCCGCACATAACAGCCACGCCAGCTTTTTCCCGTGCCCCTGCACCCGCTTCAGAATCTGGCCGCCCAGCAGACCGAGCATGGTCATGGCGCCAAAACCGAACTGCGCCAGAATCCACGCATAATTCGTTCCATCCTGCCAGTTTCCCATCAGGTATTTATCCAGCAGCAGGGCCAGATTCCTCCCCGGTTCAAGCATTCCTGCCGCACAGGAACCCACCGCGGGGTCAGAAAAGGAAACAAACTTCATGACCAGCCAGTACACAGCCAGCAGCCCCCCCGTTGCCGCTACCTGCCACCGGATGGACAGATGAAGAAGGCAAATGGCCGCAATCAGGTAGCCGGAGGCGATGGCCTGGAGCGTATTGCAGTACAGGGACATCCTGGACGGTTCAAAACTCAGCAGATTGCCCTGCACCACCATGCCCAGCAAAAAAAGCACCGCTACCCGCCTGGCAACCTTCAGGTAAATCTTCCACAAGGGTTCCGAGCCGATGCGTTTGGAAAAGGAAAACGGCATGGCCGTTCCCACAATGAACAAAAAGAGGGGCATCACCAGATCCCAAGCGGCGAATCCCTCCCAAGCCACGTGCGTGCTGTGCTTCACCAGCCACTCGGGGCTCCGGTCGTAAAAAAGATTGATGCCGGCCACAACCAGAGCCAGGCCCCCGGTCAGGAAAAACATGTCAAATCCCCGCAGGGCGTCAATGGCCGCAATCCTCTGCGGCCTCGTATCGGAAAGTGAACTCATGGCAATATCCCAACTACGGCGTTATGTACGCCAATCTTTCCAAAGACTTTCTTTTTCTCAGGCTCCGTAAATAAACGGCTGTTTCCGGAAAAACCCATCCTCTGCGGCAACTCCGTCATGATGCCTTTCTCCATATTCCCTGCCCCGCATTTCATGCTATGCTTTCCCCGCAACATGACCATGGGGAACGACCAATCCGGCGAACGCGACAGCTTCCGGAATATTGAAACTTACGCCCGCCTGAAAATGGATGAACTTGGTCTGGCAGACTGGCAATTCGGCTGGGACCGGGCCAAAAGAAGGCTGGGCGTATGCCGCCTGCTGGAAAAAAGCATTACGATTTCCATCCACTTCGTCCGCGCCAACCTGGAGACCCCTCATGAAATCCGTGACACGATTCTGCATGAGATCGCCCACGCCCTGGCATGGACCCGCCACGGAGAACGCACCCACGGACCGCGATGGAAACAAATTTGCAGGGAAATAGGGGCTGTCCCGTGTGCCTCCGCCAAACCGGACGCCATCCGCGTCACCACGTACAAATATCTCCTGCGTCTGAAAACGACGGGAGAAATCGTCGGCAAATACCACCGCCGCCCCTCTTTCGCCAAATACCTCAAGCGCATGGCCCTGAAAGGCCGCCCCGATACGCTGGGCCAGCTGGAGCTGGCGCCTTATGAAGAATAACGTCCACAAAAGCTGAAAGAAACGAGCCGTTTCCGGTATTCTCCAGCATCAACGATCATCCCATTCCGGGCATTTCCATTTTTTACGTCTGCTCATTATCCGGAACAGCAGAGGAAACACTCAAGGTGCGCTGGCGTACGTAATCGTACACCTTCGGGTCGCTGTCTCCGGCTGCCCAGACTACCCGCAGAAAGTCGGCGGGATGAATGTTTCCATGGTCCCGGAAGAAACGGCGGTCATTCTCACAGCAGTAAATGATGTCATCCCCCATGGAACCGACGAGCTTGGCCCGCGCCTTGGCAATCAGGCGCGGAAGGTAGGGGAGACCGCAGAGTTCGTCGCCGAACCCCGGCAAATCATACCCGATCACAGGTTTCCCCTGGTAAAACTGCCCGTGCTGGACAGTCAGGAAGAAGTCCCGGCGCGCCGCCGCCATCAGCAGAACCGTGGTGGGGGAAGGTTCTCCCGTGCGGGCATAGGTTTCTACAAAATCAAACAATTCCCGCGTGCGGCAACCGATGGAAGACAGAAAGATAATTTCCTGATCCGTAAAGAAGCCGTCCACATTCCTGTGGCCTTCATGGTAGCGCCCCACCGCTTCGCGGAAAAGGTCGTAAAATGTATCGTTCCAATCTTCCTCCATCATCGGCCCGACGATTTGTGTTTGCGCTTGAAGTTAAGCATCATGATCTGCTTGGTCAGATTGGCTTCAAAACGGGCCTGTTCCTCGCGGGACATTTCCGAACGCGTCTTGAGCACCTCCTGCGCTTCCTGAATGGCCCGCTCCACGCTGCCTTCATCAATCTGGGAGGAATTGATCGCGAGGTCGGTTACCATGAGGACCTGGTTTCCATTGACCTGCACAAAGCCGGTGCCTACCACCATGCTTTCCTCCGGGCCGTCCATGGGCTTGTAGCGGAGCTCCCCCGGTTCCAGGGAGGTAATCAGGGCCGTATGATGTTCCAGCACGCCCATCTCCCCGAGGCTGCCGGGCAGATAAACGTACTCTACAGTAGCGGTAACCGCCACTTCATCCGGGGTAATGACTTTGAACTCCATGCTCATGGTTCGGAACGGCGGGAAAAGGGTTATTTGGCTTCCTTGAGAACGTCATCAATGCCGCCGCGCATGAAGAAGGCGTCCTCCGGAACCATATCCAGCTTGCCTTCCAGGATTTCCTTGAACCCCCGGACGGTTTCCGCCACGGGCACATAGGCGCCGGGAATGCTGGAAAAGACTTCCGCCACATGGAACGGCTGGGTCAGGAAGCGCTGAATCTTGCGGGCGCGGCTCACGATGAGCTTGTCTTCTTCCGAAAGTTCGTCCATGCCCAGAATGGCAATCATATCCTGAAGGTCCTTGTAGCGCTGCAGCACCATCTGCACGCCACGAGCCACTTCATAATGCTCATTCCCCACAATTTCCGGGGCCAGGGCCTTGGATGTGGAAGACAGCGGCTCCACCGCCGGGAAGAGCCCCTGGGCCGCCAGAGAGCGTTCCAGCACCACCGTGGAGTCCAGGTGGGCGAAGGTTGTGGCCGGGGCCGGGTCCGTCAAGTCGTCCGCAGGAACATACACGGCCTGCATGGATGTGATGGAACCGTGCTTGGTGGAAGTGATGCGTTCCTGAAGATCCGCCATTTCCTCCGCCAGGTTCGGCTGGTAACCCACGGCGGACGGCGTGCGGCCCAGCAGGGCGGACACTTCCGACCCCGCCTGGGAGAAACGGAAAATATTGTCAATGAACAGCAGCACGTCCTTATGCTCCTCGTCACGGAAGTATTCCGCCATCGTCAGGGCGGACAAGGCCACGCGCAGACGGGCGCCGGGAGGTTCATTCATCTGTCCGTACACCAGCGCCACCTTGGATTCTTCCGGTTTTTCCAGGTTGATGACCCCGGACTCTATCATTTCATTGTACAGGTCGTTCCCTTCACGGGTACGTTCCCCTACCCCGGCAAAGACGGAGAGGCCGCTGCGCGCCTTGGCAATGTTGTTAATCAACTCCATGATGAGCACGGTTTTGCCTACCCCCGCACCCCCAAAGGCGCCGATTTTGCCGCCTTTCAGGAAGGGGCAGATAAGGTCAATGACCTTGATGCCCGTTTCCAGCACTTCCGTGCTGGTGGATTGTTCGTCCAGCGGCGGAGCGCCGCGGTGGATGCTCTTCATGCCGGCGCAGGAGAGTTCGCCGCGCTCGTCCACAGCTTCCCCCAGCACATTGAAAATACGTCCCAGCACGCACTGCCCCACAGGCACTTCAATAGGGCGCCCCGTGTCGCGCACTGGCATCCCCCGCCGCAGACCGTCCGTAGAACTCATGGCCACGGCGCGGACCCAGCCGTCTCCGATGTGCTGCTGGACTTCCAGAACCAGGGTCTTGCGCCTGCCGTCAACTTCATAGTCCACTTCCAGCGCATTGAGCAGGGAGGGAAGCGTTTCTGCCTGGGAGAAGTCCGCATCGACCACAGCGCCGATGATCTGAACGAGAATGCCTGTGTTATTCATCATGGGAAAAACTTGGTGTTGAAATGGAGAAGAAAGAATGTTCTGTTTGAAAGGTGGGTAAAGAAAGCGGAGCCATGTTATTCCATAGCGCGCATGGCCGTGGTAATTTCCAGAAGTTCGTTGGTAATTTGCGTCTGACGCGCCTTGTTGTAGTCCAGGGTGAGGCCGCCGATAATGTTTTTGGCGTTTTCCGTAGCCCCCTTCATGGCGACCATGCGGGCGGAATGTTCGGATGCCCGGGCCTCCAGCACAATCTGAACCAGTCCGTGGAAAACATAAAGAGGCAGGATGGTATCCAACAGGGCGGCGGGGCTGGGTTCCAGCAGGAATTGCTTATGGGCTTCCGCTCCGTCCAGGGAAGAGCCCCCGGCCTTCGCCATGTTCATCAGGGGTTCCGGTTCAATGGGAAGAAGCTGGCGAAAGACAGGCTTCTGAACCATTGTGTTCACAAAACCGGAGAAAGCCACGAAGACGCGCCCATATTCCTCCGCCTTGAACTTTTGCACGATGAAATCAAATACCGGCTTTAGTTCCAGCAGAGAAAGGGGATCCGTCAGGCTCCAGGTGGCCTCCAACCGTTCATTCAATTTGGCGAGCGCCGCATTCAGCTTGCGTCCGATGGTGATATAATGGGCGTTTTCCGGGGCCTGTTCCCGGACCATTTTGATCAGGTTGGCGTTCAGGCCGCCGCAGAGGCCGCGGTCCGTATTCACCAGCAGCACCAGATCCGCGCCGCCGTGGGTTTGCATCAGGGGGCTGTTGCTGGTGTCAATTTCATCCTGGAGATGGTAGAGCACTTCCGCCAGGGCGCGGATGTAGGGGCGGCCCTTGACGGCCTGGTCCTGGGCGCGGCGCATTTTGGCGGAAGCCACCATCTGCATCGCCCTGGTGATCTGGGACGTGTTTTTGACGGACTTGATCCGGCGTCTGATATCTCTCAGATTGCCCATGTGTCAGTACTCCCGTAATCGTTAGTTCCAGCTGAGCTTGAAGGATTCGATGGCGGCTTTAAGCCCTGCGTCTATTTCCGGCGTCAGGTCTTTTTCCTTCAGGATGCTTTCCAGCAGATCCGGATGCTGATCCTGCATCACCGCTTCCCACGCGTTCTGGCATTCCTTGATCCTGTCCACCGGAACATCGTCAAAGTACCCCTTTTGCATGGCATACAAGTCAGCGGCCTCCAGCCCCAGGGATTTGGGCTCATACTGGTTCTGCTTAAAGAGCTCCACGATGCGCTGGCCGCGGGCCAGCTTGGCCTTCGTGCTGGGGTCCAGATCAGACCCGAACTGGGCGAACGCCTGCAATTCCGTAAATTGGGCCAAATCCAGCTTAATGGAGCCGGCCAGCTTCTTGATAATTTTCGTCTGGGCGGAAGAACCCACGCGGGAGACGGAAATGCCCACGTTGATGGCTGGGCGCACCCCCTGGTAAAACAGGTCCGTTTCCAGGAATATCTGGCCGTCCGTGATGGAAATGACGTTCGTGGGAATGTAGGCGGAAACGTCGCCTGCCTGCGTTTCAATAATGGGAAGAGCCGTCAGGGAACCGCCGCCGTGTTCCTTGTTGATGCGCGCGGCGCGTTCCAGCAGGCGGCTGTGCAGGTAGAATACGTCCCCCGGGTACGCCTCGCGGCCGGAGGGACGGCGCAGAATCAGGGAAATCTGGCGGTAGGCCACGGCATGCTTGGAAAGGTCGTCATAAACGATAAGGGCGTCTTCCCCCTTGTCCATAAAGTATTCCCCCATCGCGCAGCCGGCGTAGGGCGCCAGGTACAGCATGGCGGCGGGATCGGAGGCGGAAGCCGCCACGACGATGGAATATTTCATGGCTCCCGTTTCCTCCAGTTTCGCCACCAGGCGGCTGATGTTGGCGCGCTTCTGGCCGATAGCCACGTAAATATTGTAGAGGGGCTGGTGATCCGGAAGCTTGCCTTCCTCCGCCAGACGGTTCTGTTCCGCCTGGGCAATCATGGTATCCATGGCAATGGCGGTCTTCCCGGTGGCACGGTCCCCGATGATGAGTTCGCGCTGGCCGCGGCCGATGGGAATCATGGCGTCAATGGGAAGGATGCCCGTCTGGACGGGCACGGAAACGGACTGGCGGGAGATGATGCCGGAGGCGATTTTTTCCACCGGGTAATACGCTTCCGCCTCAATCGGCCCTTTGCCGTCAATAGGTTCTCCCAGCGTGTTCACCACCCGGCCCAGCAGGGAGCGGCCCACGGGCACGGAAAGAAGGCGTCCGGAACACTTGACCGTGTCCCCTTCCTTCAACTTGGAATCATCCCCCAGAATCACGGCGCCAACCTCATGTTCTTCCAGGTTCATCGCCAGCCCCATCACCCCGCCGGGGAACTCTATCATTTCATTGAGCATGACGCCGCTCAATCCTTCAATCTTGGCGACGCCGTCCCCCACGGAACGAATGACGCCCACGTTTTCCTGACTGACGGAAGCCGTGGCTTTTTTTATTTCTGCTTCGAGTTCTTGAAGTATGTTGCTCATGGGAAAAATTCGTTGGTTAATTGGAAAGGGTGCGGGCCATCGCAGCCAGGCGGTCGATTCTGGAACGCACGGAACCGTCCTTCACGTCGTCCCCTACCTGGATACGGACACCCGCCAACAGAGACGGTTCCACCTCCCAGCGGTAGTAGAGGGCGCCGCCATATCTGGCCTCCAGTTTGGCCTGAATCAGGGAACGTTCCTCTTCCGTGAGGGGCACGGCGCTTTGAATAGTGGCTGTACGGCTTTTCACCGCATATTCCACCATGCCGGAAAAAGCTTTCAGCAGAGCGGCATAATTGCGGGGCTTGCGTTCCGCAATTTTCCGGGCGATCAGACGCACGCGGTCCTCCGCCACGGCATTCCCGTCCATACAGAGCCGGAACAGCCTGCGGGCGGCATTTTGCGTGTCCTTTCCGATCTTCATAAACGTTTCAGGAATCCAGGCTGTCGATCGCTTCCCGGTTGATTCTCCGCTGGTCTTCTTCCGTCAGCATTTTTCCGGTAACCTGGGCCGCAGCCAGGGCCACCAGCTGGCCAAATTGTTCTTTTAACGCTTCACGCTCTTTCTGCTGTTCCAGTTCCGCAAGCTGCCGGGCTTTTTTTATGATTTCCTCAGCCTTCCGGGAGGCTTCCGCTTCCTGTTCTTCCAACAGGCGGGCGGCGGCAGCCTTGGCGGCGTCTATTTTCTCCTGCCCCTTTTCCCCTGCTTCCACCAGCATTTCATGCGTCTGTTCCTTGACGGAAGCCAGCTGCCGCTCGCTTTCCTCACGCATTTCCTCTCCTTCTTCAATCCGCCGGCGTCTTTTTTCCAGAACGTTCTGGATGGGCTTGAACGCCAGATACCGCAGGATCGCCACCATCAGAATGAAAGCGATCAGGTTGGCAACAAAAGGCTCCCAACTCGTTACCCCGAAGGGAGCAAAAGGATTCCAGGCTTGGTCAGCTATGAGATTCAGCATAAGATGAGCGGTTTGAACATGCCGGAAATTTTCCGGACCGGCAGGGGACGGGCGCGCCGCCCCGGAGCGGAAAAGCTCCCTCCGGGAACGGAACTTCCGTTTTATTTCACAAAAATGGAGATCAGGGCCACGCCTTCAATCAGGGCCGCCAGCGTGATGGCAATCACCATAATGGGGGAGGAGGCTCCGGGGTTGCGCCCGGTGGCTTCCGCGGCTTTCGAGCCGATGAGGCCAATGCCGAGGCCGGCGCCGATGGTGACGAGGCCGAAACCTACGTTGCCGGACAATTCGGCCAGGGAGGTCATTGCGATAGGATCGATCATGTTATTGGTATGGTTTATGTTTTTTGTTGAACGTTCCCCCACAGGTCGCCCATGGTCCGGAACGGAAAGTTGGCGGTACGGTTTATGAGGCTTTTCCGGGAGGCGGGCTGTCCGGAACGGGAAGTTCCTTTTCCTCATTTTTGGAGGTATGGCCGTGGGCGTCATCGTCCCCTACCTGAAGTTTCAGGAAAATCGCCGTCAGGAGCAGGAAAACCAGAGCCTGAATGAACCCCACAAGCAGTTCAATCGCCAGAAACGGCAGTACGCACAGGGCGCTGAGCACGGGCCCGAACATGTGAGCCATAGTGTCAATAATCGTCTCCCCGGCGTAAATATTGCCGTAAAGACGGGCTGCCAGCGCAATGGGGCGGATCGTGATGCTCAGGACGTCCACCAGCCCCACAAAGATGAAGATGAACACCAGCACGAATCCCATGAACCCCGGCAGCCTTCCCTTGGGGCCGAACAGATGCATAAAGAAGCCTTTCAGTCCCTGCTCCCGGATAGACCAGTAAAGCCACATCAGCGCATAAAAAATACCCAGGAACATCGTCACGTTCATGTCCGCATTCGCGCCGCGGAACAGCGGCACCCCATGGTAAGTGACGGTTCCCACCCCGGGAAGAAGCCCCATGTAATTGCTGACCAGAATAATGGTGAAAATGGTCCCGAAGTACCAGAAGTACTTGCGTGTCAGGCGCGGCCCCAGAAGGGACTTCACAAAGTTGTACAGAGTCTCAAAAAAGTATTCCACCGCATTCTGCAAACGGGAAGGCAGGATGCGCATGGAACGGGTGGCGGACCATACGACCACCCCTATCAGAAGAACCGCCAGAAACAGCATCAGCATTGAGTTGGACACCGGGAGCTCAATGCCTCCGGGCAGCGGAATGGAAAACAAATGGGGAGCAGCCTGTTCCAATCCGTGCTCCGCTCCTGCTTCCGCCGCACAGGCGCTGCCGCCCATAACGCCGAACATGGTCAACGCCGCCAACCACAGGAACTGGAAAAATCTGCTCATTGTCTTTCTCTCACCATTACTTGTGCCAACTCCTGTAAATACTGGAAGAGGGAATCCATTCCCTTTATTTGACGGTTTTGATTATGTACTTCCCTCTTTCTTTTGGCAAGCCCAAAACTTGGCGCGTACGCAAATTGTATACATTTGTACATAATTTTAAAGCCTACCTGGATGACCGTTGCGTCATGAACACAACCTTTTCTCCATCAACAAAAAAGGCTTCCGGAATAAACTCCCGGAAGCCTGCAGGAAAAACTGGGCGGAGGAAGGCCGTTACTTGGCGGCGGGAATAATATGGATGTGGTACACATCCCTGCCGTCCGCGGCCTTGCGCCCCGTGGCATGCACTCCCGTAACATCGGAAGTGATTACATCCAGGGTTTCCACAGTCTTCCGGAGCTTCTTGCTGTCCTCCGCCGCGCTCTTCAGGGCGTCACGGACCGGAACCAGGTTAAGCTGAAATTCGAGAGGGGCTCCCTGCGCCGGAGATTTCACGGATTCCCTGAGGACTTCCAGGCCGAAAGCCTTCGGCATGCTGATTGCCCAGCGGGTGTCGGAAACGCTTACTACCGGGTTCAGATCGGCGCCCAGAGGGCATTGGTAATCGTAGGTAGTGATATTCCCGTCCACAGAAGACTGGGGAGCGGGAAGCTCCGCCATTTTACCCTGGCTGAGCAGGGTGACGACGGTTTTGGCGGCATGAGTCACTTTCTGCCAGGCCTCGCCCAGAGCGGCGCGGTTGTTCACTTCATACGCAGCGGAGAAGCGCGGCGCCGGCACATTCTTGAGCATGGGATTGGGAGCGCCCTGCATGTCCATCATGAATACGCCTGAACCCGTAAGGCCGGAAAGAGCAGTCTTATAAGCCTTCCAGAGCTCTTCAATGGTAGGCCTGGCCATCTGGATCATAGGGGCGGCCATGCGCACCTGATCGCTCACATCATGCTTCGGGTTGGAAATATAGGCATTGCCGTAGTCCCATACAATCTGGGCAAGGTTACTGCACAGGGAACAACCCATATCCATCATCTGCGGATTGACCGTGCAGGAGGAATACAACACTGTGGACGCGCCCGGACGCACGCCGCTCATGGCGGAGGGGGCGTCCAGCTTGTAAAATTCAAGCGGATATGTGCATGCTTCCACATGCACCCCCTGATCCTGCCATGAATAGTAGGAAACGGACGTGGCCTTCCGGGCCAGCTCTTCATACATGCCAAGCATGCTGCCCCTGATGGAATCCAGAGCCGTCATGGAAGGAGCCGGATCGGCAATCTTCCAATCGGCGCCTATTGCCTGCATCACGTCCTTCAACCCGGTGAACATGCCCTTGTAATAGGCCAGATCCATGTTAATAACCCCTTTGACGGAGGCTTTGTCTGCGAAGAGCAGACCGTAGGCCGGATACTGGGACCGGGCATCGGCCATGGAAAAATCAGGACGAGACAGCACGGAGTCCTGGGGGGAAGAGGCTATGCGGACCTGTTTTTCAGGATTGGTGGTTATAAAGCCTACCAGGGTATCCTCCACAAAAGAGACGGCTACATACAGCCTGGATTCATCCAGACGAACGAGCGCCGCCTTGAGGCGGTCCATATTTTCCTGGGAAATGTCCATCTGCCCCTTTGCCTCCTCCAGAAGCTCTTCCAGCTTCGCGCGCACCTTTTTGCAGTCCACTTCCGCCACCTTGCAGGCCAGGCCATTGTAGGTCTTTTCGTACAGGGAAACCATTCCATGCAGCTCCATATCCTCCTGAAGATTGGCGTCCTTCAGGAAAGCTTTGGCCTGGGCCAGGGCTTCCGGCGTCAGTTTGGCGGCAATCATCACGGGCGCCGTCGCAGCCTGGGAAGGGCGTAAATCCATCAGCTCAGCCCACTGCGCAATCATCTCGACCCCCTGGCCGCCCATGGCCTCCGCTTCCGCGCCATCGTCATCCCCGCTTCCATTCTTTACTCCCTGGAAAAGCCTGTAAACGGATAAAATTTCCTTCATCTGGTTCAGGCCCATCCTGGTAAAAGAGGACTGCGCGCTATCCAGCCACGGAGCCCATTCGGGGCCCAAGCCGATCATCGCGTCAATGACAGGACTGCTGAAAGAACATTTCCGCTGCACGGGTTCGGGAGCGTCTTCTCCCGGAATGGCTATGGATTCATCGGCCACCTCCCCGGATGAACAGGAACTCCAGGTTTTAACCATGTTCAAATTCTGAACGCTCTTCATGATGCCGGGGATATCGTAAACCCCCGCTACCACCCCCATATCCTTGGGAAAGAGGGCGGCTATTCCGAGGCGTTCGGCACGCTTTGCCACCAGATCGGAAGCAACGGAAGTCAAAGGATCAGGCGAAGCGGCGGAAGTCAGGCCGGCCGTATCCTGGCCGGCCTTGGCGGAAGATGATTTATCATCGTCAGAGCAGGCGGCAAGAGCGCAGGTCAGCGCCAAACAGGGTATGGAGTAGAAATAATGCTTTTTCATTATCTTTAAACGTGGGGTCATGATGTCATCTGACAGGAACGCCGCTCCTTGCGGCAACAGTCTCATCAGCGCACCGTCTTCATTATACAGGCGTTTTCCCGCGAGACGCAAGCACAATGCAAAGCATTAACGCCACTCAGGGCGCGCAGGGCGTTGACGCATGGAGAACCTTTCCGCGCCGCCCCTTTCCGCATCTTCCCGGGATTTTCCGGGAACCGCAAAAACGCTCCGGATTTCCCTGAAAAACGGATTAAAGGGGTTCCGCCATGGGAATATCATCCTCCGGCAGGGGAGACTGCGGCGCGGGAGCGTTTACGGGAGTGGAGCGGTTGAGATGGCGGGGAATCTGCTGGGGCAACCCGGGAATGTAATCGGAGTCTCCCCGGCGCGGCGTGAGGGGGGCCGCAGAAGGCTCCTCCGACAACGGGGGCGCCGACGGCCCGGCATGCCCTGAGGAGCCGCCCACCGGGGTTGCCTTGATTTCCGCATCGGAAGAGTCATCCAGATCGGCAGGGATTTCATCAGCCTTGATCGGCTCCATCCCTTCCGGATCATACAACCCGGGGGGCAGGTTGTCCGGCACGACGGCAGGGGCCCCGCTCCGTTCCCGAAGAGCGGCCGCGGCCGTTTCCGGGGTTTCCTCCACCGGTTCCGCCACCGGAATGTCGTCCTTGGGCGGGTCAATAATAGCCTTGATGTCTTTTTTCTCCGTTTCGAAAAACTCCTTGACGATGGGAGCGGCGGCGGCTCCCCCGCCCAGCCGTTCGTGGGCGCGGCCTTCATACAGCACCACATAGGCAAAGCGCGGATTGTCGCAGGGCATGAAACCGGCAAACCACGCCAGACGCTTGTCTTCCCGTTCCGGCCCCCATTGGGCCGTTCCTGATTTGCCGGCGATACTGGAATAGGACAGGCGCGCACGCCCCCCCGTACCGGCTTCAACCACTTCCCTCATCCCCTTGCGCACGCTGGACAGAGCACGCTCATAAGCAGGCAGCGGGCGCTGAACTTCCTGGGGCTTGGGCGCGTAAACGACATTGGCGTTGCCGTCCTGAATTTGCTTGATGAGCTGGAGTCTGGGCAGATACCCGTTTGCCACGCCGGACATCATGTGCGCCACCTGGAGGGGCGTAACCAGCAGCGTCCCCTGGCCGATGGACAAATTGGCGGCATCCCCGGACATGAAATCGCGCTTGTAATTGCGAATCATATAATCACTGGTCGGCACCAGGCCGGGATCGTCCGGAATGGGCAGGCCGGTCCGTTCTCCCAGACCGAAGGCGCGGGCCGTATCCATCAGGGCTTCCGCACCCAGCTTCAGGCCCATCTGGTACATGAACGGATTGTTGGACATCGCCAGGGCGCGGACACAGTTGATATCCCCCAGGGGAGTCTTGCTCCAGTTTTTGAAAACGTGGTTGCCGATCGTCACGGAAGCCGGGCAGTAAACGAGCGTATTTTCCGTGATTTTGTTGTTCCTCAAGGCACTGGCTACCGTCAGGACTTTAAATGTGGAAGCGGGAGGATAACGGCCCTGGAAAGCACGGGCGCCCAGAGGACCGGCAGGATCGTTGCGCAGGGCGTCGTAATCCTTCTGGGATATGTTTGGAATGAACATGTTCGGGTCATAGGACGGCGTGGACGCCATCACCAGAACTTCACCCGTCACGCAATCCAGCACCACCATGGCGCCGCGCCTCTTGCCGCGGGAAAGGATGCGTTCCGCATCCTTCTGCCATTTCAGGTTGAGGGTGGTGACGACAGCTCCGCCGGGCTTGGGGCGTATTTGCAGTTCATCCAGAATTTTATTGCCGTCTTCATCAAACATCAAACGCCATACGCCGGGCGTTCCGGTCAGATTTTTATTGAATTCCTTTTCCAGCCCCGCACGGCCTTCCACCTGCTCCCACAGCGGGTCCATGTGGTTAATGGGGCCGGTTGGCAGTTTTCCCTTGGATCCCACATAGCCGATGATATGGCCGGCGATTTCCTTCTCCGGATAGGAACGGATGTAAATGGGCAACAGCTGAAGGCCGCGCACGCTTTTCACTTTATCCTTCAGCTTTTCCGCTTCCTCCGCACGAATGACGTTCGTGAGCGGAAGAGGCAGCCAGCGGCGGTGCTCATAATGTTTCCAGAGCTGTTCGTCGGAAAAAGACCACGCCTTTCCGGCAATTTTTTTGGCCTGTTCCAAGCAGTTGCGCCCGAATTCCACTACGCGGGAACGGTCGGGGTTTTCAAAAATTTCAAACCGCAAAGCCAGCTGATAGGCTACGGACGTCACGGTCAGCGGTTCCCCGTTGCGGTCCAGGATGGGGCCGCGCGGCGCGGGAATCAGCAAAGCCATGGTCCTGGCGGAAGGGCGCGTGCTGGTGTGCGCTTCCCGCGCGGCGTCCAGCCGTCCCCCGCCGAGGGAAGGAATCAGGGACAGGGAATCCAAGCCATTCTGTTCCTTTTCCGTTTCCCCGGGCATCTCCGGAGCGGCGGCCACGCCTTCCCGTTCTCCGGAGGCCGTATCGGAATCCTTTTTCCTGTCTCCCAGGTCAACCGTTTCCACAGCGTCATCCTCTCCGCGCTGCTCCACCGCAGCCCGGCCAGCAGCCGCTCCCCCCCGAGAAGACGAACGGCGCGTGGAAGCCTGGCCCCAGGCCGTATCCGCCGTCCACGCGGCCAACCCGGCCAACAATACCAGGGAACGTATCAGAACCTTTATTTTCATCAGTTTGCAGGAGTGTGGCAAATATACCGCAAGGAATCAACGATTATTCGCGCTCACGCTTATTCCTGAACGATGACGGCTGTTCCCAGGCCGCATTTGTCAAACAGGATGCGGCATGCCTCTACCGGAACCCGGATGCACCCATGGGAGTTGGCATCCCGGTACACGGTGCCCACATGCAGCCCTATCCCGCCATGAATGCGCATCCACAGCGGCATTTTGGCGCCGATGAATTTACCGCCGGGCGGCACGCGGGAAGAAGAGGTAGCGTCCGAATTCACGCACAGGCCGCTTGCGTCAAACACGCTGCCGTAAGACCGGGAACGGTAATCCGCATCTTTTTGGATGATGGAAAACTTGCCGCGCGGCGTTTCATGGGCGGATTTGCCCGTGCAAACGGGAAAGTTCATGGCCGGCTTGCCGTCAACCCACAACACGCCCCGCTGATCATTCAGATGAATGACGATTCTGCTGTTCCGCGTCCGCGCCTGCTGGATGCGTTCGTCATGATACCAGATATCGCGCGTGAAGCGGTACTGGGGGTCCGCGACAAAAGCTTCATAGGAAGACGCATACCTGCCGTCTTTCATCAACGGCTTTCCGTGAGGCGTCCTGGGGGTAGAGGAGCAAGCGGACAAAAACAGGGAGACACACAGAAAAAAAAGAAAAGCGGGAAGGGTGTGCGGCATGCGGCCTGCTTTACCTTCTTCCCCCGTGGAAATCAAGCACGATTCCCCTCCGTTCCTTCATGTTTGGAGGAATCCTGATAGAAACTCCTTTTTTTTCCGTATGATGCTTTTAAATGGCCTATTCCTCTTCCCCCCCCCTCCCGTTCTCCCCGCCTGCACTCCCTGGACGCCCTGCGCGGGCTGGACATGCTCATTATCCTGGGCCTGGACGCCCTGGTTCTGCTCCTGGCTTCCAGAAATCCGGAAAGCGCTTTTCTTCAGGAAGCCGCACGCCAGATGACGCATGCCCGCTGGGAAGGATTGCACCTGTACGACCTGGTATTCCCCGTTTTCGTCTTCATTTCCGGCGTTTCCATGTCCTTTTCCCTGGGGAAATACACCAGCGGAAACGCTTCCTCCGTCCCCGGGCTTCTCCATCTCTGGAAACGGGCTCTCGTCCTGGCTTTTCTGGGGCTACTGGTCAATGGAACGCTTACCTGGACGGAAAGCATGCGTTATGCCTCCGTTCTGGGGCTGATTGGTTTTTCCTGCGCCATTGCGGGAACCTGCATCCTGCTGTGCCGCCGGACGGGAGCGGTTGCCTCTGCGGCGGGGTTCATCCTGGCCCTCATTACCCTGCTCCAGTTCACCTGCGGCAACTTCACGCCGGACGGCTCCGTCAACTCATGGGTGGACAGGCACTGGCTCGCCGGTCGTCTGCATGGGGGAGTTTTTGACCCGGAAGGCCCGCTCTGCGTCGTTTCCGCTTCCGTCCTGTGTCTGGGAGGATGGCTGGCAGGGAAATTTTTGAAGGAAAGCCGGCTCTCTCCCGTGCACCTCTGCGCAGCAATGGCAGGGGCAGGCCTTCTCCTTTTCTGCGCCGCCAGGATGCTGGACGGCCTCTACCCCATCATTAAAAGCATGTGGACAGGCACCTTCGTCCTGGCCGCCGCCGGCATCTCCCTGACGCTCCTTTCCCTGTTTCATCTGGCCGTCGATGTGTGGAACAAAGGGAAATGGGCCCTATGGGCGTTTCCCCTCCGCGTTATCGGCATCAATGCCCTGGCCGCCTACCTCATTAACTCTCTTCTCAACATTCATGCACTTAACCGACGCGTCTTCAGCGGTATAGCAGATTTTTTCACACCTTTCCAACCCGTCTTCCTGGCTGTGTCCCTGCTGGTGCTGCAATGGCTCGTCTTGTACTTCCTTGACAGGCGCCGCACTTCCCTCGCCCCAAAAGCGGCCAAGTAACCGGGCGGCGGAACTCCCGGCCAGGGCGGCCGGTGTTCTCTGAAAAAACGAAGTTCCCCTGTGAGACGGCCGGCCGACGTTATTTCTTTCCCTCAACGCCCTGAAAAGAGAAATAAAGCGGAAACATCATTTTTTGCTCGTTTCAGGGAAAAGCTCTGCCATCTTTTCCGAAAGAGGCAAAGCACGTTCCTTCCACAATTCCCCCGGGTTCCCCTGCCCCATTTTCCAACCCTGTGATCATTCCATGAAAGCAATCATGTTCCCGGTCCTTGCTTTGGCGGCCCTGAGCGCTTGGACCAGCGCCGCCCAACCCCGGACATCCGCCATTCCTCCCATATCGGGCAAAAAGGCGTATCGGCTTCCGCTCCCGCCCTACCAGACCTTCTGCTGGTTTTCAGCGGATCGCGGCCGCTGGCCCGGAGACGGGAACCGGGTTCTTCCCTGGTTCGGACGGACATCCCCCGGCAACCTGCTGGACAGCAGACCGAATCCCAGCACCGCCAAACCGGGGGACCATGCCATGTTCGCCCTGTTCCACCTCAAAGACGGCAATTTCATGGCCGTGCTCCCCGTCGCCGCCCCTGATTCCCTCGCGTGGCTGAAACTTGAAAGGGACGGGACATTCCTTGTGGAAGCCGGTTCGCTGGGAACTTCCCCCGCCAAACCGCAGGCCGTCCTGGCCGTCACCGCCACGGACAAGGATATTTACCGCGCCTGTTCCGCCGTATGGAACAAGGCCCTTTCCCTCCCTTTCATCAAGGGCAGAACCTTGCCCCGGGAAAAGAAAATTTATCCGGAACCGTTCAAGTACCTCGGCTGGTGCAGCTGGGAACAGTATAAAAAGAACATTTCCTCCAAGCTGCTTGAAGAAACGGCCAAAAAACTGGAGGCATCCCCCGTCCCCGTCCGGTGGATGCTGGTGGACGACGGATTCCAGACCCAGGAAAGGCTTCAGCTGGTCAGTTTCCAACCCCGGCAGGACCAATTCCCCCGGGGCTGGCAGCCCCTGATGAAACACAAAAGCCCCAAATTGAAATGGATGGGCCTGTGGCACTGCTATTACGGCCTCTGGAACGGCATCCACCCCAGGCACCATCTGGATGACGAGACTGCCCGCGGTCTGGTCCGTACCGCCAAAGGGAAAATCCTCCCCGGTGACGGCCCCGGAGGAGCCGGAGCGTTTTATACCCCCTTCCTGCAATCCGTCAAAGACGCCGGATTCGACTTCGTGAAAATTGATGTGCAGGCGGAATACCTGAAGCATGCGGACGGGCTGGACAACCCGGTCCGCCACAATACCAAGTGCTCGGAAGCCCTGGAACAGGCCTGCCTGAAAACAGGGCTCAGCCTGGTCAACTGCATGGCGCAGGGTACCGTCAACATTCAAAACACGCGTTACAGCGCGGTCACCCGGTGCAGCATTGACTACAAGCTGGGAGATGAAGCCATGGCCAAATCCCATATCCTCCAGTCCTACGCCAATACCCTCTGGCTGGGACAGACCGTGTGGCCGGACCATGACATGTTCCATTCCACAGACCCCGCCTGCGCCCGCCTCATGGCCGTATCCAAAGCCGTCTCAGGCGGCCCTGTCTATCTTTCAGACCCGGCAGACAAACTTAATCCGGAAAACATCATGCCTCTCGTCTGGTCGGACGGTCTTCTGCTGCGCCCGCTGGCTCCCGCCGTGCCCCTTCCGGATTCCGTCTTTCCGGATGCTCTGAACGAGAACCGCCTGTACCGGGTAATCGCCCCTCTGCCCGGTCAAAGCGCCGCCGTGGTGGTGTACAACCTCAAACATCCTTCCCCGGCGAAACCGGTACGGGGGAAAATTTCCCTGGAGGATTATAAAAGCGCGGCGGCCCTGCTGAACGGCAATGCGGCGGAAGCGTATGCCTCTCTCCCGCCGGAGGGCATCGCCGCCTATTCCGGAGAGGGAGGCCGCGCGCTGACTCCGGCACAGCCGGATCTGGACGTAGAGCTGACGGGATTCAAGGACCGCCTGTTCATCATGGCCCCTATAGTCCAAGGCTGGGCCGTCATTGGCAGAAGGGACAAATTTCTTTCTCCCTGCGCCCTGGATTCCGCTCCCGGGTACAGGGAGGACAGCCTCCGCTTCCGCGTGAAGGAATCCGGGCCGGTCGTCATCTGGCGGGGAAAAGGCCCGGTCAAAGTAGGAAACACCCCCGTCAGAAATCTGGGGAACGGGTTTTATGAATTGCAATTCCCCGTCTCCAACCGCCCCCTGGACGTTACTGTAACAACGGAATAATTCCGCACATTTCCTCTCATTTTTCCCTGCTTCATTTTCCATGAACCCGCTGTATCCCCTCCTTGCTTTCTCCCTGTTGCTCCCGCTCTGCCGGCATTCCATGGCCTCCGACGCGGTCCCGACTGCCATTCCCGCGCCGAAACCTGAGACTCCCAGGCAGGCGATAGAACAATTCCTGGGTCTTACCGCCATCTGGATGCTGGAAATGGAATGGACCCACGCCTATGCCAATAAAACGCCCAAGGCGGAGGATTTCCGGAATGCCATGCTGGCGGCGGGCCTTCAGCAATGCCCCGCGGACTTTCAGGAAGCATGGCTGCGGCAAACGGCCAGGCCGGGACGCAATTATGCGGCTCCCGTCCTGCGCAAGTACGGCGTCAGCCTGAAAGACCTCAGGGAAAGGCTCCAGGGCAAACTGTTCAAAATCAACCCTCGGGTGCATCCACCCATCCCCCTTTACGACGAAGGGGAACAAATTCCACGCATGGACCCGCGCACATGCGGAGACCCCAAGGCTATCCTGGAAGCCCTGGCCGCCCTGCGCGCCCAGGTCATGGGCCTCACCCCGGCCCAGCTGTCCCAAGCCAGACAGTCCATTGAACGAGTCATGCTGGAATTCACGCTGGCCTACATGGAAACCGCCATCTGCATGGATACTGCGGGCATCCGGGAAAGCCAGGTCAGGGAACTGTTCGCCCCCATCAGAACAGAAGGATGCCCGGAAGACTTCCGGCGCGCCTGGCAGCACGATCTGCCTTTCTTTCTCAAAGGCCGCTTCACGGGGCCGGAGCTGACTCTCTCCGCCGTCTGCAAAAAATACGGAGCCAACGAGCAGGAACTCTTTCTCAAGGTGCGACGAAAAATGAAGGAATGGGATATCCAGCCGCCTACGCCACAGACGCAGGACGCCTTCCGCCGGGACATGCGGGAAATCCGGGAAAACATGCTGGGAGGCAGATAGAAAACAGCCTTTCCGCATGCAGCGCCTTCCGGGAACCTTCCCGGATATCAGGCCAAGGTCACCCCAGCAGCCCGGCATCCATTCCTTCGTTATATTCCCAAATTCCCTGCTCCACCATAAACGCGCTCCAGCTATTGAGCAGTTGTTCAAAATAGGCGGCATTCACATTGAAATGGTAAAATGTGTGGTCCGCCACGTCCAGAAGTTCAAATCGGGAACGGTTCTTCTTTTTTCTCCACAGCTCCGCCAGCCTTTCGCTGTTGCGCCACGGCAGCAGCCTGTCCCTTCCTCCATGACTCGCAAACAGGGGAGGAAGCCCCCTCTGCACGCGCCGCAGGGGGTTGACGGCATCCCTCTGGTCCGGAGGCATCATGCCGCCCAGCTTAAAAGCGGACTGCGCCGTCAGGTCGCACACGCCTCGGAACAGGGCCACGGCGGCGGGGCCAGGAGGAAGGGGAGCCTTTTTGCGGAACAGAGACCAGCGGGCGGAGTGGTCAGGAAGGGCCACATGCAGGGCCATCAGCCCTCCGGCATCACTTCCCGCCACAGTAATGCGAGCCGGGTCCAGCCCCAGCAGTGCGGCGTTCCCATGCACCCAGGCCCAGGCTTCCCGGCCCTCTTCCAGAATGTCCATCGGCTCCACTTCATAATCGCCGCACGTGCGGAACATGGGGATAATGCCTGCAATACCCTGCTGGGCAAGATGAAGCGCCCACGGCACAAAATCCCCCAGGCTCTTGCCCACCCACATGCCGCCGTGGAAAAAGAGCACGGAAGGAGCGGCGGCTTCCGCCCGGTGGCCGGGGGGAAAAAAGACGTACGCCATCAGCTCCTCCCCGTCTGAAAACCGCCTCCACACAAAGCCGGGCTGTTCCCGCAACAGTTTCCTGTACCGGGCTTCCGCCAAATGATCGGCTTCTGTGAACAATTCCATAAGAACGGCTTCATGATGCAATTGTGTTGCACTCCGCGCAAGTTTGATGTCTAAATAATCGTGTAATGACTTTCCGTTCCATTTTCTCCCTGGCCTGCTGCGCCGCAGCCCTTCTTTCTCCCGCTTCCGCAGCTCCCCGCCCCGGAGACGCCAAACTGAGAGACGATCTGGACGTGGCTTACAATACATGGCGTCTGCATCTGCTGCGCGGCAATTATGACGGCTGGAGAGCCACAACCTCCGCCTACCGCCAGGTGAAAGTGCGCAATCTGGCCGTCTCAGAAAAACGCCCCTTTCCCGCCTCCCTGTTCCGGCAGCCCATGGCTCCCCCCGCGCTCGCTCCGCTGATGTACGTAGGTTCCGTCGTAAACGGCCCCACGGCCGCAGCCACCTACTACGGCAAGGTGGATCTGGGGCTGGGCCAGGAACCCACGGATTCGAACGCCCTGGTGCTGCTGTTCACCCATGAAAACGGCAAATGGAAATATGACCAGGCGCGCTTTTTCAACCTCACCCGCCTGCCCGCCGTCAAAGAACGCCTCAAACGCGGAGACGCCTCCGTGCTGATGGAGCAGGACGGGTTCCAGCCCCTTGGGAAAATTCCCGCCGTGCCGCCTGTCTGCCCGCCGCCCAAATACATCGCAAAAATTCTGGTGGACTGCCCCGGACGCACCGTCCAGGCGAACGTAAACAATATTTCCCTGCATGAATTTGACAACACCCGCCTGGCGGAAGTCATTTCCGGAGGACTGAGGGACGGAACCAATTCACTCACACTGAACTTTTCCGACAGCCCAAACGGCAAAAAAGGCGCCGTACTCGTGGAAGTGTACATCATGCCGGAAATCCCGGGCCACCTGCCCGCCAGGGCTTTTTCCTACTTCGTCCCCCCCCAGGCGCACCCCAAAAGCGGCCCTGTGCTGATTAACGTCACTCCGGAATTGCTGAAGACCATGGAGCCGAAGAATTCTTCCCCGAAGGCAGCCGCCGGCAAATAAAATCGTCATTCTTCAACGTTTCCGTTGCGGGCCCGGTCATACCGCCATATGACAACTCAACCTCAAGTCAGCAGCTCCGCGGTATCCGGCAACTCATGGTGGATGGGTATCCTTGGCGTCATCGAGCTATTTCTTGGCTTCATCGCCCTGGCCTCTCCCTGGATCGTCGGAGCCAGCTTCATTTGGGTAATCGGCATCATGCTGATGGTTCTGGCCGTCGTCCGGCTGATCCAGGTCTTCACCGTCCCTTCCTCCCGTGGGTGGAACCTGGTGACGGCCATCCTGTACGGCATCGCCGGCTGGTTTCTGTTCCGGGACCCCAATATTTCCCTGGCTATCACCACGCTCATCATCGGGTGGGGCCTGGTTATTGCCGCCGTATTTCAGGGGGCCATCTGGCTTCAAACCCGTTCCCTGCCCGCCAGCGGGTGGCGGCTGTTCAACGTGATCATCACGCTGATCCTGGGCCTCATGGTCATCTTCGGCTGGCCTGAATCCACGGCCTGGTTCGTAGGTACTCTGATTGCAGTGGAACTGATCTTCTCCGGGTGGACGCTGCTCCTTTATGCATTCAGCGGCAATTCCGCCCGCCGTTAATCCCAGTGACGACAATGACCCTCACCCAGGAAGAAACCGAACGGTACGCCAGGCATCTTTCCCTTCCGGAACTGGGAGAACAGGGCCAATACAAACTCAAACGGGCGCATGTCGCCCTGACGGGCCTCGGGGGGCTTGGCTCCCCGGCGGCCCTTTATCTTGCTGCCGCAGGCGTGGGGCGCCTGACCCTGATTGACCCGGACGAGGTGTGTCTTTCCAACCTCCAGCGGCAAATCCTGCACGCCACGGATGCGGCGGGCACGGCTAAAACCGCCAGCGCCGCCAGACGCCTGTACGCCCTGAACCCCTCCGTACGCATCAACACGGTCCACAGGCGCCTTACGCCGGAAAATGCCGTTTCCCTGCTGGAAGGGTGCGACCTGGTCCTGGACGCTTCAGACAATTACGCGGCACGCTTCGCCATGGCGGATGCCGCCTGCACCCTGCGCATTCCGCTGGTGTACGGCGCCGTGAAGGGCTTTATCGGGCAGGTGGCCGTTTTCGCCCCCCATCAGGGAACCGCCTGTTACCGCTGCCTCTTCCCGGCAGATACGCCCATGCAGGAAAAAGACACCGCCTCCGCCGCAGGCATTCTGGGTGCGCATGCGGGCATCATCGGTTGCATCCAGGCCATGGAAGCCCTGAAATATCTTGCGGGCATTCCCTCTCCGCTGGTGGGCGCCATGCTCTCTGCGGACACGCGGCGCATGCGCTTCACCACCATCCCTCTGGCGCCTAATCCCGCGTGCAGATGCCGGACTAACGCGGGGTGCGGAGCCGCAATGAAAAATTGACGGCGTCGGCGGCATCTGGCATCATCTCCGGCAGGTATGAATCATTTAACACGCGCCAAATCCGTTTTTGAAATGGAGATTGAAGAACTGCGCGGCGTCCTGTCCCGGCTGGACGACAATTTCAACAAGGCTGTGGACCTCATGTCCCAGGCTCTGGACCGCGGCAACAAGATCGTCATTGTAGGCGTAGGCAAATCCGGCAACATCGGGGCCAAAATCGTCGCTACCCTGAACTCTACGGGAACGCCCACCGTTTTGCTGGATTCCCTGAACGCCCTGCACGGGGATCTGGGCATCGTCCAGGACGGGGATGTCTGCATTGCCATGTCTTTCTCCGGAGAAACCTCGGAGCTGCTGACCCTGCTCCCCTTCATCAAACGTTTTGAATTGCCCATCATTTCCATGACGGGCAACACGGGCTCATCCCTGGCCAAATACTCGGATATCGTTCTGGACACAGGCGTTTCCCGGGAAGCCTGCCCGCTGAACCTGGCCCCTACTTCCAGCACCACGGCCATGCTCGTCATGGGAGACGCCCTCGCCATGGCCCTGGTGGAAGCGCGCCACTTCACCGCGCGGGACTTCGCCAAACGCCACCCCGGCGGTTCGCTGGGGCGTGCCCTGCTCACCCGGGTGAGCGATATCATGCGCCGTGGAGAAGAAATGGCCATGCTTCCGGAAACCGCCTCCGTGAACGACTGCCTGAAGGCGATGACCACAGCCCATGCCGGCGCCTGCGTCCTGCTGACGGAGGACCGCAAGCTGGCCGGCATCTTCACCCACGGAGACTTTGTCCGGGCATACGGGGCGAACCCTCTCATCGGAGAACAGCCCGTCAGCGGATTCATGACCCGCAATCCCATTTATGTCATGGAAGACGACCTGGCTGCTGAAGCGGCGAAGGCCGTGAGCAACCGCCATATTGACGACCTGGTGGTGCTCAACGCGGAAATGGCCCCCGTGGGCATCATTGACCTCCAGGACCTCGCCAGGCTGAAACTGGTTTAAGCCCTCCCTTTCCCATTCTTTTCAGGCATCCGTGATTCAAAAGTAACAAATCAATCACGGATGCCTTTTTCATTGAACGGAAGCTTCCGTTTCCACAATCTTATTTCCATAAACATGTTCCTGAAATTTACCATCGCCCTGCTTGCCTGCACCTGGGGCTTTTCCTGCGCACAGGACATCTCCGGCCCGGAGGAAGATACCAATGTCCCCGCTGTGGAGGAAGCCCCGCGGGAAGTCCCTCTTCCGGACGGGAAAACGGTTCCCAAATTCGAACCCCTGGATGAGTACCGCATCAAAATCGGCCATGTGATTGTCAACCATAAAGAGCGCACCGTCAGTTTTCAGGCCCAGGTCAACATGAAGGAAGGAATTCTGGAATACGTCTGCTGCATGCCCAACGGCAAGCTGCATGAATCCCTGCTGGTGACGGAGGCGGATCCCCTGCACATCAGCCTGGGAATGACGCTGCTCAAATTCCACCGTTTTGAAAAATTCTTCCCGGTGCGGGATGAAAATTTTGAATGGCTTCCCTTCACGGAACCCAAGCCGGAGGACTACGCAGACTCCTACGTGCAGATTGTCATGACCTATACGGAAAACGGCAGGGAACAGAAGAGCGATTTTTCCGACATCGTCGTGAACTCACAAACGCGGAAGGGACTGAATCCCAGCGACTGGCTTTACACCAATTCCTTCTTTTACGAGGGCGCCTACCAGGCCAGCCTGAGCGGAGAAGTAATCTCCATCTTCGCCAGCCGAACCTCCCCCATCAATTACATCGGAGACTTCCATGACGGCGTCAACGATACAGGCTGGATCGTCAACCCCAAAAAAAACCTGCCTCTTGGCACAAACGTCACTGTCACCATTTCCCAGAAACCGGTTCAACCCAAGCAATAGCATCCTATGTTCAAATCCGTACTTTCACTAACGCTGGCCGCCGCACTGGGCACAGCCTCCTTCGGACAGACCACCCTGACGGCCATTCCCGGAGAAGCGGCAGCCGCCAAATACGCCTCCATTAGCCAGGAAATCCTGCGTGCCATTGAAAAAGGGAACGAATACCTGAAAAGCAAACAAAATCCGGAAGGTTACTGGGCCCAGCCGTCCTACCCTGCCCTGACAGCCCTGGCGGTCACCGCCTACATGCGGGACCCCGCCAACCAGGGGAAAACCGTCCCGGAATACATCCGGAAGGGGTATGACTTCATCCTGAAATCCCAGAAGGAAGACGGCTCCATTTTCAACCGCGGCATGTCCTCCTACAATACTGCCGTGTGCATGATGGCCCTGCTGGCCGCCAACAAGGAGGAATATGCCCCCGCCATTCTCAAGGGCCGCGCCTACCTCATCAAGCAGCAGAACCACTTTGCCCCGGACAACCCTTATAACGGAGGCATCGGCTATGGCGACAAGCAGGCTCCTCCCATTGCAGACCTTTCCAACACCTCCCTGGCGCTGGAAGCCATTTACTACTCCCAGAAACTCGCCAAAGACGGCAAGTACGGTGAACAGCCGGATCTGGACTGGAACGCCGCCACGGAATTCATCAACCGTTGCCAGCAAAACCCTGCCGTAAACAAGGAACCCTGGGTTTCCAATGACAAATCCCAGCTCGGCGGCTTCGTGTACCGTCCCGGCGTCTCCAGCGCCAGGGACAAAAAAGCCGCCGCCTTTGACAAAGCGGAGCCTCCCAAAGCTTACGGCAGCATGACGTATGCGGGCATGCAGTCCCTTATTTACGCCAATGTGGATAAAAACGATCCCCGCGTCAAGCTGGCCCTCAAGTGGCTGGAAAACAGCTACAGCCTGGACGAAAACCCCGGCATGGGCGTCCAGGGGCTTTACTACTACTATCAGGCTATGTCCAAGGCGCTCAGCGCCATGGGAATAGATACCCTGACGCTGGAAAACGGCCGCAAGGTGGACTGGCGGGATGAACTGGCCAACAAGCTCATTTCCATCCAGAAGAGCGACGGTTCCTGGGTGAACACTAACAACCGCTGGTGGGAGGCGGATCCCGTCCTGGTGACCTCCTACTGCGTGCTGGCGCTGGAACAGCTCTACCACTCCATTCCCCGATAACGGACTGCCATGCTGATTTCCCGGGCCGGAAGGGGAGGCAATGACCTCCTTTTCCGGCCTTTTCCGTACCCGGAAATGAACGCCCCATGAAATAGAAGGGTCTTTTCTTCAATACTTCAAATTCATGGACACCATTGATTCCATTACCATGATTGCAGCGGCATGGGGCCTGCTGGTTCTCCGGCTGACGCTGGCTTTTATCCTGTGGCCGCACGGGACCCAGAAAGTGCTGGGCTGGTTTGGGGGCGCGGGCTGGGAGGACACCTACCGGGCCTTCACGGAAAAAATGGGCATTCCCCCCTTCCTGACCAAGGTGGCCATGCTGACGGAATTTTTCGCCCCTATCTGTCTGGCGCTGGGCGTATTCACCAGAATAGCGGCTCTCAGCGTTATCATCCTCATGGCCGTAGCCATGACCAAACACGTCAAAAACGGCTACTTCTCCAACTGGTCCGGCAAAAAAACCGGGGAAGGCGTGGAATTCCACCTGCTTTATGCCGGCTCCGCCCTGGCGCTGCTGCTGACCGGTCCCGGCCCATGGTCCGTGGACGCCTGGTGCATGGACATCGTGCACGTCATCTTCGGCTGACGGAGGCAGACAGCACACGGAAGGGCATAGAACATACTTTCCGGTTCTCAAACCCGCCGTATTCTGGTATTTATGGAAAGGCTTTCTTTTGCCTCGTTAACCCTTTCCGCCATGACCAGCCATAAACGCTTAAAACTCCGGCAGTGCACCAACTGCGAATGCGTCATTAACGGAGTATGGGAATGGGTGGAGGAATGCGCCCGCGGCGCAGCGGCGGAAGAACCCGCCATGCGCGGTATTCTGGATGACGTCTGCCTGTCCCGCAATTCCCTGGCCACTTCCATCTCGGCGCGGCTGGCCCGCAAGCTCTCCCGCCGGGACATGCCGCGGGAGCTGATTGAGCCCCTTATCCGGGAAGCGCTGTCGGAAGACCAGAACATCCTCAGCCAAATCGCCCAGGACCTGATCGCCATCGTGGACAGGGATCCCGCCTGCCGTACGCCGCTGGAACCCCTGCTTTTTTACAAGGGATTCCACGCCATCACCACGTACCGCATCTCCCACTGGCTGTGGCAGCATGACCGGACAATCATGGCCCTTCAGTTCCAGAGCCTGGCCAGTGAAGTATTTGCGGTGGACATCCATCCGGCGGCCACCATCGGCTGCGGCATCCTGCTGGACCACGCCACCAGTTTCGTGGTAGGGGAAACCGCCATCATCCGGGACAACGTCTCCATCCTGCATGAAGTCACGCTGGGCGGCACGGGCAAGGAAGAAGGGGACCGCCATCCCATCGTGGAATCCGGAGTTCTTATCGGCGCGGGGGCTAAAATACTGGGGCGCGTCACCATTGGCGCCTGCGCCAAAATCGCAGCCAGCTCCGTCGTTCTGGAAAATGTCCCCCCCCATACCACGGTAGCGGGCGTACCCGCCGTTATCGTCAACGATTCCATTCCGGACAATCCCGCGCTGGACATGAACCAGCGCCTTTGCAACTGATAGATAACAGATTAGAAATACGTCACTTACAGCAGAAAACGAATTAAATACGCAACTCCGCAAACATCAGCGGGAAAGGTAAATTCTGAAAAGACCGGACATAATATAATAGTTTCAACCTCAATGCATTGAAATTCTCAATGCGCTTATTTTGAACATTTTGAGTTGATAATGAATTCCCAATCTGCATACTATATGGGATATGCGTTTAAGATTACCCCTCTCTCTAAGGTCTGCTTTGCTTGCGTGCAGTGTCCTGTTTACAACCGTGGCATCCGCCTCCGTTTCAGACGGAAACCTCGGCAACGTCATGTACATAGGGGACTCCATCACCCATGGCGTCAACAGCGGCTCGTGGCGCTGGGCCATGCATAAAATTTTCACGGATAACGGCGTCAGCTATACTGAAAAAGGCATTATGACCGGTAATTTCAGCGGAGGCGTGGCCGCCGGAACCTCTTACGGTGGTAAGATTTTCCAGAATATCCATTCCTCTGCGGCTTCCGCGAGAACTTATGAAATCGCCGGGAGAGCGAACGGCAGCAACTACGGACGATTTGACGGATCCAACATCAAAAACTGGCTGGGCCTGAGCACGGAAAAGACCAAGGGAGGGTCCTATGCAGGACAGACTTTTACCGGAGCCAATAAACCGGACACGTTTTTCCTGCTCTCCGGGACCAACGATCTCCTTTCCGACGGCGATAATAATTCACTGTTCTATCGTCTGGATGGAGTTACCTCCCTTTTGCTGGGAGACATGGATTCCATCGTCTCTTCCATCCGTACCGCCAACAGCCAAGCAAGCATTTTAGTGATGACCATTCCCTGCTGGACGCAACATTCCAACGGGAACCTGGCTGAAACGCACCAGGCCGTAGCCTCCTACAACGAATCCCTGAAGGAATGGGGGACGAATAACGCCGCCAATGGCGTCAAGGTCATCGACATCAACGCGGGCATCATCGATGCCGCCTCCTCCACGCCGTTCTACGGGGTTCGCTCCATGTTCAACAACCCTACGGCGGACGGCCTGCACCCGAATGCCCAAGGCGATCTCCTGATGGCAGGCAACCTGGCCAAAGGCATGGGCTATGCCGGGCGGTCAGCCGGGCAAGAAAGGAAAGCCACCCATGAGCTGGAGGTTAACTTCGGACAAAATCCGTCCATCACCCAGCAGACGCTGGAGGCCAACGGCTTCACCGCCAATAATGTTTCCATCTCCAACAATACAGTCAACTTCAACAAATCCGGCAGCAGCACCCTGACCTATAACTGGGGAGCCGCCCAGGGACAGAACAAGGGCTACACGGTAGATTTCACCCTGCGCCTGGGCAACGGGGCCACGGACGGCTGGGACACCACAAACAACTTCTCCCTGAATCTGGGAAACGGAACGCTGAACATTAATGAAGCGTATATCCAATGGGGCAGCACCATCCTTTATTCCAAAGACATGTCCGCCAATGCGGACGCCATCCGCATAGCCTACGTGGCGGGAGACAGCGCCAACGGCCTGGACGCGGGCTATTACATCTGGCTGGGGGATGTTCTCATCGGGGAAGCGCAGACGGCAGCGGGGGGAAGTTCTTCCGGCCTCACGTTCAGCTATTCCGGCACGCTGGACGCCATCCTGTCCAATCTGGCTTTGGACGGTTCCCTTTCCTACGCCCCCTCTACCACCGGCATCACTGGCCCAGAATCTCTTTATCTGGCAAATGGCGCGTCTCCCTCCACTCTCAAACCGGGCATGATTGAATGGACTGCGGGAACCGCCGCCACCGCCGTAGCCACTGCCGGAACCAATGCCACGTATAATGTCCGTAACACAACCAATTCCAACATTGCCAGCATTACGGGAACGGGAAGCACCAAATTCATTTACGCCAATAACGGCGCTTACGGCAGCGCGGGTAACCGTCAGGACCTGTGGGTGACGCTGGGAGCGGGAACCAGCAGCGCCAACGGCTGGATAGGCGGCCATACAACGGGAGACCTGTACGGTGACATCCACCTGCGCCTGGCGGAAGGGGCCATCGGCAAATCCACGGTATTCGGCGTTGTGAACGCCGGAACCGTTCACGGGGACATTTACCTGGAATTCTCCTCATCCACCGGGGTTTACGATACTTCCTTCACCACCGGAGAAGCGGACCGCACCTCCGTGGCGGGATCCTATGCCTCCGCCGTGAACGGGGACATCACCATGGTGTTCAATGACGGCGTATTCTCCCACCGCATTTTCGGCGGCTTTTACACGGGAAATAAAACCATCTCCGGCTCCGCCTCCCTTTTCATCAATGGCGGAACGTTCATGAATGAAATTTACGCCGGGAACAAGACGGACGGCACCATTTCCCGGGGAACCAGCCTGACCGTCACGGGCACGGACGCCATTCTGGGCAAGGCTGACGGGGATAACTGGACGTGGACACTTCTGTGCGGAGGCAATAAAACCAGCGGCACCATCAACGGAGGCACCACGATCACCCTGAAAGATATCGCCGCCACTACCGGAGCCGGAACCGAACATCAGTTCGACAAATACGCCGGCATCATCGACGGCAAGGGAGCCGGGACGGTGAACGGGGAGAAGAAGCTCGTCTTTGACAACTACGCCGCCAGCTTCCTGGGAACGCTCCAGAATTTTGACAAAGTACAAATTACCGGGAATTCGGATCTCTCGCTGGACAAATCCCTGGGAAATACCGTCACCTCCCTGTCCGTGAACGCAGGTTCCACCCTCCGGTTCAACCGGGACCAGGACGCCACGCTGGACATCACTAACAACGGCACAATCCGCACCTCGCACAACCTGACCCTCAAATCCGCAGACACCGGAACCGGGACCTATCAGGTGGAAGGAGGAACGCTGGACCTGGCCGGGCAGGCCGTCTCCGGGAAAATATCCCTCTCCGCGGGGGCGCTCTCCAATACGGCGGGACTGGGAGCCGGGAGCGTTTCCGTCTCCGGCATCACCGGGAACGTCAACCTGGGCGGACTGGACGGCAGCAAGCTGAGCTCCATTAACATGGGCAGCGGTACAGGAATCATTTCCGGTCTGACGGGCCATGCAGACCTGTCCGGTTCCGACACGCAATTGAGGCTTTCCGCCGCCAACATGGGCGCGGACGGCACGGGAATCATCCAGTTCAATGACGCGGACAATGCCAGCTTGACGCTGGGCAACCTGACCCTGACGCTGACGGCGGATGCCGTGGCGCTCCTCGCCGCTCCGGGGGACTACTCTTTCCACGTCACCAACGCCGCCCTGCACGCGGATACCAACCACATTACGCTGAGCGAATACAACGGCATGGCGTGGGACATTACCCGGACGGAAGGCGGCCAGGTAATCATCTCCTTCGGCCAGTTGCTGGACGCCATGGTCATTGACAAGGGAGCTTCCAAAAACGTCACCTCCGCCAACACTCTGGCGGCAACTCCCAGCGTCACCAACAACGGAACGCTGAACATTGACCTGTCCGCGGCCACCGCGCCGGAAAACAAAACAACCACCATCCGCTACCTGGCCGGCACGGAAGCCGATGCCGTCGTGAATACGGGGACGGACAGCGACGTGATCATCACGCTTCTGAATGAAACCTCCGCAGATCCGGACAAACCGGGCAACACCGCTTACGCGGGTTCCATTGAAGGAGCGGCGCAGCTCGTCAAGGACGGGGAACAGAGGCTGACCGTTGACGGCAGGGTAACCGCCTCCGCTCTGGACGTGCAACAGGGAGAACTCGCGCTCCAGAACACGAAGGAAAGTTCCATCATCTCCGGCGCCCTGAACGTGGAACAGGATGCCGCGCTGACGCTGAACGCTGCCTCCCTGGCCGCCGGGGATCTGGCGGGCTCCGGCTCCATCACCCTGAACGGGGGCGCCCTGCTCTCCATCGCCAGGGACACTCTTTCAGACCTGACGCTCCACGCAAGCGTCACCGGCTCCGGCACCCTGAAACTGGACAACTGCAACCTGATTCTGGGTACGGACAATAATCTGGGCGAAGACGTGCTGCTCCATCTGGGGGGCGGCAGCCTGCGTCTGCAGGACGGCTCCGCGATCGCACTGGAAGGGCTCCACCAGGAGCAGGAGAACGGCGCGCTCCACCTGGGGGCTGACGGACGTCTGGAACTGGCCTCCAACGACGGGAAAACCTACTCCTTCAAAGGGGATATCACCGGCACGGGAGCCATTACCCACCGGGGCGAAGGCACGCAGATCATCCTTTCCTCCGGCAACGCAGGCGTGGACGTCAGCCATACCCGGACCGGCGGTCATCTCGTTCTGGGAGACAAGGATCTGGCAGCAAACGGCCTCATGACCTACAGGGATATTTTCATCGGCAGCAACACCCGGGACGCCTCTGACCTGGACGCCACGGCAGACCTCTCCCTGATGAATAATACCACGGCCAACTCACTTTCCATCGCCTCCAACGGCAAACTGTACCTGGGCGGTAATCCCAACCAGAGGGCCGTTCAGCTCGTGTTGACCGGCAACAACGGCGGCGTGGCGGCCACTCTGGCCTCCGGAGCTTCCCTGGATCTCACCGTCAATACGGAAACGCTGACCAATAGCGCGGACAACGCCTGGGCCGCCTTGAAGGCGGAAAACGGCTCCATCCGCATCAACGGAACGGATCCATCCATTAACGTCAACATTTACGGCCTGGGCGCCGCCGGAGACTGGGCCATCCTGCCGGAATTCACCGTTAACGCCTTCTATGCGGAAAACGGACTGGTCACGTCGGACGGGGAAACCTGGACGGAGGACATGGTGAACCTGACCTATGCCGGCTTCGCCAACCTTGTCTATGACATCAGCAAGAAACTCTCCGACGACGGCAAGCTGTTCCAGGTCCACTTCACCAAGCAGGGAGACAGCCCGCTGAAAGACTTCGCCTCCACGGGCAACCAGCAGGGCGCGGCGGACAGTCTGTGGGCCGTCACCTCCTCACCGGAAAACATCACTCCGGACATGATGGAATTCCTTAACGCCATGGGCAACGCCCAGGCCATGGGGAATGCGGAAGCTATCCGGTCAGCCCTTTCCTCCTATGCGGGCAGCGGCATTACCGCCCTGCATTCCGCCCAGAAGGGAGCCCTCCGGGACCAGGTGCTTCACCTGCGCAACCGCCTCTCCCAGATGGGAGTCTCCCCGCAGTACATTCACGATGACCTGCCCGGCTTCAACGCCTGGATTGAAGGGGAAGGCGGCTACCGCAGGCTGGATGACCGGACGGACGAATCAGGCTATAAGCTCAGCACCTGGGGCGGCACCTTCGGCTTTGACGTAACGTGCAGCGACAGCTTCGTATGGGGGGCGGCCTTCTCCGCCAGCTACGGCGACCTGGACGCCTACATGGCGAACGGAGACCTGGACTCCTATTACGGCAATCTGTTCTTCCGCATCCAGTCGGGCCGCTGGGCGCACAACATCATCCTCACCTGCGGATGGAACGACGCTTCCCTGGACCGCACCGCGGGAATCCCCGGAGCCGGCATGTACACCATGCACGGCAGCACCAGCGGCAGCAGCTACGGCGCCTTCTATGAAGGCACGTATGACCTGTACCTGAATGAGAACAACACTTCCGCGCTCCAGCCTCTAGTGAATGCCTCCGTGTACAGGAGCCGGATGGACGGCTTTACGGAATCCGGCGGCCTGGGCATGAACGTGGATGACATGGACTCCACCTTCGGAACCGTGGGACTGGGCGCAAGGCTCCGCGGAGAACTGTCCGCCAACCTGACGGGCCGCGCCTCCCTGGGTGAACTGCGGGTGCAGGTTGTCCAGCTTCTGGGCGACCGGGACACCGCAGCCGTCCTGGCGCCCGCCGGCATACCCGGCGCAGGGTTCCGCGTAAACGGAGCCAGGGAAGGAGCCACCGGCGTGCAGGTCGGAGCCGGAATCACCATTCCGGTGGGTTATACCGGCTCCGTCTTTGCAGACGTCAATGCGGACTTTCGCAGCCGCGCCAACAGCTTCAACGGAAGCATCGGCTACAGGCTGACCTTCTGACCGACTTCTTCAGGAGTATATATCAACGGAAGCATCGCGGCCATGCCGCGGTGCTTTCTTGTTTACGGCGGGCCTCCTGCTCAGGCACGGCCTTTCCGCGGAACTCGGGACGGGTCCTTCATCTGCCCGTCTCCTTCAATAACATACTTGTAGGAAGTAAGTTCCCGCAAAGCCATTGGCCCCCGGGCATGAAATTTGTCCGTACCGATGCCTATTTCCGCCCCGAAGCCGAATTCCTCCCCGTCGCTGAACCGCGTGGAACAATTATGGTAAACGCACGCGCTGTCCACCCGGTTCATAAAATAATCGCGCGCCCGTTCATCCTCCGTAATGATGGAATCACTGTGGTGGGAGCCGTAATGGTTAATGTGCTCCACGGCATCACGGACGCCGTCCACCACTTTCACGGAAAGAATCAGGTCTTCATATTCCGTGGACCAATCCTCTTCTTCCGCCGGAATGGCTTCCGGACCAAAAAACGGGCGGCTTCGCTCACACACGCGGCATTCCACGCCGCGCAGGCGCATGCGTTCCGCCGCCATCGGCAGGAACCGTTCTGCCGCGGCAGCGTCCACCAGCAGGGTTTCCGCCGCATTGCATACGCCGGGCCTCTGCGTTTTGGCGTCATCCAGCACGTTCACGGCCATCTCTAAATCCGCCGCCGCATCCACATACACATGGCAAACGCCGTCCAGATGCTTCAGCACGGGAACCCTGGCGTACTCCGTCACGGCGCGGATCAGTCCCTTTCCCCCCCTGGGAATAATCACGTTCAGGAAAGAATCCAGCCCGCACAACTGCCGCACCTCATCACGGCTGCCGGAATCCAGAAGCTGCACGGCGTCCGCGGAAACGGCGGACTCCTTCAGCGCGGCGCGCAGAACCTCCGCCAGCGCCCGGTTGGTCCGCAGAGACTCGCTTCCGCCGCGCAGAATAACGGCATTCCCGGACTTCAGGCACAGGGCGGCGGCATCGCAGGTGACGGTGCCGCGGCTCTCGTAAATAAAACCGATGACCCCCAAGGGAACGCGCACCTGGCGGATATGCAACCCGTTGGGGCGCGTCCATTCCCGGATGCATTCGCCCACGGGATCAGGGAGAGCCGCCACCTGTTCCATGCCGCGGGCCATGTGCTCCACACGCTCCGGCGTCAGAAGCAGCCTGTCCAGAAACGCGGCATTGCGGCCGCCTTTCCGGGCCTCTTCCATATCAAGGCCGTTCTCCCGGACAATCTTTTCCGCAGCGCTCCGAACGCCTGCGGCCATCAGGCGCAGGGCCAGAGCCTTCTCTTCCGGCTCCAGGGCAAGCAACTCCCGTGAGGCCTCCAGAGCGGTCCGTCCCGCCGGTTCAAGAGGATTCTTCATTTTCATAACTTCATCCCTTCGGTACAAAATATGTTCCGATTCCTTCCGCTTTCCCCTCCAGCAGCAGCGCGATGCGTTCCGGATGGCGGCCATGCAGCATGTAAACGCCCGTCCCCGCATTCACGGCCTCCCGGATAGCCTGAAGCTTGGCGCTCATGCCGCCCATGGAAAAGCGCCCCTGGTCCTCCTCCGCGAACGCCAGCACGGCATCCACGTCCTCCACCCGGGAAATGATGGCCTCCCGCCTTCCTCCGGGGGGATACAGGCCGTCCACGCTCGTCAGGATAAACAGAGCGTCAGCCTCCACCAGACGCGCGATATGCACGGACAGGATATCGTTGTCCCCAAACTTCAACTCCTCCACGGATACGGTATCATTTTCATTGACAATCGGGATAATGCCTCCGTGCTCAAACAGGCGCAACACCGTGGCCTGCACGTTGCGGCGGCGGAGTTTCAAATCCTCCGCTGTCAGCAGGAGCTGGGCCACATCCACGTTAAAGTGGTTGAAAAGATTCTCATACGCCTGCATCAGCCGCGTCTGCCCCACGGCCGCGCACGCCTGTTTCAAGGACAGTTCCTGAGGATAGGACGGAAGACCCAGGACGGACACGCCGGCCCCTACAGCGCCGGAGCTGACCAGAACCACCTGATGGCCCTGCTGCATCAGCCCCGCCAGGGCGCTCACCAGATGCACGATGGAAGAACCGTCCAACGTCCCATTCTCTCGGGTCAACACGCCCGTACCTACTTTAATTACGATTTTCATGTATTTCCGCCGCTTATGATACAACAATCCCTTTTTCCGCAAAAAGCGGAAAACGCGTCTTTTCCGCGCTAACCCGTGAAAGCGCCGGACGCAAAAACGGAAGGAATTCCCCCTTCTTCTTCCATAAAGATAAAAAGGATCATTCCCTCCGACTGACCGGCTCCGGCGCGGATGAAATCCGCCATCCCGGCCAATATCTGGACATCCATGAAAACCAGGGGCGGACAACACCGGAGAAAAGGACTGGAGCATGCCGTCCGACATGTTTCCCCCGGCTTTATTCCCTAAAGCGCCATACATTCCGGTGAGCGTGCCGCAAAACCGGGAGCGGCATGCGCGGCGCTTCCATCTTCAATGCTTTTCCCCGGTCCGGAACTGGCGCCGGAGACGCATTTTAGGCTTCCAATATGAAGCTGATCCGCTCATATTGCCCGGGCATGAATCTTGACCTTCTCCAAAAAGCCGCCAACCAGGCGCGGGGACTCGCCATGGATGCCGTTCACGACTGTGCATCCGGCCACCTGGGCCTGCCGCTGGGGTGCGCCGAAATCGGGGCCGTCCTGTTCGGCGATTTGCTCAACATCTGCCCTTCACAGCCCCGCTGGCTCAACCGTGACCGCTTCATTCTCTCCGCCGGCCACGGCTCCATGTTTCTTTACGGCTGGCTCCACCTGTCAGGATTCAACATCGGCATTGAAGATATCAAAAACTTCCGTCACAAAGGTTCCATCACGCCCGGCCACCCCGAATTCCGGGATACGGAAGGCGTAGAATGCACCACGGGACCGCTGGGCCAGGGTATTGCGAACGCCGTAGGCTTCGCCCTCTCCGCCAGGCGCGCGGCTGCCCGGTTCAACAGGCCCGGCATGGATATCTTCACCCAGCACGTCTTCTGCCTCACGGGAGACGGCTGCCTGCAGGAAGGCGTCGCCCGGGAATCCCTCGCCCTGGCCGCCGTGCTCAAGCTGGATAACCTTATTCTCATTTACGATTCCAACGACATCACGCTGGACGCTCCCGCGGAACGTACCCAGCTTACGGATCCGCGCGCCGTATACGAAGCCCTGGGCTGGGATGTGCGCCAGATTGACGGGCACGACATCAAGGCCATTAAGTCAGCGGTTGAAGCCGCCAAAAACGCCAAAAACGGGAAACCCCAGCTCATCATTGCCAAAACGGTCATCGGCAAGGGCATTCCCGGCATTGAAGGCACCACAAAAGGCCATGGGGAAGGCGGGGCCAAGCTTCAGGAAGAAGCGCACGCCAACTGGGAAATTCCTGCCGGAGAACGTTATTACGTCTCCGAAGACGTCCGTACCGCTTTCGCAGACCTGAAAGCCCAACGGGAAAAAGATTTCAATGCCTGGAACGCCATGTACGAACAATGGCGCCGGGCTTATCCGGAACTGGCAGAGGAACTGGACGCAGGCATCAACGCCTGCTCCTGCGGCGTCAATCCGGCAGACTCGGACAAGGCAATCCCGCCCTTCCCGCAGGACTATGGCGATGCTACCCGTTCGGCCGGAGCCGTTGCCATCAACGCTATCGCTAAAGCGAATCCCTGCTTCCTGACCACCAGCGCAGACCTTTACAGCTCCAATAAAAACTACCTTTCCGGCGCAGGAGACTTCTCTGCGGAAACCCCGGAAGGGCGCAACTTCTGGTTCGGCATCCGCGAACACGCCATGGCCGCCATCTGCAACGGCATTGCCTACGACGGCCTGTTCCGCGTAAGCGCCGCCACTTTCTGCGTCTTCGTAGACTACATGCGCGCCTCCATCCGTGTAGCCGCCCTCAGCGGACTCCCCGTCACCTATATTCTGACGCATGACTCCGTAGCCGTGGGAGAAGACGGCCCCACCCACCAGCCGGTGGAAACAATTTCAGGCCTCCGTGTCATTCCGAACCTGGATGTCATCCGCCCGGCGGACCCGGAAGAAACCGCAGGAGCCTGGATGGCCGCCATGCAGCGTGCCGACGGCCCTACCGCCCTCATCCTGACCCGTCAGAAAGTGGCTACGCTGAACGGAATCCCCGTTGAAACGCGCCGGGAAGGCGTGCTGAAAGGCGCCTACATCGCCCGGAAAGAACAGGGAGCCTTGAAAGCCATTATTCTTGCCAGCGGTTCCGAACTGGAACTGGCTCTGAAAGCGGCGGAAAAAATAGGGGAAGGAATCCGGGTCGTCTCCATGCCAAGCTTCTGCCGCTTTGACGCGCAGCCTGCCGAATACCGGGAAAGCGTGCTTCCCTCCTCCTGCATGAGGAGAGTTTCCGTAGAAGCCGGAGTCACGGACCTCTGGTGGAAATATCTGGGCTGCCAGGGGGAAGCCGTGGGCATCAACCGTTTCGGCTTCTCCGCTCCCGGAACACAGGTGCTGGAAGAACTCGGCATGAATGTGGACAACGTCGTTGCCGCCGTTCACAAAGTGCTTGCCAGATAAACAGGGAATTTTCCCCTTCATCTCTTTCCAAGGGCTGTTCCGCATCCGCCGGAACAGCCCCTTTTTCATGTCTCCCCGGTTGCCAGGAAAAAGGCAAGGCCGTTTTCACGAAACACCAGTATCCGTAACGCAGGAACTATATCCTTTCCTGTGAAAATTCCGTTCGTTTCCCGTCCGGATTTCTCTAAATACAAGACCTCCGCACATCAGCTCCATTGTCCGAACCGGACCCGGATGGGACTCAGGCCGCAAAAGCCCCGGTTGCAAGCAGCCCGTTTTCATCTCAGCTGCCGGAACGGATAATTTCAGGTTTCCTTCATGGCGCCGATAAATATGCGGGGCGGCCATGATCAAGCGCCGCCTCTATCGACGATGCGATGAACCCTAAACCCGCAAAATAACGAGGTTCCGGCCCATCAACAATGAAAAACCGCCCCTTTCCGAAAAAAGGGGCGGTTTTAAAGACCTTGGCGACAAGGGAAGCGGCTCCTTTAGAACGCGGCTTCAATCTTCGTAATGGTATACACCTTTTTCTTGTCGCCGTCCATCGGGACAATCTTCACCTGGTCCCCTACACTTTTGCCCGTCAGCTCCTTGCCGACCTGGGAAAGATAGGAGACGATATGCTTTTCCGGATTTGTGTCCCACGCGCCCAGAATGGTGTACACCACGGGCTCCCCGCCATTCAACGGCTGAAGAGTCACCTTCGTTCCCATGGCGGCGCGGGAGGTATCCGTCACGGCAAAGTCCGTGCCGCGGGCCAGGGCCAGCGCATGTTCCAGTTCCGCCCGGCGGCGGTTGAGCACCTTCTCCACTTCCTTGGCATCCTGGTAGCCGCCGTTTTCGCGGAGATCCCCCTCCGCACGGGAAATCTTCTTGTTATGCAGGTTTTCCGGAATTTTCACGTTTACCAGTTCTTCCAGCTCCTTCTTGCGGGCCTCCAGGCTTTCCCAGGAAACGAAAATCGGTTCCGGTTTGTCGGAGTTGTCCACCAGGGCGTCCAGCACAATGGCGTGCAGGTCTGGGAATACGCTGATGATGCGGGCCATCAGCGCGCCGCGGTCCTGTTCGGAGAAAGCGGAGGTGTTGTACAGCATCTTGGCAAACTGGCGGACTTCCGCCACATCCTGCCCCTTGATCATTTCCTGGATGATGCTCTTATCCTCCATGAACAGGTTCTTCAGGCGCAGCATGCGATTGGGGCCGCCGTCCATGTGGTCCTGTTCAATCAGGGAAAGCATCGCAATGCCCACAGGGAGGCCAAAAAGAGGCTTGGAAGCGTCATGCCGCTGGCGGCATATCCAGATGAGGGACTCCGCCGGAAGGGTCTGGCGCAGCAATTCATGCTTCAAATGCTTGACCAGCACCTTGTCCTGCCCTTCTTCTATCAGGAATTTGGCGATTTCCCCCACGGCGCGGGCGCCGCCTGCATCAAAAAGCTCCAGCGCCTTCTGCGGCCAATCCTCCCCAAAGATGGCGGGCAGCGTGGCATACACGCGCTTCTGCCGCACGGCAGGCATGGAATTGAGCACTTCCGCGAAGCGGCCCACATCGCCGATATTGGCTTCCACGATGGAACGAAGGGGATAAGCTTCCTTGGCCGCCTCCGTATTTTTAAGGGAGGCAATCAGGTCATCCCTGAGCACGGCCAGCTCCAGCACCTGCTGGAGAGCCAGGCTGCCGCCGTTGCGCACATCAGCATCCACGGCACGAATCAGGGCATTGACGGCATCCGGCTCTGCCATGACCGCTTCCATTTTGATGCCGTCCAGCACGCGCACCTTGGCTTTCAGGTCGGCGGCCTTATTGTAATCTTCCAGAGCCGCCTGCGCGCGGGAAAGGATATTCGCGCGAAGCGTGATGCGTTCGCCCTTGCGGGTGGGCATCATGAACTGGACATTGGAACGGAGCATGGCGCGCACCTTGTCCCACCAGTTTTTCCACTTGTCCGCCGCAATTACGGTGCCTTTCAGCGCGGCTTCCAGCTTCTCCGGAGTAAGGGAATTACCGTAGCCCTGCAAGGTAACGCGCACCAGTTCCACCGGGTCATCCACGGACAGGTTGATCAGGGATTCGGTATCTTCATACCGCTTGGCCAGGAAATGGTCGTCACTGATGAACTCCAAAATTCTGGGAGCGAATTCCAGGGCAACTTCGTGTTCCGGATTTTCCTCAAAATCAATGACCAGCTTTTTGGCGGGGAGATTCCAGGAAATGACTTTTCCGGCGCCCCAGGAAGCATGGAAGCAGTAACGGCCAGGTGCGATGCGATCAAGTTTTTCGGCGAGAGAGGGGGTAATTTTCCCCAGAGACAATAATTTCTCCAAGTCGGCGTGCATACTAAAGCACATGATACGCCCCCCCCTACCGGTATCAAGACTAATTTCCCTCTTCCGTCCGGACTCCCTCCGTGCGGCTTTTCAAGGTTGCCCCGGAGACTGCGGCCGTCTGCGTCATGCTCCGACTTCGCATTCGGGTTTCGCTTCTTTTTCCCTCCCCTCCTTCATCCAGTTGCGGCTTGACCGTGCGGAGCGTCTGGCGTAACATCTCCGCACGCATTCAACCCCTGCGCAACACGTATCATGGAACCTATTTACGAAGGGAAGGCCAAACGCCTTTATACGACTGATAATCCCAACGTCCTCCGCATGGAATACAAGGACGACGCCACTGCCGGAAACGGAGCCAAGAAGGCCCAGTTTGAAAACAAGGGCAGGATGAACAAGGCCATCACCCTGGTCATCTACCGCATGCTGGAAAGCAAGGGCGTGAAAACCCACCTGGTTGCGGACGTGGACGACATCAACATTGACGTAAAAAAGGTTTCCATCCTTCCTCTGGAAGTGATCGTGCGCAACATCGCCGCCGGCTCCTTCAGCCGCCGCATGGGCGTCAAGGAAGGAACCCCTTTCAAGAAGCCGATTGTGGAATTCTCCTACAAGGATGACAGCCTGGGCGACCCCTTCATTAATGACGACTACGCCCGTGAAATGAACGCCGCTACGGAAGAGGAATGCGCCTTCCTGAAAAATCAGGCCCGCATCGTGAATGATGTGCTGATTGACTTTTTCAAACAGGCCGGACTTACTCTGGTGGACTTCAAAATTGAGTTCGGCCGCTTGGCGGAAGATCCCTCCCAAATCGTGCTGGCAGACGAAATTTCTCCGGATACCTGCCGCCTGTGGGACATCAAGACCGGCGAGAAGATGGACAAGGACCGCTTCCGCCAGGACCTCGGCAACGTGATGGAAGCCTACGAAGAAGTCCTTTCCCGGCTCCAGAACAAGGCTTGAGCCTCTTTCCCCCCTCCCATGGGAGCCGGTCTTTCCGCCGGCCCCCATTTTTCATTTTACCACACTCTTGAGCAATATGACCCTCCACTTTGAAGTTATCAACCGGTTCCAGGCCGCCGCCAGTGCGGACGCCCTGCTCTATACCCCCCTGAACGCCGGCCTCACTTTCCGCCGCAGCCGCGTTTACACCGTAGAAATCACCGGGGACGGACAAAAAGCCCGCGAATACCTCCTGAGTGTACTGGTGGACCCCATTTCCCAGGAATGCACGGAACAGAACGCGCCCATCCTGGAAGGCGCCCTGTTCACGATTGACTACGGCATGAAAGCCGGCGCCCTGGATCTGGAAAAAGAAGCCATCCTGCAAAACTACCGCGGGCGCCGGAATATGGGCTTTACTATGGACGGCCTGAAAATCACCCAGCGCGTGTACGTCTTCGGCCAGGGAGACAAGGAAACCCTGGCGGCGCGCTTTGCCAAGGACGTCTGCAACCCCGCCATTCACAACTGGACCATCGCCTAACCCTTTTTCTTTTCCATCCACATGTCCGCCAAAACCTACCGAACCGTTCCCGTGAGGAACCTGAGCAGCGACGAACTGCTTGAACTCAGCAAAAAGCAGAAGCTTTCCCTGTCCCGTGAAGACATGGAAGTCGTCCAGCAGATTTTCCGGGAAATCGACCGCGACCCCACTGACGTGGAACTGGAAGTAATCGCCCAGACGTGGTCGGAACACTGCAAGCACCGCATCTTTTCCGCCTCCATCCGCCACAGCGTCAACGGAGGCGCGCCGGAGACGGTAAACAGCCTGTTCAAAACCTACATCAAAAAGCCTTCCGAGAAGATCATGGAACGCAAGCCGGGCTTCGTGCTCAGCGCGTTTGACGACAATGCCGGCTTCATCGCCCTGGATGACAACCTGGCCGTCTGCCTGAAGGCGGAAACGCACAACCACCCCTCCGCCATTGAACCGTACGCCGGGGCCAACACCGGGCTGGGCGGCGTTATCCGCGACATCCTGGGCGCAGGCAAGGGAGCCAAGCCCATCGCCTCCCTGGACGTCTTCTGCTTCGGCGCTCCGGACACGAATCCGGCAGACATCACCGCCCCGGACGTCATCCACCCCCTGGGCATCATGCGCGGCGTGGTGCGCGGCGTGCGCGACTACGGCAACCGCATGGGCATTCCCACCGTCAACGGCGCCATCCAGTTTGACCCCACGTACATTTACAACCCCCTAGTCTTCTGCGGCACCGCCGGCGTAATTCCGCGCGGCGACATCCTGAAGGAAATGCGCCCCGGCCTCAAGGTAATCGTCATTGGCGGGCGCACGGGTCGGGACGGTCTCAAGGGAGCCACGTTCTCCTCCGCCGCTCTGGATGAAGCCTCCCATGAGGAAGACTTCACCGCCGTGCAAATCGGCAACCCGATTGAAGAGAAGAAAACGCTGGACTTCATTCTGGAAGCGCGTGAACGCGGCCTCATCGTCTTCATTACGGACTGCGGCGCCGGCGGCTTCTCTTCCGCCGCCGGAGAAATGCTCTCCGTCACAGGCGGTGAAATTTTCCTGGACAACGCCCCTCTCAAGGAACCCGGACTCATCTCCTGGGAAATCTTCCTGTCGGAATCCCAGGAACGCATGGTCATGGCCGTGGAGGAAAAAGACCTTCCGGAACTCCGGAAGCTGGCAGACACCTTCCAGACGGAACTGACCGTCCTGGGCCATTCCGACGACACGGGAATCCTGAAGGTCTGGCACAAGGGGGAACTCGTCTGCTGCCTGGACAACTCCAAGCTGCATGACGCCCCCATCAAGAAGCTGAAATCCGTATTCACCCCCGGCAAGGCGCTCACGGGCCAGCTCCTCCCGGACAAGGACCTGAACAAATCCCTGGAAACCGTGATGGGAGACTTCGCCATCGTTTCCCGGGAACCCATCATCCGCGAGTACGACCATGAGGTGCAGGGCAACACCATCCTGAAGCCCCTGGCGGGCGCGCAGGCGGACGCTCCGCAGGACGGCTCCGTGGTGGACATCGACGGCTCGGACAAATGCATGGCCATGGCTTGCGCCATTCTTCCGGAATGGGGTAAAACGGATCCCTACGCCATGGGTACCGGTACCGTGGACGAATGCGTGCGCCAACTCATCCTGGTAGGCTCCAATCCGGACAAAATCGGCCTTCTGGACAACTTCTGCATGGGGAATCCGGAAGATCCGGCGGAACTCGGACGCCTGGTGGAATGCGTGAAGGCCATCGCCAAGGCGGCGGACGCGTACAATGCCCCCTTCATTTCCGGCAAGGACTCCTTCTACAACTATTTTGAAACGGAAAACGGCCCCATCAACGTGCCTGTCACTTTCCTCTGTTCCGGCTTCGGCGTGGTGGAAAACCCGGACCACGTCATCGGTTCTTCCCTGAGGCGGAACAATAGCCTGCTGTACCTCATCGGCCATACGGAAGATGAGATGGGAGGCTCCGTCTTCGCCCGCACCCACGGTGTGGAAGACGGCAAGGTTCCCCAGACGGACTGCGCCGCGAACATGGAGCTGTACAAAGCCTACTACAGCGCCCTGACTTCCGGTCTGGTGCTCTCCGCCCATGACGTTTCCGAAGGCGGCCTGGCCGTCACGGCTGCAGAAATGGCCTTTTCCGGCAAGGGTGGCGTTCGGCTGGATCTCACGAAGGTACCGACTGCCAATGGCTGGAAATCCCCGGCAGTGCCTCTGTTCAGCGAAAGCACGGGCCGTATCCTTGTGGAGGTGGATCCGGAATTCGCCGCGGATTTTGAAACGGCTATGGACGGCTTCCCCTGCGCCTGCATCGGCGGCGTTACGGAAGAAAAGCGCCTCACGGCCACCTGCTGCGGCGGGGAAAAGGTGCTGGATTGCGACATAGCCAACCTCAAAAAGCTCTGGAAGGACGGACTTACCCCCTATTATTGATCCCCTGAAACCGGCATCTTACCAAACCAACGATTCATTTCTACCAATATGCCTCACGCACTTTTATTGAAATACCCCGGCACCAACTGCGACGTGGAAACGGAACGCGCCCTGCGCGCGGCAGGGTTCTCCACCCAGATCCAGCCCATCGCCACGGCTACGCCGGAACACGTCGCAAAATCCCAGCTTGTCGTCCTGGGCGGCGGGTTCAGCTACGGGGACTACGTCACCAGCGGCCGCCTGGCCCAGCTGGAAACGGAACGCTTCCTGGGGGATGCCCTGCAGCGGCATCATGCCGGAGGAGGCATGCTCCTGGGCATCTGCAACGGGTTCCAGATTCTCACCAAACTGGGCATTCTTCCTGACTCCAGCCTGATTGACAATAAAAAGGAACGTTTTGAATGCGTCTGGGCCAAACTGGTGAAAGTAGCCAAAAACTCTCCCTTCCTTCAAGGCCTGCCGGATGAATTCGAACTGCCCTCCGCCCATGCGGAAGGGCGCCTGGTCACCCGCCCCGGAGATGCGGAAAAATACCTGGCTGCCGGAAATGTGGCTCTCCAGTACGTAGACAACCGCGACGGCTGTGAATGCAGCATCGCCGGCCTCCAGGATTCCACCGGGCGCGCCATGGGTCTGATGCCCCATCCGGAACGCTTTCTGCTGCCCCGCCACCACTATGACAAGGACTGGGCCGGCAATGAAGACTGGGGCTGGGGGTACTTCCTCTTCAAATCCGCTTTTGACGCCCTGAAATAAAGGTTCATTCCCCATCAACCGCTCCCCCGCATTCATTCCATGACAGATACGGCTCTCATCGGTTCTTCCTGTGCCCTCGGCGTTTTCTGGTCCTCAAAACGGTACTTTGACTACCTGATTGATGAAACCAACCTGTCCCTGCTGCGCGGCAAGGAATTCGGGCAGGCCGTCATTATCTGCCCCTCCCTCCGGGAAGGGAGCACGGCTATTCGGCGGAATACGGCTCCCTTTCTGGCTCAGGTTAAAACCCTGATTGATCTCCTGCATGAGGTGAAGGCGGAACGGGTGACCTACATCACCAGCATTGATACCCAGCCGGAAACGGGAAATGAACTTTCTCCCTTGCTCCGTGAACCGGAAGACGAATGGCTGGCGGCTCTGGTGGAGCTGAAAGACTTCATCAACCTCCGGTTCGGCCGCGTGCTGAACGTTTACCTTCCGGAAGTCACCGGAACGGGAGCCGGCATGAGTGTGGCGGATCTGCTGGCGGAGGTTCCGGAGGGAACGGAAGAGCTGGACGTGGCTCTGCTGGAGCGCCATCAGCTTTATCCCATGCACCGCCTGGTCAGGGACGTGGAAAAAGCCTGGGAATGCGGCATCTTTTCCGTGAATCTGGTGCCGGAACCCGTCACTGCCTTTGAACTGGTGGAGCAGTGCTTCCCTGCCCTGGTCAACCGCCTCCCCGTCGCGAAGGAAACGGACCCGTACGGAAGCGCCAGAACATCCGTTTACTCCACTCAATACCACGATCCGGACACCGGTTATATCATGGACAAGCAGGACGTCCTGGCGGGGCTTTCCCCGGACAAACAGTCCTAGCCCCCGGTCAAAAAAACTTTTTCCAGGCCCCGTCTGCTTCCTGCGCAGTCGGGGCTTTTTATTCCCCGCCCTCAAAAAGAGCTCCACTGCAGGAGCCGTGCTTTCCTGTTGAGCGCATGCCGGAACGGTGCTATACAAAAGCCATGAAGATCAGCGACGACAGCCTTGAATTCTTAACGGAACTTCTGGAAACCCCCAGCCCTTCCGGCTTTGAAATAGACGCTCAGCGCATCTGGGCGGACGAACTGCGCAAATATACGGAATACGTCCAGTGCGACACTTACGGAAATACCTGGGCCGTCTTCCACGCGGACGCGGAAGAAGCCCCCACATTGATGATTGAAGCCCACGCGGATGAAATCGGCTTCATGATCCGTCATATCACCAAGGACGGCTTCCTGTATGTGGAACGCGTAGGCGGCACGGATACGGCCATCGCGCGGGGGCGCCGCGTGCGCTTCCTGGGTTCCCAGGGAGAAGTGATGGGAGTAACCGGAAACACGGCCATCCACTTGCGGGAACCCGGAGAAAAGGAACCCAAGATTTGGGAAATTTACGTTGACGTAGGCGCCTCCTCCGACAAGGAAGTAGCGGAACTCGGCCTGCGCGTGGGACATGTGGGCGTTTACTGCGACGGCCCCATGCTGATGAATGAAAACAAGCTGGTATGCCGGGCTCTGGACAACCGTCTGAGCGGCTTCATCCTGTCGGAAATAGCCCGCAAGCTGTGCAAGCTGAAAAAGCCCGTCGCCTGGAACGTGGTGCTCGTCAACGCCGTGCAGGAAGAAGTGGGCTGCATTGGCGCGGGAATGATTACCCACCGCCTGCGCCCGGACGCGGCCATCTGCATTGACGTGACTCATGCCACGGACTCGCCCGGACTGGACAAGGGCAAATTTGGCGATATCAGGCTTGGCGGCGGCCCTGCGGTCATCCACGGCACGGCCAACCATCCCAACCTGGTGGCCCGTCTGGAAATCGTGGCGGACAAGAACAAAATACCGCTCCAGCATGAAGCCGCCGGACGCCGCACCGGAACGGATACGGACAGTATCTACATCTCCCGCGACGGCGTAGCCTCCGCGCTGGTGTCCGTCCCCCTGCGCTATATGCATTCCCCGGTGGAAACGGCCTCTCTGACAGATGTGGAAAATACAATCAAGCTGCTGCTGGAACTGGTCAAATCCCTGACGCCGGAAGACTCTTTCGGCCACAGGCTTTAATACGGAGTATACGGCGGCATCGTTGACAACATAAGGACATGAACCGTCCTGCCGGGGAAAGGCGCGCAAAAACGGCCATTTCCCCGGCCTGCTTCCATGCGGCTGCATGGAAGCCCCCTTATATGGAGCAGGGCGTAACCATTGGCCTTGCAGGCGTCCTGCGGCTTCATTCGGTATTACCATGGCCGCCGTCACTACCCGCTCGATGGTTCCCGGCCTCCTCTCCCGGAACATTTTCCCGGAAATTATCCCGAACCGGAAAACGGCAGGAGTCTTTCCTTCCGGTCACATTTCACTAAAATCCAGCCGGGTCACATTAAAATACGTTTTTCCCTTCCGGCAGGAATCCCACAGGAGAATCAGCATGAGGAAAAAGAGGACCAGCCTCCAGGCCACTTCAAAGGGATAACTGGTTACCGCCCTCTCCACGCCGATGCAGTTGCAGGAGAGGGAAAGCCCCCTGGCCCAGCCCTGGACGAATAACGCCACGAATGTGAATGTCAGCGCGCTGCCCAGCAGCGCTGCCCCGGCGCAGGTTCTGCGGAACAGGAGTCCCAAACCCACCGCAATCTCACACGACACTCCCAAGCAGGCCAGGGGATGCCCCCAGGCCTCCGGGAAAATGGAGAAACGGTCGATCGTCTCCTGAAGCTGGTCCAGATGAAGCAGCTTGCGCACCGCAACAAAAAGGAAAAAGCCCCCCATCCCCAGCCGCAGCAGGAGCAGGCAGAAACGGATAATTTTTTCCCTTAGCATCATTGGCATATTCCGTTTATTCAAAGTGAGTCTGCTGGGCGCTCACTTTTTCATTGCGCAAACTGTTCAGTTCATGGCGCACCTTTTCCAGCTCCATCTGAAGGGACTTCTCCCGTTCGGAGGCAGGAGCCGCGGAGGAAGACGGCGTACCGGCAGCTTTCTTTTCGCAGTCTGCGGCGTCTTCCGTAAAGAGCATTTTCAACCCGGAAGCCTTCGTGTCAAACTTTATAATGCCGGAAACAGGCTTTTGGGAACCGGGATGCTTCACGGAAGCCCTCACCGTCACCGTGCCGGGCCTGGTTCCCAGACGCACCAGAGCCGGAGCGGACCCCCATTTAACGGACTGGGTCAGCGTACCGTCCGGGGAATCTGTCAGAAGTTCGGCGGGACCTTCCACGGAAAAAACAATCTCCTCATCATTCAGTCGCTTCACCGTTCCGCGGCCATCCGTAACCTCCGCCACCACGGCAAACACGTCGGAACCGTTGGCGTAAAAATCCACTCCATCTTCCCGATCCAGAGTCAAACGGATTTTTTCCGCTCTCCGGGCCGGGCGGACTTCATGCCTGGTCACCACCTTGCCGCCTATCAGGCCTTCCGCCACCAATTTCACCGCCCCCTCCTTGCCTGACGAGGCAAGCTTCTTGTTTTCCATGAAATCCCAGGCTTTCGGGAACACGACGGGAACGTGCTTGAGGCCGCCGGGACAGGATGCCACCTTCTTTTCCACCGGAGGCCCTCCGTTGACACTCAGGCGAACGGAATCACAATTGGAAAACACCGTCACGTCTTCCGGAGAAAAGGGAGTGCATTCGTTGGCAATGTGCACCATAGGGCCGGAACCCAGCCTATTGTGCGTCTTCCGGGGACGCTGGGACATAAACGCGAAATAGGAAGTCTTGGGCTGCCGGAAAGCATCCATAATGCCTCCGTAGAAGGGATCCGGATGGTAGCCGCGCTGATGGTCGAAGGGATGCCACAGACAGCCGCCGAAATGGTAGGCCGGAGCGGCGTTCAGCGTATCGTACGTGGTGTATGGGAACGAGGTTTTGAGATAATGAAGAGCCTGCACCATCATGGGAGCTTCTCCCCAGTGCCGGGCCACGCGGGAGGTGGAATTGTGGGCGGACCAGGTATCCACGTTATCACCGAATTCGCGGGTGAAGTAAGGTTTGTTGTTCTTCCGCTCCTTGATAGACCAGTGTTTGTCCCCCGTAGCCGGGTGGGCATACAGAACCTCATAATGCTGGTTGCCCTGAGACACCGCGTCGCAAGCAGTATAACACCCTTTGTACGGGTATTCTTCATGCACCAGGTCGCGGGCCTTTTTGGCAAAATCCGCCGGGTAGTGAGTTTCATTCAAAATAGGCTCCCACATCATCACGGAGGGATGGTTCCTGTCCCGGCGCACCATCTGGCGGATATCGTCATACACCCGGTCTGCAAAAGGGCCGCTGCCCCAGAATTGCCAGCCCGGTGTGGCGACGATGACGAAAAGGCCCAGGCGGTCGCAGGCGTCCATAAAGGCCGGATCCTGCGGATAATGGGCGCTCCGGATTACGCGCATGCCTGCCTTCCTCAATTTCACGGCATCCTGCCATTGCAGGTTGTTGGGCACCGCATTCCCAAGCCGGGCAAAATCCTGGTGCCTGTTACCGCCAATCAGTTTTTCAGAAAACAGAGACCCATTGAGCACCAATCCCTTTTCCGTCATTTCCACCGTCCGGACGCCTACCCTCATGGAACGGTTGTCCAGCAGATGGGCCGAATCTTTGGCCTGATCCCCTCCGGCGGCGTCCCACACTTCCACGCTCAACGTGTACAAATCGGGATTGTCCGGAGACCACGGTTTCACGTTGGAAAGCACAAGAGGAATATCCACTTCTCCTGTGGAACGGGGAGGAATGACCAGCGGAACCGTCTCCCCGGCAGGATCCACCCCCTTGGGGTCTGTCATCACCGCCTGCACGCGCACCTTCTGTTCCTTGTCCGTCTGGTTGGCCACCTGAACCTTCACGCCCACTTTGCCCTTGCGGGTGAAGGGATCAAGAGATTCCGTCCGGAAAAAAACGCCCCCGCCGGCTACGGTATTGGCCTCGTTCGGATCCGTAATATACACGGGGCCGGTGGAAATGAGGTACACATCCCGGTAAATGCCGCCGAAATAGGAAAAATCCAGGCCCTCCTGAGATTTGCCGGGGGGATAGGAAACGTCGTTGGAATTGTCAGCCTTCACGGCGATGACGTTCTTTTCTCCCGGTTTCAGCCACTTGTCCAGATTAACGATCACGGGAAGATATCCGCCGAAATGCTCCGCGGCCTTCTCTCCATTTACCCAAACCTCGCTCTTTCCCATGATGCCCTCAAAATACAGGGTGTTCCTCCTCCCCTCCAGCCGGGCGGGAGGAATGAATGTTTTCCGGTACCATACCGGCCCCTGGTAGTTGGAACAGCCGCTGGCCTCTTCCGGAAGAAGCTCAATGCCGTTGGGAAGATTGACGGACTCCCAGGAGGAATCGTCGACATCCGGGCCGGCCGCTTCCTCCGGCGCCTTTCCACCCTTGAACAGCTTCCAGCCCACATTCATGCCGTAGACATCCCTCTTCGTTACGTTTTCCGGCAGGCGAAGAGCGCCAGCCACGGAATAGGTTCCCGTAGATGAGACGGCCTCTTCCTGGTCGGAAACCGTATCGGCATAAAGAGAAAAAGAGCCGGCCAGGCATGCCGCCGTTATTCGGATAGTAGTGACTTTCATAATGGAATAGGGGAATGCGATTTTGATATACGGAGCCCCCCGGCGCCACCTTTCATTCATATAATACATCCTTGCAGATAATACAAATACATATGTCATCCGGCATCTTCCGCTTGACCTGGAAGGTATGTTTTTTCATAGTCGATTTGCCCTGTACGGGATCATCCCGCAGCCCCGGTCCGAGTGCCAGGCTTTCAGTCCCGTGAAAAGGAAAAAGCAAGGCGTTCCTCCACCGGCTGTTTCAGGGCTACGCCTTTATCCACTAGTTTTTTATGTCATCTTTCTTTCAGAAAATTGTCAAACTTTTCTCCTATGATATTGGCATTGACTTGGGAACCGCCAACACCCTGGTCAATGTCAAGGATCAGGGCATCGTTCTGCGCGAGCCTTCGGTCGTCGCCGTCAAGGGGGACAAGGTTCTGGCCGTGGGAGACGAAGCCAAGCGCATGCTGGGCCGCACCCCCGGTTCCGTCACGGCCATCCGGCCGTTGAAGGACGGCGTCATCGCCGACTTCTACATCACGGAGGAAATGCTCCGCTACTTTATTAAAAAAGCCACGGCCAGGTATTACCTGATCAAGCCGCGCGTGCTCATTGCCATTCCCTCCGGCATTACGGAAGTGGAACGCAGGGCCGTCAAGGAATCCGCGGAAGCGGCCGGAGCCCGCCGCGTACATCTGATTGAAGAACCCATGGCCGCCGCCATCGGCGTAGGCCTCCCGGTTCAGGAAGCCGCGGGCAACATGATCGTGGACATTGGCGGCGGCACCACGGAAGTAGCGCTTATTTCCCTTTCCGGTATCGTTTACAGCCGTTCCGTCCGTTGCGCCGGGGATGAACTGGACGACGCCATCATCTCCTACATGAGGAGAACTTACAATCTCATGGTCGGGGAACGCACCGCCGAGGACATCAAAATCCGCATCGGCTCCGCCTATCCCCTGCCTCAGGAACTCTCTATCGAGGTCAAGGGCCGTGACCTGGTCGCGGGCCTGCCCAAGACAGTGACGATTCGATCAGAAGAAGTGCGTGAAGCGCTCACGGAACAACTCAACACGATTGTTGACGCCGTGCGGACGACTTTGGAACGTTGCCCCCCTGAACTGGCTGCCGACCTTGTGGACCGGGGGATCGTTCTGGCTGGAGGAGGAGCCCTGCTGCGCGGGCTGGACCAGCTCCTGCACGAACAGACAGGCCTGCCCATCCACATCGCGGAAGACCCTCTGAGCGCCGTTGCGGAAGGTACCGGGAAAGCCCTCCAGGAACTGGACTTCTTCACCAATGTTACTGATGCAGAAGACTAAAGGCGGAATCTCCGGAGCAAGCGCTCCGGCTTTGCGTCTGCCGTACTGCCGCATCACATCAACGCAACTGCCTGCATGATTCCTTTCCGGCCATCTCTACAGCTTCCACTCCAGCCTCTCCTGACGGGAGACGGTCCACCGGGAACATTACGGGCAATAGCACACCCTAGCTTATTCTCACCCCGTGTTTACAAAAATGCTTAAAAAAATCAAACGGGCCTTCGGCTTTGGATCCTGTGATCCCATGGAAGGCTCCACTATCATCATTAATGCCGAAAAGCTCGAACGCCGCGTGGCCCTTCTGGAAAACGGCGTATTGGAAGAATACACCATCGAGCGCGAAGGCGAAGACAACATCGTAGGCGGCATCTTTAAAGGCCGCGTCAAAAACATTGAGCCTGGCCTCAAAGCCATGTTCGTGGACATCGGCCAGGAAAAAAACGCCTTTCTGCATTTCTGGGACGCTCTTCCCGCCGCACTGGACTCCAGCCTAGAAGAAATTGAACGTGAAGGACGTCCGAAAAAACAGCAGCGTAAAATCACGTCCAAAGACATCCCGGACATCTACCCCATCGGCTCTGAAATCATGGTGCAGGTCACCAAGGGGCCCATTGGCACCAAGGGTCCCCGCGTCACGACGAACGTCTCCCTGGCGGGCCGTTATCTGGTCCTGATGCCCTTTACGGATCAGTTCGGCATCTCCCGTAAAATTGAAGACCCCAAAGAGCGCCTGCGCCTGCGCCAGATCATGCAGAAACTGAATGTTCCGGACGGAATGGGCATCATCATGCGCACGGTGGCCCAGGGCCAGCGCTACCGCCACTTTGTCCGTGACCTTGCCATGCTGCTGGAACAATGGTACAGCGTGGAAGAAAAAAAGGAGGCCAACCCGGCCCCTGTCTGCGTGTACAAGGAACCGGACCTGATTGAACGCACGGCACGGGATTTCCTCACGGACACCGTGGACAACATCATCTGCGACAACGCGGAAACCACGGAACACATGCGCGCCATTGCCGGTAAAATCTCCCGACGCGCCAAGCGCCACATACAGCACTTCCCCGTACGCACGCCCATCTTTGAAGAACTGGGAATTGAAAAACAAATCAATGAAGCTTTCCAGCGCCAGGTGCTCCTGCCCTGCGGAGGTTACCTGGTGATTGACGAAACGGAGGCGCTGATCGCCATTGACGTCAACACCGGGCGTAACAAGGGCACCAAGGACCTGGACAAGACCATTCTGGATACCAATCTGGAAGCCGCCTATGAAATCGCGCGCCAGCTCCGTCTGCGCAACATCGGCGGTCTGGTAGTGGTGGACTTTATCGACATGCGCCACAGGAAGGACCAGCAGGCCGTTTATAAGGCCATGAAGGACCGCCTGAAACGGGACAAGGCAAAAACCCAGGTACTGCAGATCACCCCCATCGGCCTGATGGAAATGACGCGCCAGCGGCTCAACGAGAGCCTCCGGGAATCCGTTCATGATCCGTGCCCGTACTGCGGAGGCAGGGGACGCGTCAAATCCGTGATGACCATGAGCGTGGAAATCCAGCGGCAAATTTACGCCTGCATTCAGAAATACCGGGACACCATCGGGGACATGGTCATCGTCGTCAACTCGGAAGTGCTCTCCCGCTTCAAGAATGAAGACGCCAGTCTGCTCATGGAACTGGAACGCCAGCACAGCGGAAGGCTGATCTTCCGGGGCGACCACAACCAGCACCGCGAATCCTTCGCCATTTACGACGCCCGGTACGACAACAAGCCCCTCTACCAGTCCGGGCAATAGCCTGAAAATCAAATCCGGCTTTCCGGGCCGGGCGATACCCTCGCCCGGCCTTTTTTACGCCGCCATGAACAATATCCCCACTTCCCCCAACGACCCCGTCAACACGGACATTCTGCTGGTGGCGGAAGACCGCATCAAAGGGTTCCGCCGCCTGCCCTTCCACGCCATTTCCGAACAATGCGGACATCCTGTTCCGGTAGTTATCCAGCGGCTGAAAGCCATGATGGAGGCCGGAGTAGTGCGCCGCGTGCGCCAGACGCTGCTGGCGACCAAGCTGGCCCAGGGAGCCCTGGTGGCCTGGTCCCTGCCGGAGGAAAAACTGGATGCCGCTTTTGACTGGATGAAGGAGCAGGACCCTTTTACGGGCCATGTGGTGCTCCGCAATACGGATGCGGCCAACCCCGGCGCCAACTACAGGCTCTGGACCACGGTCAAGGTGCCCGTGGGATGCGGTACGCCGGAAGAACACTGCGGCATCCTGAAACGCCATATCGGAGCGGACGGCTATGTTCTGCTGCCGGCGCGCGGCGTCTTTGCGCTGGGAGTGGGACACATGCGCCGCAGGGGACTCAGGCCCGGAGAAAAAACCCCGGAACCGGCTCCCATGCAGGAAACGAAAACCGTTTCTCTCTCCGAACTGGAATGGAAGGTGCTCCTCTCCGTCAAGGAACAGCTCAGGCCTGAGGAAATGGTGGAAGATCCCTGGTCCCTCCGTGCCGCACGGGAAGGGCTGGGAACGGAAGAATACTGCCGCACGGCAGAAGAACTGGATCGGAAGCAGGTCATCGGCCGTTTCGCCACTTTTCTGGAACATGTGAGAGCCAAAACGGACGACGGCCCTGTTACCAAATACAACGGACTGTTCCATTGGACGGTTCCCTCCGGCATGGAAATCCGGGCAGGAGCGGAATGCGGGCGCCACATCTGCATGACCCATTGTTATTGGAGAACGGGCGGAGATGTTTTTGGAGGAGCGCAAATCATGGGTGTGGTGCACGGATTGGAAAAAGATGCCGTTTTGGAACACAAGGCGGCGATTGACCGTCATCTGGAGGCCTCCGGCATTCCCATCCTCCACACGGCTGTTTTCTGGGGCGAACGTTCGGAAATCAAGCCTTCCGAAATTTCTCCGGAACTGTATAGGAAATGGATGGAAGAAGTAAAAAAAGCTCCCGTTCTGCAGTAACTCCCTTCTCCACGCCCGCCTCCGGCGGTCTTCCCCCGGTCGAACAGCTTTTCCCTCCGAACTCCCGCGAATGCCGTCACGAAGCCACAAGCATTTTTAATGCTGCAACTGAGATGCCGGCTGTTTCCCCTCCCTCCGTCCTGCTGTACCGCTTAGTTCCCTGTTCCCGGCCTACAGCGGCTTAATACCGTTTTTCCGGACGTTCCAGGATCTTTGATACATCTTCCTGTCAATTCAGGAAACGGGACTGAAGAAATCCATTTCAAGCCTTCAGGGAGACGCACGTCCCAATCTGATGAGCTATTCATGTTCTCCTTTGCTACGACGCTGTTTCCTTTCCGGATACACCGGGAGAGGCTTCTGCCTGCAGAAACAAGAAGAAGGCAACATAAGGGACGCCTCCCCCTTACGGGGAGGCGTCCCTTATTAAAGAAATATCGGCCGGCGAACAACCTGCCGCGAAGCTTTATCACTGCTTTTTCTGCGGCTGTGCGGGAGCCTGGTCAGGAGCCTTGGCGGGAGCAACAGCGGCCGGATGCTTGTAGGAAACCGCAAAACCGTCATACTTGGCCGGCAGCTTCCTGTCCGGGAACATCAGTTCATGCAAACGGTACAGGGCGGCCGCTTCCTTAACAGGAGCGGGACGGGACTTCATCCGTGAATCCGGAATCACAGCTTCGGGATTATTCTTCCTGGATTCCACGGCAGATGAGACGACGGGATTCTCAAAGAATTTGACAACATCCGGCATGCACAGGTAGGCATCCAGGGAGCGGGCCACGCAGGCAGACGCCAGTTCTTCATCGGAACCATGCAGCAAAACCAGAGCTTCCGCAAAATAATCCAGAGCCTTGTTCCAATCCTGGGCCACCATGGCGGCCGCACCCAGGGCATATTTCATCCGCGCCTGCTGGAGGCGGGTGGCATTCTTTTTGGTTGCCAGGAAAGAACCGGCACGGCTTTTCACGCCGTTCCAGTCCTTATCCGGAATCAAGGCCATGATTTTTGCCACCTCCAGGTCATTCTGGGCGGAAGGGGACAGATTGGCCCCTCTGACGGGAAACTTGGCCGCCAACCCTTTGACTCCGGCCCAATCCATCATGCGCATGGCGCACTCCAGTTCATAGACGGCCGCCCGGGCGGACAGGCTGTCCTTGATGGAAAGCGTTGAGGCATACTTATTCACCAGAGCGTGGAATTTGTTGCGGGCTTCCTGGTACTTCCGGTTTTCCATAGCCACCTTGGCATCCACAAAGTCGGCCGTTTCAAAAATATACAGCGTCTTGAAGGCGCTGTCCATCTGCTGAAGGACTTCCTGGGATTCCCTGCTCTCCACAAACTGGACCGTGGGTCCATTGGCGGAAAGAATGTAGATATCCGTCGGACGGCCATTCTTGATGGTCGGTGCGGCAACTCTGGCGCGCAGGCGCTGGGGATTCTGGGCATTCTGGGCCATGGACGGAACCAGGGAGGACAGTCCGGCCAATACCATTATTACTGAAAGTGCTTTCATATGATTGATTACTAAACCTCTTGTTATTATTTCTGGCCCTTGGCGGCGCGTACGGCTGCTTCATAGGCGGCAATGTCCGCCCGTTCCTGGCTGACGGCAGGATCGGAACCGAACTTAGCCGTCTTATCCTTCACCTCATTGACCAGGGCGCTGTCCTCCGCCGTCATCTTCTTGCGGTTGGCGGGAGTATCCAGCAACTGCACGTACTGGCTGCCGGCCTTCCAAGCAACGTACCTGTCGGAAGGCTGCTTGCCCGCACCCTGGGACATCGTATTCCTCTTCCACAGCGTATCCATCTGCGCCAGCACGGCGGGGGCGGACCACTTCACGAGTCCCTTGTACGTACCCGTGATGTTCATGAAGTTAATCAACGCCTTGTCCAGTTCATTCTGCTTCAGGTAGGCTTCACCCTGCAAATAGAGGACTTCCGGCAGATTCTTCTTATAGGTCTTGTTTTCGCGGTACTTGTCGGCAGCGGCAATGACGGCCGGCCAGTCCTGGCGGGCGGAAGTGAACTTGACCAGATTGTACTGGGCGTCTTCCATGGCTTTGCGGTCCGGGTTGGAGCTGGATTCTTCCTTGCTCAGTTCATCCCTCATCATCTTGATGGCGGTGTCCACCTTGGCGTTATCCTTGCTGCGCCCCAGAGCTACGGCTTTCCCGAAGACCGCATTCTTGCGGTACTTGGACATGCCGTTGATGCGAGCCTTCTTACGCACCGGATCAGGTTCCGACGGGTCCAGGATTTCATCAAAGTAAGCGATGCTTTCTTCAGGCTGGGAAGTGCCGGCCAGGTGCATGCCAAGCTTCACAAGCGTGTACGGGGGCAGATCGGAAGGTTTGAAGTCGCGCTTCAGCTCCACGAAGAGCTGCTTGACCAGACCTTCCAAGGCGGCTTTCTCGGCACGCTGTTCGTCCGTCTCCACAGGAGCCTTTTCATACCGTTCCTGAGTTTGGGCAATAACGGCCATGCGAAGCATGGCGCTCAGCGTCTTGTCTTTATCATTGTCCACGCCGGGGAACCGGTAGAAGTGGTTGCGCATGGCATTGGCATCCAGATTGCGGCCCAGGGCCTGATTGCCGGCCATGTACGTCTTGGTATAGGAATTGACGGCTTCTTCCAGAAGAACGGTCATCTTGGGATCGTCCTTCTTGCCTTCCCTCACAATAATTTCCTGCATCTTGACGGATGCCGGGTCAAACATCTCCTTGTCATCCTTGAAGAATTCCATGGCGGCGGCGGCCAGCTGGAGGCTGTAGCGGCTGCCGGGCTGGTCGCTGTCTTTCCAGTACTCGTCATACCATTTCTTGACCTCGTCCCGGCGCGCCGTCCTGGCCGTTTCCACGGCTTCCTTCGGTTCTACCGGAAGAGGCTTCTTGGTAGCGTTAATAAACAGGTTGTACACGGCCTCCGCAGCGGGACGCTTGTCGCCCAGCTTCTTGGCGGACTCCAGAGCGGCCAGGAAATAGCCTTCCGCTTCCTGCTCATGTTCCTTGCTGCCGGCATACAGATTAGCCAGCAGATTGTTGGCATACGGGAACAGGCGGTGGTCTTTGAAATTGTCCACAATTTCCTTCGCATCTTTCGCGGCGAGTTCTTCGTCTCCGGGGTTCTTGCGGTTTAGGTAGTTGAAGGCCCGGTCATACAATACGGCGGCCATATTGGCCTCACCTTTGTCCGGGAAACGGGCAATGTAATTGGTAAAGGACCGGATGGCTTCATCCGTATTGCCCAGGTTCGTGTAGGTTTCACCAAGAAGGTACATGGCCGTTTTCAGATAAGTGCTGTCACGGTATTCCTTCACGAAGCGTTCCAGCACCGGCACCGCTTCCTTATAACGGGAGGCGTCGGCAGCCCCCAGGTTGAACAGGGAGGCTCCTTTGCAGTACAGGGCCAGTTCATAGAACTTATGGGTGGGGTCATCCTTATGCAGCTCCATGACCTTGTCCGCCTGCTGAACGCAGAGATCGAATTTCTTTTCCTTCAGAAGCCCTTCCAAAGACAGCGTATTAAGCATGGGAGCATACTTGGAATTGGGGAATTCCTTCAGGTGCTGCGCCACAAGCTCGCCTCCCTTGTCCGCTTCTCCCAGCTGCCAGGTGGTCATTGCCAGATAATACAGGTTATCCTCCCTGCCCGGAGCATCCGGGTAGGATTCATTGATAAGCTGGTAGGCGGCGCGGGCAACCCTTTGGGAACCATGCACCAAGGCCTGGTTGCCCATGAAGCTGAACGTAAAAGCGTCCATGACCTTTCCTTCCTCCTTCATCTTGTTGAACTGGTCGATCAGGGCTGTCACCTTCGCTCTGTCCAGCGTATGGGAAAAATCCGTCACGCCAGGCACGGCCCCGTTGGCACGGCCCAGACGATCCAGGGAATAATTGGCATCCGCCATTACTCCGGACTGATCGGGAAGAAGGCCCATCAGCACCATCGCCAGGGAAGCATAATCTTCAGACTCTTTCTGTTTTCCATCCTGAAGCAGGGAACGGGATTTCTCCAGCACTTCCGCAACGTAGCTCACCAGCCGCGGAGTGTACAAAGCCACACGCGTGGGACTGATATTCATCACGGAAGGGTAGTTTTCCACAAACTTCACCGTCTCACTGCATTTGCCGGTCTTAATAGCGGCATCCACCATCGCCAGGAAGCCATTGGTAATAACGGCATCCGTAATGCGGCGGCCCTTGTAGCGTGACGTAACGCAAGAGGTAAGGTTTTCCATTCCTTTTTCAAAAGCAGGCGGGGACATCTTGAAATAGCATTGGGCCAGAAGCCCCTGCACTTCACCGGCATTGACGTTTCTGGCGACAGGATCGCTGCGGTATTCTTTCAAGAATTTTTCCAGCAGCTCCGCGCCCTTGGCAAAATCCCCAAGACGGCAGTAGTTTTCCCCTTCCCGGAACAGGGCCATTTTCACGAGCTGGTTTTTAGCGCTCGGGAACTTGGTGTAACAAGCCTTGAACGCTTCCACAGCTTCCTTGTAATTCTTCAGCTGGGCCAGACAGACGCCCTTCTGGTAATAGAACCAGCCGAAGCCGTCATCCAGCCCCAGCATCTTGATACGGGGTTCATAAACGCGGATGCAGCGATCCACGGCATCCAGGGCCTCCTGCCACTTCCCTTCCTTAATGGCCGTCAGGGCCGTGCGCTGGTAATCGCGCGGGCCATGCTGGGCGCCGGATGGAAGAACCGCCCCGATACTCAGCACGGAAACCAGGCCTGCAGCCAGTGCAGTAGTATAGTTTGATTTGATCATGTGTTTAAAATTCGTTGAAACAGAAGAGATAATAAAACAGGCGCAATATCCGTGCAAATACACGGAATACACCTATCTGTAATGGATTGCGTCATTTTAACAAGATGTGTCAAACTCTAAAGAAGAAAGTTTTATCTTTTTAGTCATCCTTGCAAGAAAGTTCTTCCATCCCGCGTTTATCGGGAGTTGGAACAGGTCGGCGCCGCCCGGCCGGGAAAATACTGCTTTTTCAATACCCTGCTACACACTCTGCGGCCAAAGGAATGCACGCTTTCCGCCTTCAAAAGTTTTTCGGTGGAATACAGCCTACTGCTCCATCATGCCCTTAAGGAGCCTCGAATCCCGTCTGTCAAGATGCCAGAGGCATATTTAACATGGCGCAAACATATCGTCCGCCCAACCGGAATTCCATTTTTCCGGCATCCGCAGCCATACCGGCCTTCTCCCCGGCAACAGCTACCCCTCCCCTCTCAGTTCTCCTTTTTCAACATGAAATCCCATTCGCGAGTTGAAAGGAAATATCATGAAAAAACAGCTATTCTTCCCCACGGGAGGTACGGGAAAATACACTTCCTCCCCGTACTTCCTAATAACAACATCACTTCCCGAAAATCATCAACAAGGATTTTCCTGTTACTGCACAAATAAGATAAAGGCTTCGAGCCGCCTTTCTCTCTGCTCTGCTGCACCCTCCTTCCAATATACTCTTTCCATCTCTCCCGTGAATGAACTGGTTTTCTGAAGCCAGCCCTTCCAATACTCTCCTGAATCCGAATCTCCTGACTGCCTCTCCTCCTCCCAGCCAGACACGGAATGCAATACTGGAAAAAAACGGCAACATTTCTCCTGAAGCTCCGTTCCCGGACAGAATTCACGGCTATCCGCCCGCCACCTGCGGTTTCACAAAAGGGAAAAACGGATTCAGAACCGGGCTATGAAAGGAGTATTGCTCCAGCCAAAACCGCATATCCCAACCAGAACATTTACCGTACAATAAAAAGGGCATGGTCCGGCTCCGGATTTCTCCACAGGGCTTCCCCTCCTTGCCGCAAAATGCTGCCGTATGCGGGCGTCCGTTTCTCCCGTCAATAACAAAAAGCTTCCGCTCCTCTTGGGGAGCGGAAGCTGAGAGTCAATGAAAAAAATAAGGGTAATTTATTTTTAGTCGTTCTTAAGGTCGGTCAGAGCCACCGTTGTAATCCCGGCCTCCGTCAACGCGTTCATGACGTCAATAACGCGCTGGTGGGGAACATCCCCTTCCACCCACAACTGCACTACCGGCTTGGTGCCTACAGCGCTGGCCTCCTGTTTTTTGGCTTCCAGCTGCTGCACGAGCGTCGCCAGGTTGTGGTTGTTCATGTCATTGTCGATCATCAGGCTGTTGTCCTTACCCCAGTAAATGGTACCGTCCTTGATGATGCGGATCAGCGCCGGCTCAATCTGGGAGGCGTTTTCGCCCATGGCTTGGCCCGGCATGGACATATCCAGCTTGCGTTCCTGAATCAGGGAAGTCGCCACAATGAAGTAAATCAACAGAAGGAAACATACGTCGATAAGGGAAGAAATATCCAGCTTGGGATCTTCATCCTCGACTGCCTCTAGTTTTTTATGTCTTGCCATAGCGCGTAATGTTATTCAGCCTTGGTTGCAGGAGAGGAATTCTTGGCAGGCAGAACGGCAAAAATCACTTTGATGACACCGCATTCCGCAGCCACGCGGATTACCTCCCGGGACCCTTTGAAGAGGGCCTGCTGGTCGCCGCGCAGATAAAGGCGCGTTTCAAAATCCTGCCTGTCCTTGAAGCGTTCCACAAGGTTCTTGATATATTCCTTGAGTTCGTCGGAGGAATTGAGCGGGGTGCCTACGTCGGAGGACCAGAGAACGCTGGGATCTACGCCAGGCGGCCGCTTGCCCGCGCCTTCCCCATAAACATTCACCACAATGCAGCCGTTGGCGGATTTCACTTCACCGGAACTGCTGGCCGTAGGCATCTGGATGTTCTTATCCTTTTTAACGGTAATGGCCGTAGCGTTCACCACAAAGAAAATCAACAGGAGGAAAACCATGTCGATCATGGGGGACATATCCATTTCCCCATTTTCTTCTTCAGGCGCTACATTAGCTTTTTTCTTACCCATAAGCTACATTTTGTTGAGGTTCTCCGGCCCGGTTCCGACTGAGCGGACGCTTCTGGGCCGGACCGCCTGTTCCGGCAATCAGGCCAGGCCTTCGGGGATGCGGGCAAGCTGGGCTTCGGCATTCACCACGTTGATGGAGGTGTTCACCATTTCCTGCACAGTGCCCACACATTCGGCAATCTGGGCGTTGGCAATGCCCTTCTGGAAGAAGAAGAACGGAGTGGCGATAATGGCGTTGATCAATCCCCAGAACGTTGTCAGAAGAGCCACGGAAATGTCACCGGCCAGCTGGGTGGGGTCCGCCTGGCCGGCGGTAGCCAGCGTCCCGAACGCGCCCACCATCCCCTGCACCGTCCCGAACAGGCCGAGCATGGGAGAAATCTGCGCGCAAAGGGCCAGCATGTTGATCCATTTGAACACGGAACGGCTTTCATTGGCCGTAAAGTCGGCCACGGCGTCTTCAATAGCATCTTTGCCGAGGTCTTCCGGACGGGTAGCGTCCACATTCGGCAGGGCGTAGGCAACCAGACGGCCCAAATAGGTGGGACTGCCGGCCGCAACTTCAATGGCGGACCGGATGCGGCATTCGGCCATCAGCTGCAACAGAGTGACCTTGAGATCTTCCGGGCAGAATTTTTCCTTTTTCAGGGCTACCATGTTGTAAATCACCAGGAAAATGATGAAAGCTTCCACCAGCATAATCGGAATCATGGTCCAACCACCGGCGATGATCCATTTGTCAAGCATGGTCTGTTCCTGCGGGGCAACGGCTTCGGCGGCTTCCTGAGCGAAAGCGGATGTAGAAAACGCAGCCATCAGGACGGAAGCAAATGCAACGAAACGGAAACCCAGTCTAAAAAGGTTCTTCATAATTTAAGTTATATGGTTGTTCGAAAAGATACTGGTGTATTAAAGCATGCAAATTCAGACTTGCAAGCATCATTTTAGACCCTGTAAAAAATTCAGACGCCTTCGCAGCCGCTCTCCCGGGCCAGCCGGCTGCAGATGGGGCAGCGCCCCCCGCATCCCCGCGCAGGACAATATTCACGGCCGTACAAGACAATACGCAGATGAAGATCTCCCCATGATTTTTCAGGGAAAAGGCTTTTCAAATCGCGTTCCACGGTTTCCACCGTTTTTCCCGTGCTCAGCCCCCACAGCCGTGAAAGGCGGAAAATGTGGGTATCCACCGGAAAGGCGGGAACGCCAAAGGCCTGAACCATGACGACGGAAGCCGTTTTATGCCCCACCCCCGGAAGAGACTCCAGAGCAGCAAAGTCGCAAGGAACCTTTCCCTCATATTTTTCCACCAGGATGCGGCTGAGGTTCACGATGGCGGATGCCTTCCTTTCCGAGAGGCCGCAGGGCCTCACAATTTCCCGGACCGCTTCCACATCCTGCCGGGCCATTTCCTCCGGGGTGGAGGCCAGGGCAAACAGAGCAGGGGTCACCAGATTCACCCGCTTGTCCGTACACTGGGCAGACAAGAGAACCGCCACCAGCAGCGTGTAAGCGTCGCGGTGCACCAGGGGAATGGGAGGAGCCCCGTACAGGGACATGAGTTCCTCCTGGACAATGGAAGCCCGTTTTTCCGTATTCATGCCGCCAGATTACCACTCCGCCCGCACGGCGGAAAATAAAAAAGCGCCGCCATGCAGCGATGGCGGCGCCGGGATGGAAAACATGGGTCAGTCGGCCTTGGCATAAAACCCCTTGGAAACGCGGTGCTGCAGGGCCGCATACATGGCGCGGCAGTGCCTGTAGCCGCGACGGCTGCCGAGCACCTCCAGACTGTTGGCGGGATCTCCCCAGCGGACGATAGTCAGTTCCACATAACGGCGGCCCCATTCCTTCATCAGCTTTTTGTTGGGCTGGTAAATATCAATGGTTCCGGTGCCGACCAGGGCGCTTCCGTAATCATCAACAACGTAAAGGTAGGGCTGGCCCTTGATGCGGAAAGTAGTCCCCAAAGGATAAACGGACCAGTCTGCAGCGGCGCTGCGGACGGAAGACGTGTATTTCAGCGCCGTACCGACGGCATTCCGGGGACCGTAGGCCAAATGGTCGCGCTCGGAATGGGTATAAGCCGTGGTGCGCACTACGCGGGTACGCTGGGCGGGATGATAAAACGGCATCTTGTGCTTGTCGCGCCCCAACTTGGGAAGTTTGGAAGAAGGCGCTGCCGAACGACTGGGCGCCAGGGGCTGGACGAATCCCTGGGCAGTTTCACCTACACGGGCCAAAACAAGAGCGTCACTACTGGATTTCCCCATGCCGGTTACAGCGCCGTTTGTCGAACAGCTGCTGACAAACATGGCCGCGACGGCACAAGACAGGGTGGCAATTATTCTTAAATTCATGCGGTACGAGGTTAGGCGCCATACACATGGCAGTCACTCCGGCAAAACCTTCAGGCCATGTGCGAAAGCCGGAAAATCGGCAACGGCGGCTCTTGGGTACGAAATAATCCCTGCCTTGGCAATCCTTTTTTTCCGCCCACCCCCTCCCAAACAAGGAAAACCTATTAAGATAAATTACTAAAAATAAACAATATATAAAACATGCCGCATTTTTGTCATATCATGACAAATAATATACTTCCCGAAATACTTTTTTCTATCATAACACGACACACTTTTTTATTTTTATCATATTTCATTTATAATAAAAAATTTACACGCATGAAAAATACACAATCCCTCAAAAATATTCCCTGAAAAAAGTGTCAGGGGCTGTACTCCGCAAAGGCGTCATGAGCAAGAAAAACGCGTCTCCCGTTGAACGGATTTCCCTCTGCCGTTCAAGGTTCCACGCGAATCCTAATCGCCCCCTTGCCATATCTGCATTTTCACAGCCTTCCCATACAGCAGAATGAAGGGGTCAAGAAAAGACCGGAGAAGCTTCCTTTGTAAGGGAGAGCGGGAAAGGACGGATGTTATCAGGTAATATTCCCGCAGCAAAAACGGCCACGGGAAAAGACGCTCCAGCCCGGTTGAAAAAAACCTTCCCCTTGCCGCTGTCTTCTAAATTCTGGATAACGCTCATACCAGAAAAGCGTATCCAGCCGGGAAAAAAACTTTCCCCTCCGTTTAACGGCATCTAACGCGGGAAGGGAGCTCTTATGGAATTTTCTTCTTTCCCCTTCCCTTCCGGGCGGCCCTCCATAAGAGTCCCCGGCGTTTCACCCGGCAGACAGGCACATACCGAATGGACTGTTGCATCCATCCGGAAATAGATTACACTCCGGAACGAACATGTCCGCCGGCCTTCCCCAACACCTCACGCTGGATTATCTGCGCGCCCTGCTATCCCGGGGCGTGGAGAAAACCACCGTCACGGAGGAAGCCAGAATGGTCCTGAGAAAATGGGTCATGGACGCGCGCCGGATATCCGGAAGCCCCCTCCCCGCTTCCGTTTCCGCCAAGCCTGCCGCAAATGAAACACGGCCGAAACAGCCCACCCCGGAGCAGACGCCTCCAGATTCCGTGGATGAAGCATCCTTCGGCAATGAACTCCGGGATATCCTCAACGGAGTACAGCCGCACAGAACGGAGGAGGATGCTCCGGTACCCCGCCATATTTCCTTTGATCTGGAAGGTGAAACGGAGGAAGAAAAACTGTCCTCCCTGCGGGAGCTGGTCGTTAACTGGCCGCCGCTCCGGAACATGGATTCCTTGAGGGAAACGCCCGTGTTTTCCTCCGGCAATCCCAAGGCGGACATCATGATGGTAACGGACGCCCCCGGCCTGTATGAAGAAAAACAGGGGGTTCCCCTGGCCGGGCCTTCCGGACAAAAGCTGGACGCCATGCTGAAAGCCATGGGGCTTTCCCGTTCCGATATTTATCTGACCCATCTGGTCAAATACCGCCCGGCCCTCCCCCGGCAGCTTACCAATAACCGCCCGCCTACAGACCGGGAGATAGAAATTTCCCTGCCCATTCTCCGGGAGGAAATTATGCTGGTGCGCCCGAAAGTAGTGGTAGCCCTGGGAGCAATCTCCGCCCGAGGCATCCTCCAGTCAGGAGAGACGCCTCTTTCCGCCCTGAGAGGCACCTTCCACACAGCTTTCAACACGCCCGTGCGCGTTACTTATAATCCCAGTTATCTTCTCCGCACGGAAGATATTTCAGAAAAGCGAAAGGTTTGGGAGGATATGCTGTGTGTCATGGAACAGGCAGGTCTGCCCATCTCCGAAAAACAACGTTCCTACTTCCTGCCCAAAAAGTAATATATGGATTATTTAAACAGTATTCTGGAGCGCAAACGCGCCGATTTGAAAAAACTTCTTCCTCTGGAAGGAAAATTACGGGCCTCCGCCATCCAGCGGAATGATTACGCGGGATTCCGCACCGCGGCGGACCTTGGGGAAACCCGCCTCTCCGTAATTCCGGAGATATCCAGGGTACATCCCGCCCTCCGCCTCCGGGAAGCAGCCCAGGATATCCGGCACATGTACGGCATGTTCCTCCAGGGCGGAGCGCAGGGCATTTCCATCGCTGTGGAACCGGAAGTATACGGCGGGTCATGGGACATGGTTTCCACTGTTTCCAGAATCAGTTCCATTCCCGTCATGGCGCGCGACGTGTTCATTCATCCCGCCATGATCTGCCAGGCCATCGTCTCGGGGGCGGATGCCGTCAATCTGGTGACGGCCGCCCTGCCGGCAAAGGATTTGTCGGAGCTGTACCGCATGGCTTCCGGGCTGGGATTGGACGTGATGATGGAGGTCCATACCCTGAAGGAGCTTGAAACCGTCATGGACCTGGAAGCGGAATTCATCTGCATCAACAATGCAGACCCGCACACTCTCCAAGCCAATCCTGCAGTCACGGAGAAACTCATTGAAGAAATACCCGCCTCTGTCACTGTCCTGTCCGCAGGGGGCATCTGCACCGTGGAAGACGCGCGCCGCATGCTGGACGCAGGAGCCAATGGCGTCCTTCTCCAAGACGAACTTGCCCGCATGGATATTCCCCAGGATTTCATGGAGGCCATTCTGGCTCTCCGGGCGGACTGAGTTTCCACTCCCGCTATATTATAATAGAAAAACATCTGCATCCGCATGGGGAAATGCGGGGCTAAAGAGATTGTCCCGTCCGCTGCGGCAGGGCTTCGCGACCTGAGCTCCGTATCCGCCGCGTTTCCTTCCCGCCTTTCCCTGCCGTCTTTTCATGAAGCGGGCAAATCCTTCGCCCCGAATGCTCCGCGGATATGCCTGAATTCCGGAGGCATCCCTTCCCTGTACAGGACTTCCACAACATCGTAACGGGAATTCACCGGTTCCGGAAGCAGGCGAAGCCATTCCGCCGCTCCCCGGCGTATCAGCGCCCTTTTACGGGCATTCACAGCGCGGCGGGCACCTCCATAACCATTCCCCGTACGGGTTTTCACCTCCACAAAAACCAGACACTCCCCTTCCCGGCACACAATGTCCAGCTCTCCGCCTCTGACGGGACGCCAGTTTCTCCTCAGGATAACGCACCCTTCCGCACGCAGGAAGGAGGCCGCAGCCAGTTCCCCGTACATTCCCAGCCATGCCGTATCCCGCTTACCCCTGCTCAGGGATGGACAGTTCCATTTGTGAAACCGGCGCAAACGAGCGGCGATGGAGCGGACAGGGCCCATGCCGCCGCAGAGCTTCCATGTGGGCTTTTGTGCCATATCCTTTGTGTTTTGCAAAACCATACTGCGGGTAGGAGGCGTCCGCTTCCATCATCATGCGGTCCCTCGTCACCTTGGCCAGAACGCTGGCGGCGGCTATGGAAAGGCTCCTGCCGTCCCCCTTTACAATGGCGCGGTGCGGCACAGGAAGCCCCTTGACAGGCAATCCATCCACCAGGCAGAAATCTGCACGCAGGGCCAGACCTTCCACCGCACGCGCCATCGCCAGATGAGTGGCCCTCAAAATGTTGAACCGGTCTATTTCTTCCACGGAAGCCACTCCTACGGAACACACCGCCTGTTCACACTCCAAAAGAGCCAGAAACAGGCGTTCCCTTTTTGCTGCGGTCAACTGCTTGGAATCGTTCAAACCGGTTAACTCCTCCGCCAGAACAGGCAAAATAACGGCGCCGGCTACCACGGGACCGGCCAACGGCCCGCGCCCGGCCTCATCCACTCCAGCCACGCAAAGAAAACCGGAGGCCCGGGCCTCCATCTCAAAACTCATATCCGGATGCGGTTTTTCCTTCATGGCGCTATTCCTCCTCCTGTTCCTCCGGAAGGCGGGCCAGCAGAATCTGCGTGATTCTCCTGCCGTCAGACCCCGTCACCACAGCCCGGTAGCGGCCAATCCGCAATTCCTCCCCTTCTTCCGGAATATAACCCATCCGGCTGATTACGTAACCGCCCAGCGTAGTAACGCCCGGACAATCCAAATCCATTTCAGGCAGGTAATCTGCCAGGTCAAACAGGGTAATAGCCCCATTGACGGCATATGTATCCTTGCCGGTTTTCACAAACTCCCGCATTTCCTCCTGGTCAAACTCGTCCTGAATGTCATCCCCCACAATCTGTTCCAGCACATCATCCAGGAATACCAGGCCGATAGAATCACCGAATTCATCCACTACCAGGGCAAAGTGGGCATGTTCTTTCAGAAAGAACGTGAGAAGGCTGTCCAGGGGCATCGTATCCGGCACCACGCGCAATTCACGCCGCACGCTCCTCAGATCCGGATTTTCCCGTCCTACCAGTTTGAGCAGATCTTTGACATGCACCCAGCCTTTCACTTCATCCAGGTGGTCTCCCTCCACCAGCGGAAACCGGGTGTGGCGGGATTTCCGGGCAAGCTCCCAGTTTTCCTCAAAGGGAGCCGTCAAATCCATCACATCCACTTCAGAGCGCGGGGTCATTACGTCCTTGACGCACATATCGTTCAGTTCAAGGGCATTTTTGGAAATTTCAGCCTCCTGCTTCGTCAGCTCGCGGGAACGTTCGCTTTCTTCCACCAGATACATCAATTCATCCGTGCTGTGCACTGTGCACGCCGTGGAACGGGGGTCTATGCCCAGCAGGTATTTCAGCACAAACCGCGCCATTCCGCCCGTCAGGCCAAGAATACCCGTATATCTGAACACCGTATAAAAGAAATACAGCAGGGGAACCGTCGCCAGGGCGGCCTTGTCCGGCTGGCGCATCGCCATAGCCTTGGGGATAAACTCCCCAAATACCACCTGGCAGCAGGCAAAGAAAATAAATGTAACGGCCAGAGCGATTCCGTAAACGGAAACCATGCCTCCCAATCCCAGGGAGACCAGAAAGGGAGCTGTCAGTTCCGATACAAAAAACGTTCCCAGGAATCCCAACGCCAGGGAAGAAAGCGTAATGCCCGCCTGGCAGGCGGCCAAATAAAGATCAGGATGCTTGGCAGCCTTCCGCGCCCGGGCCAGTTTTTTCCGGGTTCGGGCCGGAACACCTTCCCCGGCGTGCAGCTGGCTTTCACGAACCTTCATCAAGGCGAACTCGCCTGCCGCAAAAAACGCATTCAACAACAAAAAAAGGATAAAGCCGGCAACTGCCAGCATCATCCCACCCAGCGCCGGGCCTGCACCGGGCGCTTCAGCGGCCCCGAAGGCCGCAAGAATACTCAGAGGATCCGGATCATTCATTCTGATTCAAATAATATATTCGGAGAAGAAGGCAGAGATATTGCCCGGCACTTTGTCATCACAGTTTTTCATAAACGCCCTTGTCCCGGCGCTCCAGCACGGTGAATCCGGCAGCCTTGGCGTCTGAAACGGAAAGAGGCTTGGTCACCTCCGGCACATTAATGCGGCTGATGACCTTACGCACGGGATGCTTGCACACCAGGCATTTTTCAAGCGGAGCACGGTCCACGGGACGCCTCAACTCAAAACCGCGGCGGCACACCGGACAGGACTGTCCGGGGTCGTCAGGGTTTTCAGAAATATACTCGTATATGGGCATAGCAAAACGCTAGGCTAAATAAAAATCAGCCTAGCGTCAAAATCTTTATAAGGCTGCAACCTTTTCCTGTCCTTACCAGCTGGACTTGGTCACACCGGGAATCATGCCGGCATTGGCCAGTTCACGGAAGGAAATACGGGAAAGCTTGAAACGGCGGATAAATGCACGGCGGCGGCCGGAAACAAGGCAGCGGTTGACCGTACGGGTCGGGCTTGCATTGCGGGGCAGCATGGTTAAACCGATATAATCCTTCTCAGCCTTCAATTGCGCACGCAGTTCTGCATAGCGCTTGACGGTTTCAGCCTTTTTCTTGTCTCTTGCGATCCAGCTCTTCTTAGCCATAAGTTCGGCGGAATAAGTAGAGGGACGGGGATGAAAAATCAAGCGCTTTTTTTCGATTTTATCAAATTCAAGCCGTTTTCAATGTCATCCGACCTTTCCGGCGGTCTTTGCGCATGGAATTGAATACCTGTTTCTTTCACAAACATATCGCGTGAGGAGGCATCCGGAACATTCGCAACAGGATGGAAGAAGCTAATTTATTTAACTCTTCCTAACCATTATCTCCAACACCCCAGGAAACATATTTGAAAGAAGTTCATGCAAAATACCCCGCTCCCAGGGCTCGGAGGACATTTTCTGAAAATTTTTCTAGAAATATTCCGGCATGAAAACGGCGATCGGGCAGGGAAGCTCCGTCGTAAAAAACGGCCCTTATCTCCGTCCCTGCAGTAAATATTGAAGAAAAAAGACATGGGGAGTTCTGCCTACACGCACCGCCTGTTTCAGATCCATTGCGCAATCAAATTCATCATCAGGGAGGACAGGACCGGGAACTGCACCATTTACGCAGACTGGCGGCGGAACCGTTCACCGGACAGGCTTCAGCTGGGAATTTCCGTGAGAGTATGCAAAAAGAACGCAAGATATGGCTATCTTTATATAGGAAAGCGGCTGTTTCACTCCTGTTCCGGATGATGGCCGAAGATTGCCGGATTCATGAACGGAAACCGGAAAGGGCCGACATTTTCAGCATTTTGTACGGAGTGCCGTTTTCCAATGGGTTCCAGTAAAAATCCCGAGTAAATTCCGGAAAAAGCTGTGGAAGAAATGAGCGTTGCTTTCCCCGGTAAGGCCGGTTCATCTCCGCTTGGAACCGTTTCATCAAAGCAGTCTCCGGCGGTTCCGGGAAAAAGCCCGCGGCGAAACATGATTTTGTCCTTTCCTCCGGGGGGGGAATGGGGCATCATGCCGCCGCACACTAATCATTGACGTACATGAAAATCGTAGTTGCATACTCTGGCGGCCTTGACACCTCCGTTCTTCTGAAGTGGCTCAAGGAAAAATATAATGCCGAAATCATCGCCTACTGCGCAGACGTAGGCCAGGCGGAAGAACTGGACGGACTGGAAGCCAAAGCCCTGGCGACGGGCGCCTCCAAGTGCTTCATCGGCGACCTCAAGGAAGACTTCGCCACCAACTACATCTTCCCGATGATGCAGGCCAATGCCCTTTACGAAGGCCGCTACCTGCTGGGAACCTCCATCGCCCGCCCCTGCATTTCCAAAGACATGGTGGATCTGGCCATCCGGGAAGGCGCGGACGCCATCGCCCACGGCGCCACCGGCAAGGGGAACGACCAGGTACGCTTTGAACTGGCCGTCAATGCCCTGGCCCCGAACATCAAGGTCATCGCCCCGTGGCGCGATCCCGAATTCCGCCAGCAGTTCCCGGGCCGCACGGAAATGATCGCCTACGCGGAATCCCACGGCATCCCGATCCGGCAGTCTCTGAAAAAGCCTTATTCCATGGACCGCAACCTGCTTCACATTTCCTTTGAAGCCGGGATGCTGGAAGATACCTGGTACGACGGCACCACCCCCGCCGACCGTGAAATGTACAAGCTTTCCGTTTCCCCGGAAGACGCTCCGGACCAGGCCGAATACATCCAGCTCCTGTATGAAAAGGGCAATGTCATCGGCATCCAGTACGATGGTCTCGACGTTCTGCTGAAAGAACTGGGCGTCACCCCGAAAGGAGAACGCGACGGGTATACCCTGCTCAGCCCCCTGGGCGTCATGTACGTGCTGAACGCCCTGGGCGGCAAGCATGGCATCGGCCGCGTGGATATCGTAGAAAACCGCTTTGTGGGCATGAAGAGCCGCGGCATTTATGAAACTCCCGGCGGCACCATCCTGCTGGCGGCCCACCGCGATATTGAAACAATTACAATTGACCGGGAAGTGCAAAAGGTGCGCGACTCCCTCATCCCGGAATACGCTACGCTGGTTTACAACGGCTTCTGGTTTGCACCGGAACGCGAGGCCATCCAGGCCCTGGTAACCAAATCCCAGGAAACCGTCAACGGGGAAGTACGCCTGAAGCTTTACAAGGGCAACGTCATGTACGCCGGACGCCGTTCCCCGCAGTCCCTGTATTCCGAAGAAATCGCCACGATGGAAGGCGGCCACGAGGAACTGTACAACCAGAACGACGCGGAAGGGTTCATCCACCTCAACGGATTGCGCCTGAAGCAATTCAGCCGTGTCAACAAACCCTACGGCAATTAAGCGCCCGTAACGGTACCACTCTTTATCAAACCGTCCGGAAAAGGTATTCCGGACGGTTTTTTCTTTGCAATAACCTTTTCTTTTCCTGCGTAGTGACCGTTATGGGATTTCTTTCACACGCATTTCTGGCGGCTGCATTTTCGCTCTCTCCGTTTTTGGCATCCGCCGCGGCCTTCAAACCCAATATCATTTTTATTTATGCGGATGACCTGGGCATGGGCATGCTGGGCTGCTATGGCCAGGAAATCGTGAAAACACCCAATATCGACCGCCTGGCCAGCCAGGGCATCATGTTCACCCGGTGCTACAGCAGCCAATATTGCTGCCCGGCGCGCGCTTCCCTGCTTATGGGCGTGCACGACAGCCACTCCCATTCCTACACCCAGACAGCGGGAGCCCTGGTCATCACGGCGGAACGGGAAGGCTGGTCCAATGAGCAACTGGAAGAGAAAGCGGCACGGGCAGTACGCATCAAGGCCGCCGAGGGAGAAGTGTTCCTCCCGGAATTGCTGAAAAAGGCCGGATACGTCACGGGACAGTTCGGCAAGCTGGAATGGGGATTCACCACATGGCACGGAGAATTGAAAAGACACGGCTGGGACCGCTATGTAGGGTACATGGACCATCAGAGGGCCCATGGCTTTTATCCCTCCTTCCTCTGGAAAGACGGCGAACGCCTCCCCCTGAAAGGCAACACCCATGCCGACGGAGGCAAAACTCCGGAAGACTACAGTCCGGGAGCCACAGAAAAACGAAGAGGCAACAGGGAAGGCAAAGTCACCTACGCTCCGGACGTGATGCTGGCGGAAACCCTTCGTTTCATGGAGGAAAACCGGAACAGGCCCATGTTTATCTTTTTTTCCACCAACCTTCCCCACGGCCCGGTAGATATTCCTCCGGAAGAAAACACGTACGCGGGCTCCCCTGCCATCCGCCAGGCCTATGGCAATGCCAGCGGAACCAACAGGGAATGCTCCGGAGCGGCAGAAGAATACGCTTCCATGGTGGACAAGCTGGACAGGCAGGTCGGAGCCATCGTGGACCAGGTGCGCAAGCTGGGCCTGGACAAGCGCACCATTATCATTTTCAGTTCCGACAACGGGCATGAACTTTACTACCGTACGGATAAAGGCCGCGGCCGCGGGCCCGACTGCCACGGAGGCGTCCTAGACGGCACCGGGGAACTGCTGGATGTTTTCCGCGGCAGCCGCGGCCGCGTTGGGCCAAACAACGCCATGGCCAATCTGGCCGGCCTGAAATGGACCAGCCATGAAGGGGGCATCCGCGTTCCCCTTATCATTTCCTGGCCCGGCACGCTGCCCCATGGAAAGGTCTGCCACAGCCTGGTGGCCAATTACGACCATATGGCCTCTTTCGCCGATCTTGCGGGGATCCGCATGCCGGAAGGCAAAGATGCCGTTTCCTATATGGATATACTGTCCGGCAACTCCTCCAGGCAGCGCGATTATGTAGTCGTGGATCACACCGTCATCACGGGAGACGGCTGGAAGCTTACGCAAAAACAAAATAAACCGTTCCTCTTTCACATAGGCAGGGATCCTGAAGAAAGGAATAATCTTGCGGGAACAAGGAAAGACCAGCTGGAAAAACTCCGGGCCATTTACAGGAAGGAAGTGGGCAGCCCCAGAAAAGACAGGTGAAAACCGGAACCGATCCGGCGTCCCCCTTTTTCCGCCGGGCGTTTTTGCAGGTTGAAACCTGAACGTTCCGCATGTAGAGTTCCCCGGTGAAGAACAATCCCCCCTCCCCCCGCCAGACAGCACTGAATTGCCTGAGGAGCTGGCATGCAGGCCGCTCCTTTGCGGAAACCCTCGTGGACCGGGAATGTTCACGAGCTGCGCTTCCACCGGCAGACAGGCATCTGGTGCAGGCTTTGGTCTTCAGCGTATTGCGCAACCAGACCTGGCTTGACCACGTCATCGGAACCCTCCGGAAAGGCAAGCTGGACGTGGAAGCGCGTCTTATTCTCCAACTGGGGTTGAGCCAGCTTTTCCTGCTGGGCATGGCGGACCACGCCGCTGTGTATGAAACCGTGAATCTCGCGTCCGTACGCCTGAGAGGACTGGTAAACGCTATCCTGCGCAACGCTTTGCGGCGGGAGAAAACCATTCTGGAGGACCGGGAAAAACTTCCGCTTTCCATTCATTATTCCACCCCCGCATGGCTGGTACAGAGATGGACGGAACAAATGGGGCCGCAAATGACCCGCGACCTGCTCCGCTGGAACAATACCACACCGCGCCTGTATGTGCGCGCCAATCCTTTGATACCCATGAAAAATATTCCGGCCTCCCTCGCACCGCTGGACCGCGCGCCCGGCTGGTTCTCCGTGGAAGGCCTTCTGCCGCTGGAGGAAATTAAAACAGGCTCCCTTTACGTGGCGGACCCTTCCACCCGTTATTCCATTGATTTGCTAGCCCCCCAGCCCGGAGAGGAGATTCTGGACGCCTGCGCCGCCCCCGGCGGCAAATCCGCAGCCATCATCGCCGCTACCGGAGGCAAAGCCCGCCTGACCGCCACGGATCTCCACAAACACCGGCTGCCCATCCTGAAGGAAAACCTGGACAGGCAGGGATCCCCCTTCGTCAGGACGGCGCAGGCGGACTGGTCCCTTCCCTGCCGCACGGAATGGAAGGGCCGCTTTGACGCCGTGCTTCTGGACGTTCCCTGTTCCAACACCGGAGTCATCCAACGCCGCGTGGACGTGCGCTGGCGCCTGACTCCGGAGGAAATCCGTCGCCTGGCCGCACTCCAGAAGACCATCCTGGAAAATGCCTCCCGCGCCGTCAAACCGGGCGGCAGACTGGTTTATTCCACCTGTTCCATTGACGCGGAGGAAGACGGACTGCTGGTCAGGGACTTTTTGCAGAACCATCCGGAATGGACGCTGAAAGAAGAAAAACTTATCCTTCCCCACGAGGAAAAATCGGACGGCGCGTATGCGGCCCTTTTGATCTGTGCTTGACCTCAGCTTCAATTTGTCAACAATGCGTGTTCCTGATTAATATCATTCCATTATGTCCCGCAAACCCATCATTGCCGCCAACTGGAAGATGAACATCGGCCCCGCCGAAGGCGCCCAGTTCATCGAAAGCTTCAAAAACCTCATTAAGGGGAAAGACGTCGCGTGTGACGTGGTCATCATCCCTCCCTTCACCACCATTCCCTCCGTGCAGAACGCTCTGGGCGGTTGCTCCTGCATCACCGCCGGAGCCCAGAACGTCTCCCAGTACGACAACGGAGCTTATACCGGTGAAATCTCCACCAGCATGCTGAATGAACTGAACCTCAAGTATGTGGTGCTCGGCCACAGCGAACGCCGCCAATATTTCGGAGAAACGGATGCCATTATCAACTCCAAAATCAAGAAGGCCATCGCCGCAGGCATCACCCCCATTTTCTGCATCGGAGAAACGAAGGACGAACGCCTGGGGGGCATTTTGGAACCCGTGCTGGAAATCCAGCTCAAGGGCGGCCTCAAGGATCTCACCCCGGAGGAGGTATCCAACCTGGTCATCGCCTATGAACCCGTCTGGGCCATTGGCACCGGCCTGACCGCAACTTCCAAGGAAGCCCAGGAAGCCCATTCCTTTATCCGCAAGGTTATTTCCGACGTCTTCGGAGCAGACGCCGCCGCCAAGGTGCGCATCCAGTACGGCGGCTCCGTAAAACCGGAAAACGTGGAGGAACTCATGGCCCAGCCGGACATTGACGGGGCTCTGGTTGGCGGCGCTTCCCTGAAGCCGGAATCCTTCGCTGCTCTGGTAACTTCCGCCAAATAAGTGGAATCCGGCTCCACCCTTTCTACAGGCCGGTCCTTCACGGGACCGGCCTTTTTCATCTCCGGAGCACCGGCCTCGCTCTTTTCACCCAAGAGCGCAGTTTCTGCCTTTTCAAGCAGCCTAAATCGTGCATAATGGCGGGAAATCATGAAAACCCGCTTACTTACCCCACGCAGCAAAGGTTTCACACTCATTGAAGTTCTCGTAGTCATCGCCATCATTGCCCTGCTGGCAGGCGTCTCCTACAGCATTTATTCCCATGCCACGGAAACGGCAGCCAGAACGCGCTGTACGGACAACCTGCGCCGCATTAGCGACTGGGGCAAGGAATTCGCAGGCCAGAACGGCGGAAAACTGCCCTCCAGCGGCATGAAAGACAGCCTCCTGAGCGCCAGGGAATGCCGGAACTGGTGGGACGCCCTGGCGCCCATCGTTAATGCGGAACAACCCGACCTGATCGCCCGGAACGCCAAGGAACCCAACATGCTCCCGGACACGTTCCGCTGCAAAAACGACAAGCGTCCGGAAATCCTCGGAGCGGAGGATGCCAACCTTCCCGCCGGGCCGGACACCATTTCCTACACCAGCTGGCTGGACAACCGGAAGGGGCGTCCTATGAATGTGGCGCGCGGCCAGGCCCTGCGGGGCAAACCCTGGATCAGCGACGGCATCCCGATTGACGGGCGCAGCGTCATCACGGAACAGGATTTTGAGGAAATCGTAGTCCCGGCCCTTGAACGCCACCAGGGAGGAATCATGGTGCTTTATGCGGACGGGAAAATATCCCCCGTTGAGGACCCTACGCTTAACAAAGTCACCCAAGGTTCCTGAACCCCTTGTTTCTCCGCCCGGCGCGGGCGGGAAGCTGCCGGACCATTGCCGGCAATCCAGTGGAATTTTCTTCCTACTCCCACTGATTCGCCTTTACGAAACCGGGATAATCATTAAGGTTAGCGTCCAGATGAACCAGCATGCTCCCTTCCTGCATCCGTACGATGGAATGATACCACTGTCTGTGGCGGGGTATATCCTGGGAACCGTTCTGTTGCTGGTCCACCTGTATGCGCTGGTAAAAAGGCAGCAGGTGCAGGCTTTTCTGCTGGCGTCTCCGCGCAACCACCTGCTGGCTCAGATTCTGCTGGCCGGCGGCCTGTTCTGGTTCTTTCTGCTGGTGGCTCCCGAAGGATTGGGCGTGCTGAGCCGCTTTCGGGTGGGGCTGGCGGAATTTGAAGGTATCCGCTGGCTGCTCCAGCTGGCATGCCCCGTCTTTCTGGTGCTGATGGTCACGCAGGTGAAAAACCTGCTCTTTCCACGGGCGCTGGGCATCTTCGGCCTGATGGTGGCAGCTCCCCTGCTCAGTGCCGCCTTCCTTCAGGAGCCAGTGACCAGGCTCCTTATTCCCATCTGGTGTTACATCGTCATTTTCCTTTCGATTCTCTGGATAGGCAAGCCCTACCTGTACCGCGACATGGTCAATAAAATATGCTCCAAACCTGCTTGGTGGACGCCTCTTTGCCTGGGAGGAATGGCCTATGGAGCCGCCATTCTGCTTTGCGCCATCCTATGGTGGTAGGGAGGCCGCCTCTTCCGGCACCGCTTCATCACGCAGAAAAGACATTCAGCCGCAGGAGAAGGCCTCCGGCAAAAACAGGCATACGCAGGACGGATCTTTCCGGAACGGCCTGTTTTTTCCTCCTGCTGCAAGAATCAATAGCGGTTCCGCTTATTATATATGATATTCCATATTCCTTTCATGTGCTCTACCCTGCGTTCCTCCATCATGTCCAGCATAGCCTTCTGGTTGCTTACCCTTGTCCCTTCACTGGCGGACAGGCCTAATATCGTCCTTATCCTGGCTGATGACATGGGATGGTCCGACCCGGGCTGCTACGGTTCGGAAATACCCACTCCTGCCCTGGATACCCTGGCCAGACAGGGGATGCTGGCAACCCGGCTCTACACCGCTTCCCGCTGTTCACCCTCCCGGGCCTCCATCATGACCGGCGGCGAACCTCACAAGGTGGACGTAGGGCTCCTGGATGACGACAGCGGGCGCCCCGGCTACCGCGGACGCCTGAACCCGGGTATCCCCACCCTGCCGGAACTTCTGAAAAAAGCGGGATACCGTACCTATCTTTCCGGGAAATGGCATCTTGGAAAAGTTCGGGGATCCTACCCATGGGACCGCGGCTTTGACCGTTCCCGCGGTTTGCTGGGTGGAGCGGCAGATTACTACAGGCCCATGCCGGACAGACCCTTCGGTGAAAACGGGAAACTGCTCCGTCCGGAGGATCTGCCGGAGGATTTCTACATGACGGACGATATCACCAAAACGGCTCTGGCCTATATTGACGATGCCGTCAAAAGCAGGCAGCCCTTCTTCCTTTACGTGGCTTATACGGCTCCGCATACACCCCTCCAGGCCCCCCGGAGGGAAATAGAAAAAATGCTCCCGTTCTACAACGGCAAATCCCCCCATGCCATTGCTTCCAAAAGACTGGAAAAACAAAAGCTGCTGGGAATCGTCCCTCCTGCCGCCAAACTGGGCATGGCCGGTAAATTCAATCCAGAAGGCTATGAAAAAACTTCCGCAAAGCGGAAGGATTATATTGCCGAATGCATGGCCACCTACGCCGCCCAAATCGTTATCATGGACCGCGGCATAGGCCGCATTCTCGCGTCCCTGGAACGTCACCGCCTCAGTGACAATACCATCGTCATGTTTTTATCAGACAATGGCGCAACAGCGGAAATGCCCCAGAACAATAAAAACAAGAAGACTACCCTCCCCACAGGCCCGCTGGGAGAAGTCGGATGCAAGGACGGATACGGCCCCATGTGGGCGGCTGTGTCCAATACCCCTTACCGCCAGTATAAAATAGAAACCTTTGACGGAGGGCTGTCCGCCCCCTTCATCATTCGCTACCCTTCCAAAATACGTCCGGAATCGCGCTACCACTCGCCTTTCCTGCTCCAGGACATCGCCCCAACCTGCCTTGCGTGGGCCGCTCTCCCAATTCCGGCCCATATGGACAGCAAGCCGCTCAACACCTACTGGAATAATCCTCCGAAACTTCCTCCGTCCAAGGTGTGGGACTTCATTCCCAATACCTGCCCTCCCCGCACTATCTTCTGGGAACATCAGAGAAACCGGGCGGCCCTGACAAGTCAATTCAAGCTGGTGGCCCCCAACCGAGGCCCCTGGCAGGTGTACGACATCAGGGACAGGACGGAACAGAAAAATCTGGCATCCAGGCACCAGACGCTTGTAGAACAATTGTCCGCGCAGTACAGGAAATGGGCGGCGGAAAACCATGCCGAATGACACGGCACGGCAGGAAAATGGGCATACGCGCCCTAAACGTTTCTATGGGAATCCCCTTCCGGAAGAAAATTCTGATTTCCGTTTCCTCAAGTAACGGAAAACGGCACGTGATTCACCGGGAAAGAAAAAGCAGGGAATAACAGTTATTCCCGTCCGCGGCAACATTCCTGCCTCCCGGGCATTCCGGGAACCATTCATTATTTTCACACTCCTTGCCATCCTTTCCCATGAAGGGGAATTGCATAAAAATCCGCTTCTTCATTCGGATTTTTCCTATGCCCTATTTTTTGCCCTGTAATCAAAAATAATTCCTTTATAAGGTTAAAACTAGACAAAACACCGCTGTTTACCAAATCATTTCCCAAAAGGAAAATTCTTCTTTTTTCCTAACAATTATTGGAATAAAAGAATCCTTATCATTCAAAGAAATACCGTATTAGAATACTTCTAAATTAGCAAAAAACTCATTGATTGTAAATAAACTTAATTTAAAATGCCATAAGAAAAAACCTTTCTGCACCTTACCTCCGTTCTGTACTGCCGTCACACCAGATATGGAATATTTTTGATAATCAATTCATAACACACCTTTAACAAAACTTGCACAGCGTCTTTTTATGTTCAAAGAGCCCTCTTTCCTCAAAAAAGCAAATCTGTTCCAGCCTATTCTGGTTGTCGTGATCTCCATCATCGGGGGAACTCCCATGGAAGGAGCCAATACGGGGAAAATAGTCCTTTTGATCATTCTGGGCGCCGCTTTCATTGTATGGCATGTGGAATACCAGAGACTGCTCAACAGAAACCGGGAAACCAGGGAACATGCCTGCGCCCTGAAAAACCGCAGTGCGGCTCCTTACAAAAAAACTTACGCCGCCCTGAGCGGAGAATACGAAAACTTCGCCAATAAACTGAATGGAGAAAGTTGCCGGGAGGCAAAAACGGACGGTTCAAGGGGGACGACGGAAAGCTTCAACGGAGCCTGCCTGTTCCTGTGCTCCACCATTGCCGCTGCGCTGGCTGAATATAAAAACTCCCTTGTCTTTGAAGTGCTTTATATTCAGGCAGAGCGGAGGAAAGACCAAACCTTGCTGCACGTTACAGGCTACGCACAGGGAGAACACAATAACGACACCCCTTCCCTGCTGGCACAGCCTCCGCGGCCCGTAACGAAAACACCCGCCATGCTGGATGAACAATTATTCGCGGAACGCCACCTCAGCCCCCTGGTTCTTTCCAGCCCGGAAGAAGTGCAGCGCAGCTTTTTCCGGAAGCGCAACCAGCCTCCGGAGGAAAAATACATGCAGTATCTGGCCATTCCCGTCCTGAGCAAGAGAAATGAAATCATCGGGCTTATCGAAATCGCCGTTAAAAAAAATCCGTTCATTTCGCCCGTCACCATGCTGGAAGCCCATGAATTGGCCGACGTTAAATCATGGTTGTACCATTTAAAGGACCATTTCCTGTTGTTTCATGAAATAGAACGCGCCGTCCGGGATGGATTCCCATGACGGCAGTACGGACAGAATAGCCTGCTACGCCCAACGCCATATCCCTTAAAAATTTCCTGGGATATATATATTCCAGCCTATTTACAATCAACTACTTCCATCTTTTTAACCAGAACGGTTACCGCCATATAATGCTATTAACCTGTAAGTGAAACAGATAGCACTTGGGCCATTTTCTGCATCTGAAACAAGAAAGAGAAAACCCTGTAAACTATTGAGTCCACAGGGTTTCAAAAAAGGAATGGTACTTGGACCGGGACTCGAACCCGGGACCAATAGATTAAAAGTCTACTGCTCTACCAACTGAGCTACCCAAGCACTTACCCTTGCTGGAAGGGCGCAAGCAGTAAACACCACCCCCCCTTTCATGGCAAGCGTAAAATGGAAGATGGACAAAAAAAGATCAGGATTCCATGCATTCCAGCCATCTCGCACGCCATTCGGCAGGAATACGCACAGGACGCCCCTGCGGCATCTGGACCAGGGCTAGCTGCTGATGAGCCCTGACCAGAAGATCATTATTGGAAGCGCGCCTCATTTCAAAATCGCACCAGAAGCGGGCCCGGTCCACGGATTGAAGCCATCCCGTCGTCAAAATGGTGTCTCCCAGAACGGCCGGACGCACATAGTCAATCTCATGGCGCACCACTACGGCAAACTGCTGCAAATCGCTCATGGTTTTGTAATCCATTCCCAATTTAGCGCCAAGTTTGGTACGGCAGGCCTCAATCATGCGCAAATAGGCCAGGTTATGAACCACCCCGCCGCAGTCCGTATCATAAAACATGACTTCATCTTCCGTATGAAACATCAGCTCCGGATTCATGCCTGCCATTGTAAAAAGGAAACAGGCGGGCTGAAAGAAAATTCCGGTTCAGCCGCGCCATGCATGATGCGTCCGCGCCAGCGTCAGCACGCAGACGGAAGCAGCCCCGGAGCGGAGGAGCAGACGGGCGCAGGAGTCTGCCGTGGCTCCGGTCGTAAAAACATCATCCACCAGCAGCACATCCCTGCCCCTGACGGGGCTGCGTTTCATCCTTTTTTCATCCGCCGCATAAATTTTACGGGCATGTCTGAGCCGCTGCTCCCGCGACAAGCTGGCCTGGGGAAGCGTATCCGGCAGGCGTTTCAGCACGCCGGCATACGGCCAGCCCAGTTCCTCTCCCAGCAGAACCGCCAGTTCCTGCGCCTGGTTGTACCCCCTTCGAGCCTGTTTGCCGCAGTGCATGGGCACGGGAACGATCAGGCGTTTTTTCCCGCCGAACCAGTGAGGATTTCCACGCACTGCCTCTGCCATCATCTGCGCGAAGGAGCCGGCCAGATGAACGGCTCCCCCATATTTGAAAGCCAGCAGAAGATCCCGCAATGATCCCGTATTCACATACACGGCACGGGCTTCCTCAAAAGAGGGGAGAGCTACCGCGCAGCGACGGCATAATCCGGACGGGATGAAGGAACCCTCCGCCGGTTCCCCGCAGACGGCACAGAAGGGAGGCTCGACAGGCACGAAACTTCCGCGGCAGTCCGGGCAAACATGGCAGCCATCCAGGCCGCCGCGGCCGCATAACTCGCAGACAAAAGGATACACCCAGGAAAGCCATTCCCTGACAACCGACCTCAGCATTCCCCGCACGGCAGAAAGTTGAAAGAGGCTCCTATCGTCCGCCCTTCCCATCGGGGGAATCGGCACCCTCCTCTTCCGGCATCTCTTCCAGAAGCTTGTCTATGGTTTCAATGAAACGCCACGGGCACCGCTTGCGCTGGTATTTACGCCACAGCACACCACGCAGGGTCACCCAGTGCGCCCGCGTTAATTCCACGTGTTCCCATTCCACATCGTCACGTTCCGCACGGCCCACCTTGGGGGCGCACTCCAGCTTCCATTTGCCGGCATGGTGGCATGCCCTGTACACCAGGGTTCCCTCTTCCGTGCGTTCTTTCCACGTGTGAACTTCCATGGAGGCGAGTGTAAGGAAGAAGCGTTTCGGGTAAAGAGGAATTTTTTCTAGTCATCCGCCCTTGCGCGATTAGTATGGCTCCGTCATGAACGACACTGAAATGATCGAATGCCGCGAGCCTGCCCTTCAAATGCAGCGCCTCATCGCCATCATGAAACGTCTGCGCGCGCCCCACGGCTGCCCCTGGGACGCGGAGCAAACCCACCATTCCCTGATTTCCAATATGATCGAGGAAGCCTATGAAGTCGTGGACACCATTCAGCGGAATGACTGGACGCAGCTGAGGGAAGAATTGGGCGATGTTTTGCTTCAAGTGGTTTTTCATGCGGAGATTGCCCAGGAAGCAGGGCGTTTCGATTTCAATGACGTGGCTGCGGAAGTAAGCGAAAAACTCGTCCGCCGCCATCCCCACGTATTTGCCCAGTCCAAGGCGGACACGACGGATGCCGTATTAGCTCAGTGGGACAAGATCAAACGCCGGGAAAAGGGGGCGGAAACAACCCCATACCTGCATGGAACAGGCAAGGGGCTGCCGCCCATGCTCCAGGCATGGAAGCTCCAGAAAAAAGCCGCCAAAGTAGGATTTGACTGGGCGGACGCCCAAGGCGCCCTTGACAAGGTGAAGGAAGAAACCGCGGAATGCGGGGAAATTCTTTCCGCACCGGAGGAAGACCCCCGCGTCGCGGAAGAATTGGGGGATCTTCTGTTTTCCGTAGTCAACCTGTGCAGGAAAAAAGGAATCGACCCGGAAACGGCCATGGCCGGAGCAAACAGAAAATTTGAGCGGCGTTTCAACGAAATGGAACGGCTGCTTGCCAAAGACGGTCTTTCCCTGGAAGAAGCTTCTGCGGAGGCCATGGAGGCACGCTGGCAGCAAGCAAAATCCGCCCGGTAACGGAATCCGGGGTCAGGCCATCATGTCCATGTTCGGGTCTTTCCAGGCCGGATCATATCCCTTGGCATAGCTGAACACATGCTTGTGCATGTATTCGAAGTACTGCTCTTTCTGCATGGGGGTGAGCCGTTCCCAGATGGCTACATTCAAGGCACGGCATACCTTCTGCATCATTTTCAGGGTAAGCTGGCGCCCCTGCCGGGCTTTTTGGACCTGCTTGTGGGTAAGCTGCTCCGGAGAAATTTCCACCAGGTCGTGATTGGTCAGATGCCAGCGCTTCATCAGTTCATCCAAAGGCTGTTCTCCGTGGTTGCGTCCGGTTGCTGTGGCTTCCTCGTCCATACGCCTACCTTCGTGCCCTATTTCCGGGAAATAGGCAATACATGATTGCCCCATCAGCACTTTTTTTGCATTTCCAGTTGCCCGGCGTCCGGATACATGGTTCAATCCCGCTCCGTTGCAATAAGATGATTAGCGAGAAAGAGGAATTACTGGAATGGCGCAAACGCGCCGCCGCACAGCCCGCGGGACGGGTAGTCCTGGATCTGGAGGCAGACAGCCTGCACCGCTATCAGGAAAAAATCTGCCTGATCCAATATGCGGACGAAACGGGTTCCTGCCTGATTGACCCTCTCTCTATCGAAGATATGGGGCCTTTCTACAACTGGCTGAAAGAAACGGAAGTCTGGATGCACGGAGCGGACTACGATATGAGCCTCTTTCAAAACGCCTGGGAAACGCTGCCCGCCATGATCTGGGATACGCAGACGGCGGCGCGCCTGCTGGGCTTCCGCCAGTTCGGGCTGGCAGCCCTGGTGGAACACTTCCACGGCATCACCCTGAGCAAATCTTCCCAAAAGGCGGACTGGGCGCGGCGCCCCCTTTCCCCAACCATGGTCACTTACGCCCTGAACGACGTAAATTACATGCTGGACATGGCGGACAAACTGACGGCCGCCCTCCGGGAAAAAGGACGCATGGGCTGGTTTGAAGAAATTTGCAGACATTCCATGGAACGCGCCCGGGAACGCCATCTGGCAGGCCATCAGGACCCCTGGCGCATCCAGGGCTGCGGCAAATTGAACAGGAAGGGGCTGGCCGCCCTCCGGGAAATGTGGACCTGGCGTGATGCGGAAGCCAAAACGTGGGACAAACCCGCGTTCATGGTTTGCTCCAATGCTGACCTCATCCAGTGGAGCGTGGCTCTCCAGGAACAGCGCACCGTGGCGCCCCCGCCCCGTTTTCATGCCCACAGGCGCAGCCGGTTCATGAATGCGCTCCAGAAATTCTACCTGCTGGATGAAGAAGACTACCCATGCCGGCCCCGCATTCAGCGCCGGCAACATTCCGACCAATTTGAGGACAATCTGGCCCGCCTGTGCAAACTCAGGGATGAAAAAGCTGAAGAACTGGGCATGGAAGGCTCCTTCCTGATTACCCGGGCCTCTCTGGAAGCTATTGCGGAAGACAGGGAAAAAGGCGTTTCCACCCTGTTGAACTGGCAGAAGGAAGCCCTGGGTTTTTAAACGGTCCTTTCTGCAAAGGAAAAACATCCGGACGGAAGCAGCATGACCCGAAAAGTCCGTTGTCCCCCTCTTTCCCCATTCACCCAGCATCATCGGCCATTCATCCCGGACGGCCAACACAAGCTTTCTCCCTGAACATTCCCGGCTTTCTGGAAGCGTTCTCCGCTCAGGGCAGACAGGAACAGAAATTCTTCCCCCGCAAACGCCGTCTTCCCCTGCCTGTTTATTTACATTGAACGGAAGACAGTTTTTTCTATAATGCAGGGCAGTTCCCTTCCTCCATGCCCTCCAACCGCCATTCATACATGGTCCTGGCAATCTTCTGCGTCTGCGCCCTTGCCATATGCGCCTTCCTTTCCTGGCGGAACCAGGAGAAAAAAGACCGGCTGTCGCGGCAGTACGCGGAATTTTCCATGCCCCAGACCTCGAAGGGAAGCACGCCGACACAACAGAAAGCCCTGCTTGAAATACTTAGCAGAGAACAGAAAAATATTTCTCAGACTTCCCCGCACCGTCAACAAGCGGCAGAACCGCCGCCCCGGAGCCAAGAAAAAATCTTTCCCCCCCCGACAGGGCATGCTAGGGTGGCAGGCGATGAATCATGCCGATTTAGACCAGTTGCTGATCCTTCAGGAAAAGGATGTGCGGATTTCCAAACTCCGGAAGGAGCTGGCTTCCCTGCCGGAACAGAGAACACGCCTGCTGAAGCAGATGGAGGCCATCAAGCAGAAGGCCCTGGCCGCCAAACAGGAAGTGGCAGGCATTGAAAAAAGCATACGGGACGTGGAGGCCGCCGTTGAAACCAAACGCACCTACATCGGCAAAATGAAAACCCTTCAGTCCAACACCCGGAAAAACGAGGAATACCAGATGTGCATCCAGGAGGTGGAAAAAACGGAAGCCGCTATTGACTCTCTGGAAACCTCAGAGCTGGAATTGATGGAGCGCCTGGAAACAGCAAAAACGGACATGGAGCAGAAAATCCGCCGTGCACGGGACGCCCAGCGTGAACTGGAGGAAACGCTCGCGCGCTTTGACCGGACGGCAGAGACGGACAAGGAGCTCCTGAACCACTTGAATGCGGAACGCGCGGATCTGGCCGCCGCCGTTCCGGAAAATTCCCTGGGGGAATATGAACGGATGACCAGAAGCAAGGGGGTTCCGGTCATTGTGCCAATGGATGAAAAAGGCCATTGCGGCGGCTGCCACATGGTTATCACGGACAACGCCCGCATGAAAGTGCTGGGCGGCCACGAGACCGTTTACTGCGACAGCTGCCACCGCATCCTCCACTGAAGGAGTTTCCAGGAACGCCGCCGGGCTTGCCATGAAATCCAGATCGGAAGAATTTGAAGAGTGGGGGACGGAAGTCATCTTCGGCCGTGCCAAGGGATTCCGCGCCGCCATGATGCGCATGATCCTGCGCGGCGCCTCCTGGCTGTTCAGGCTGGTGGTTCTGGCACGGCTGTATCTGTTTCATTCCAGCATCGCCAGGCAGGCCAGGCTGGGAATGCTGGTGGTCAGCGTGGGCAACATCACCGTGGGAGGAACCGGAAAAACCCCGGTGGTGGAACTGCTGGCCCGCACCCTTACCCGGCGCGGGCGCAAAGTAGCCATCCTGACACGCGGCTACAAGAGCTCAGAGCTGGATAAACCTCAGGAATGGAGGGACAAGGACGGCAGGCTGCCGGAAAATCTTCCCAAAATCGCCAGCGACGGGAAAACGCGCTACCTGGGCCCCCTGCATTCCGGAGATGAACCTTTCATGCTCGCCAAAAATCTGGACGGCGTGGCGGTGCTGGTGGACAAAAACCGCATCAAGTCCGGCATCTTCGCCATTGAGCACCTGGGGTGCGACACCCTGTTGCTGGACGACGGCATGCAATATTTGAAACTGGCGCATGAACTGGATATCGTGCTGGTGGATTGCGGCGCGCCCTTTGGCACCGGAGCCATGCTCCCGCGCGGCACCCTGCGGGAACCCAGGAGCAGTCTGGCGCGCGCCAGTTACATCATTCTGACCAAATGCGGCGGAAAGCCACAGGATGAGCTGATCTCCGCCATCAGGAAGTACAATCCCGTGGCGGACATCATCGTGAGCGACCACGGCCCCCGGTATCTGGAAAATGTGTTCACGGGGGAACGCCTTCCTCTGGAGGCCCTCCGGGGGAAATGGGTGGCGTGCCTCAGCGGCATCGCACGTCCGGAAAGTTTTGAAAACTCCCTGCGCTCCCTGGGCGCCCACGTGGAAATCTGCCGCAGGTTTCCGGACCACCACTGGTTTGAACAAACGGAATTGCAGGAATTTTACGACCGCTGCGCAGACCGGGCCATGGACATGATCGTAACTACGGAGAAGGATGCCGTGCGGCTGGAAAAACCGGAGGAAAACCCGGAGGTTCCTATCTATTTCCTGCGCATTGAGGTGGAAATTTACCAGGGCCGGGAGGCATGGGAACGTTGTGTAGACCGCATCTGCGGAATTTCAGAACCGCGCCCACGGGATGAATGGATGCCTTCTTCGTCCCTTTGACATGGTTCACGTTTCCTGAGGTTTTCCGGAAATTCACCTCTTTTATGCAGAGAAGGCCGCTTGACTTGCCCGGAAAATCGTGTGAAACAAAAAGGCAGTATTTTCCCATGAAGGCATTTACCATCACCTCCATTCTGGCTGCTGCGTGCCTGTTTCCGTCCTATTCGCCGGCCGGAGCCGCAGCAGAAAACAAGATTCAGGCTGCCTCAATGCAAACGGCGGCAGGCATTCCCAAGCAGGACCCCCAGCTTATCAAGGGGAAACTCGCCAACGGCCTGACCTACTTCATCCGCCCGAATGCGGAACCCAAGGGCCGGTTCAGCATCCGCCTGCGCGTCAACACGGGTTCTCTGAATGAAACGGATGACATCCAGGGCGTTTCCCACTTCCTGGAACACATGGTTTTCAACGGAAGCACCCATTTCAAGCGCGGGGAAATGATTCCCGCCATGCAGAAAGAAGGCCTGGGCCTGGGAGGGGACGCAAATGCGTACACCGCCTTTGACGAAACCGTGTACATGATGGACGTGCCCAGCATGAAGGAATCCACCGTGGACCTGGCTTTCACCATCATGCGGGATTTTGCGGACGGAGCCCTGCTGGAAGAAAGCGCCATTGACGCGGAACGCGGCATCATCACCAGCGAATACAAGGTGCGTGACTCCGCCGGTTACCGGGTCATGAAGGAAGTCTTCTCCATCATGCTGGACGGAACCCGCATTCCCGACCGCTATCCCATCGGCACGCTGGAAGTAATCCGCACCGCGCCGCGGGAAAAATTTATCAACTATTATCGGACTCACTACGTACCCAGCCAAATGCAGCTCGTCATCGCCGGGGACATCACACCGGAACAGGGAAAAGCCTGGGTGGAAAAGTATTTTGGCTCCATGAAGAAGGACAACTACTCCTTCCAGACGGACCGGGGCACGCTTAAAACGGCTACGGAAACCACCGCCCACTGGATTACCAACAAAGAGGCCACCAGCACGGAAGCCAGCATCAACATCGCCCGCCCCTACGTGAACAAGCCGGATACCGTCGCCAACCGCAACAAAGATATCCCCTTGAATGTGGCTTACGCCATGCTGAACCGCCGTCTGGAAAAGATGGCGAAGAATGCGGATTGCCCCTTTATCTCCGCGGAAGGAGGCCGCGCGGACATAGTGGAAGCGGCGGAAGTGGATTCCATTCAGACCCAGGCGGACTACAAGAATTGGAAAGCGGCTCTGGCCGCCATTGAACAGGAACTGCGCCGGGCCATTGAATTCGGCTTCAACAAGGAAGAACTGGCGGAGGCCCGCAGCAACATTACCGCCGCCGCGGAAAACGCCATCAAGTCCTGGGCTACCGCCAAGTCGGAAGACCTGGCTTCCGCCATCGCCCAGAGCGCCGCACGGGACAAGGTCTTCACCACGCCGCAGGAAGACTGGGCCATCTCCAGGGAAGTTGTGGAAAACCTGACACCCGAACAATGCCAGGCAGCCCTGAAGGAAGCCTGGACCGGAGCCTTTCCCCGCGTGATCGTCACTTCCAATAAGGAAAACTCCCAGGGAAGCGCCGAAATCATGAAAGCGTACCGGGAATCCCAGACCGCTAAAGTACAGCCCTACCAGGCGGACGGCCGCAAGGATTTTTCCTATAAGTTCGGGGATCCCGGCAAGGTGACGGCCCGTACGGAAACCACCGACCTGGGAGTCACCCAGCTCACCCTGTCCAACGGCGTGCGCGTCAACCTGAAGCCCACGGAATTTGACAAGGACTCCATCAACATCACCTTTGCCGTGGACGGAGGGGAACTGAGCAGGCCGGAAAAGGCCTCCGGGCTGGAACTTTTTGCGAATGCCGTCATGAACGGCGGCGGTTTGAAAGACCACTCCAATGACGAACTGGCCGCCATCATGGCAGGCAAGAAGGTAGGGGTAGGCTTCTCCATGACGGACCGCTTCTTCCTGCTTTCCGGAAACACCAACAGGGAAGACCTGGAAACGCAACTCCAGCTCCAGACGGCCTACCTGATGCACCCAGGTTACCGCCAGGACGGCGTTACCCTGCTCCGGCGGGCCATTCCCATGATTTATAACAAGATGGACCATGAAGTACAGGGAGCCATGAAGAAGCAGGTTCCGGCCATCCTTTACAGGAACAATCCCCGGTTCACCTTCCCCACTCAGGAACAGCTTACCTCCTACCAGATCAAGGACGTGCGGGACTGGGTGGATGCCCCGTTGAAAAACAACTACATGGAAGTGACCGTTACGGGAGACTTCAGGACGGAAGACATCATCCCCCTGCTGGAACGCACCGTAGGCGCAGTTCCCAAACGTGCGGAAGCTCCGGCAACGCTGGATGAAACGCTTCGCCATCCGGCCATGGCGGACTTCAATTTCTCCAAGGACCTGACCTATGACTCCTCCATTGATAAAACGATGGTCTGCCTTTTCTGGAAAACGCCCGGCGGAGAAAATAAAAAGCTGGCCCGCAGGCTGAACATGCTCAAGGCAGTTTTCTATGACCGCGTATTCAAGGGCTTGCGCGAAGACATGGGGGAAACCTACTCCCCTTCCACCGGCCTCAATATCAGTGAAACCTATCCGGATGACGGCTATATTATCACGATGAGTTCCGGCGTCATGCGCAATAAGGAGGCTGTGCGCAGCGCCATCGCCAGAATTGCGGACGACCTCGGCAAGGGAAATATCACCCAGGAGGAACTGGACCGTGCCCGTAATCCCATTCTTAACTCCATGGACCGCGCCCAGCGCGACAACGGCTACTGGACATCCCTGCTGAAAGACTCCCAGGCCAGGCCGGAACGGCTGAACCAGCAGAGGGAAAGCATTCCGGACGTAAAAGCCATCACCGTGGAAGAGGTCAACAAACTTGCCAAAGACATCTTCGGCAAGGGAGAGCATCTCAACCTGAACATTCTGCCGGATCACCCGGCTGCGGAAACTCCGCCTGCTGAAAAGCAGGCGGACAAAGCCGACTCTCCCCAAGCCGCCGTCTCTCCGGCGGCTTTTTGCGTTCGCACCACCGTCATAAAGACTGTCAACAAAGACTCCGGCAAGAACGGATATGCCATCGTTATTTCCGAAAAAACAGCCGCTATGCCGGACTGGAAGGCCGTAGCGGACAAACTGGCTGAAAAACACGGAGGCACCATCGTCACCGTGAAGGATTCCGTATTCTCCAGGCTGGACACGCTTAAAAAAATGGCTCCCCGCTTCATGGCCGTCGTCGCGCGCCCGGAGGAAATAGACCGGGTGCTGGTGAATGACCTGCACCGCCTGAGCCGCCGGCTGGACGACGACCCTTACGGAGACTGTATCTGGGGCATTGTCACAGGATACACCCCCCAGGCCGCCATGAGAATAGCCTCTGCAACGAAGCCTCTCGTCATCAGCCGCGCCATGGGAACAACCAATGTGGATTCCTCCCGGTTCAAAGACAGCATGAGCATCACGGACTGGCAGCCCTTCCAATACCTGGAACAGCATGGTTCCAAGGGCAAAGTGACGCCGGCTTTCTACACGAAAGGCCTGAAAGAACAGGACAAGGGGGATGAAACCACGCTGGGCGTAACGCCCAAGCTTATGGAATACTGGAAACGTTATTCCCCGCAGCTCTTCGTAACGGCCTCCCACGCAACCCAGTTTAATCTGGAAATGCCCTTCGGCAAGGGCCTCATCGTTTCCGGTAACAACCGGTTCTACGCGCTGGACAAAAAACAGTTCAGGGAATTCACCACTTTTTTGCGCGGCGTGCTCTTCAACGGAAAGGAAGACGACCTGCTCTCCTTCCTTAATAGAATTAAAGCGCCGGTGATTGAAACCAGGCCGGTTCCGGCAGTCTGGGTCGCGGCGGGGAACTGCTTGATCGGAGATGCCAAGAAGACGAAAAATTCCATGGCTGTCACCGCCCTGAGCCGCTACGGTTTCAACCAGCTGGTAGGCTACACCGTCCCTTCCTGGTATGGCAAGGGCGGCTGGGGGACGCTAGGCCTTCTGTTCAGCAACCATGACGCCTCCAGCCTGGCGGAAGCCTGGTATTTGAACAACCAGTTCATTCTGGATGAGACCATGACCCGCTTCCCCAAGCTCATGGACGTCCATTTCAACTCCCCGGATATCAATGGAATCAAGAATGATCCGGACTTTGCCAGGGGCATGAACTCCGCCGGATACGGCATGGGCAAGGACCAGCTGGGGCTTATCCACGATCGGGATACCGTGGCCTTTTACGGAGACCCCGCCTGGACGGCGCGCCTGGACGAATCCCGGGCTCCGTCCCCGTGGCATATCGACTGGAATGACCCGGCAGATGCCTCCAAAGGGTTCACCGTCACAGCCAACAAAGACGCCAAAGGTCGCCTGGGAGTCTGGTTCCCCAATCGGATCAACGCCGGCAAGGCCACCGTCACCATTGGAGGAACTGCCACTCCCATTGAAAAGGCAGGCCTGCTGACCAACGACTTCCTGCTGCTCCGGGAACTGGAACTCAAAAAGGGAGAAAAAGCCGTCGTGGAAATGGAATAAGCGTGGAAGAAAAACAAGTTGCAGGGATTTTTCCCCTTCCGTCGGCGGCCAAATATCCGGCCGCCGCTCTTTTTCCATAGACAAGCAGCCTCCAAACATGGATACTCCCGATAATCAATCCACCCTATGACTGATTACTCCATTTTCTTTATCATCGCCGTAGTAGCGACGGGCGTGGGAGCGCTCCTGTTTCTCCTGTCCCTGTTCGGGCTGGGGGAACATGATCTGGACTTTGATGCGGATTCCGGCGGAGCGGACGTAGGGTTGCTGTCCATCAAATCCGGCATCGGCTTTTTTCTGGGCTTCGGCTGGGGCGGCGTGCTCGCCCAGGGTCTGGACTGGGGGATGGCCGCTTCCCTGGCGGCGGCTTTTTTCACCGGCGTGCTGATGTTCCTGATCATCGGCATCTCCATGCGTTTCATTATGAGCCTTAAATCAGACGGCACCCTGAATTATGAAACCCTCAAGGGAATGACCGGCTCCGTTTACATCAGCATTCCCGGAAACCTCCAACGCGGCGGACAAGTTACAATCGCCCATCCCAGCCAGCTGCTGTACCTCCCTGCCGTTCAGGAAGGGGAACATCCCCTGCCCTCCGGAACCCCGGTGGAAGTGGTAGCCGTCACTGCGGGAATCGTCACCGTCAAACCTCTTCATTAACAAACACCCCAATCATCATACCCCAAGACGACTATGGACAAAATCATCCCCATCGCCATTCTGGTTCTCTTCATCATTCTGACCGCTTCCTGGCTGTTCAGCCGCTACCGCATGTGCCCTCCGGACAAAATCCTCATCGTCTTCGGGAAAGTAGGCACAGGCCAGCCGGCCAAATGTTACCACGGCGGCTCCACCTTCGTGCTTCCGGTTCTCCAGTCCTATAGCTACCTGGATCTAAACCCTATCAATATTGACGTGCCCCTCCAAGGAGCCCTTTCCTCTCAGAACATACGCGTGGATGTACCCTCCTCCTTCATCGTGGGCATCTCCACCCTTCCTGAAATCATGCAGAACGCCGCTGCGCGCCTGCTGGGCCGTTCCCGGGAAGAAATCCGCAACCTGGCCGCGGAAATCATCATGGGGCAGATGCGCGTGGTGATTGCCTCCATGACCATTGAGGAAATCAACTCCGACCGCGAAAAACTCATCAAGGGCATCACGGAAGGCGTGGACGTGGAACTGCACAAAGTGGGCCTCCATCTCATCAACGCCAATATCACGGACATCCAGGACGCTTCCGGCTACATCAACGCCCTGGGCAAGGAAGCCGCTGCGCGCGCCATCAATGACGCCACCATCAAAGTGGCGGAAGAAACGCGCCGCGGGGAAATCGGCAAAGCGGAAGCGGAAAAGGACCAGACCATCCAGGTGGCGAACGCCCGCGCCATCGCCATTGAAGGCCAGAACGAAGCCCAGATTAAAATTGCGGAATCCGCCGCCAAGCTGCAAGTGAAGCAGGCGGAGGCCAAAAAGCTGGCGGAAGTGGCCCAGAAGGTGCAGGAGGCTAAAACCCTGGAAGAAGCCTACCAGGCGGAAAAAGAAGCGGAATTAAAGCGCGCGGAACGCGAACGCGCCACGCAGGAAGCCAACATCCTGGTAACGGCCCGCATTGAAAAGAGCCAGCGCGAAGTGCAGGCCCAGGCCACGGCGGAAGTACTCAAACTGGAACAGGAAGGCAAGGCGCAGGCTCTGCTCATCCAGCGCAGGGCGGAAGCGGAAGCCATCCGCCAACTGGCGGATGGCGAAGCCCAGGCTACCCTCCTGAAGAAAAAGGCGGAAGGGGAAGGCATGGAAATGGTGGGACGCGGTGAAGCGGCCGCGATTGAAGCCGTGCTGGAAGGCAAGGCCCGCGGTTTTCAGCAGATCGTCCAGGCGGCAGGTTCTTCCGAGGCCGCTTCCAACCTGCTGGTGACGGAACAGCTTACCAAGATTGTGGAGCTCCAGTCCGGTGCCATTAAGGGGTTGAAATTCGACAAGGTAGTCGTCATGGGCAATGGAGGGAACTCCTCTGTGGGAGGATTCGTCCAGAATCTGGTAACGGATACGCTGCCCCTTCATGAACTCGGCAAAAGCGTAGGGCTGGAATTGCCCGCTTTTCTGGGCAAACCCATGGAAGGGAAAACCGCAGCTTCCTCCCCTGCTCCCGCAGCCGATGCCCCGGCGGCAGATACCGCAACCACCGTCAACCCGAGTTAACCCCTCCATCCCCGCCTTCCTGACGGCAACCGCCCCGCCACCCAGGGAAGCTTCCGAACGGTGTTCCGGGAATTCCCATGGCAGGGAGGAGCGGCCGCCTGACAACCTCTCCCGTAGCCGCACAGTCGAAACAAGCGGCATACCGCATTCCGATCATAGAGAATAAGCCGGACATGCCGGTGAACCCGCAGGACAGGGAGGCACTAGACAGCCTTGTTCATATTGACGCTGGACGCATGCCGCAGCGGAAAAGCCCACTTACCGCCAGAAGGTAAACAGAGTTTGAAACATGAAAAGAGAATCCGAATGCCTGCCTTCAAACCTAACGGGCAGATGGCGAAACGCCATATTGATTCATTATCCGTCATTGAGTATTGTTGATTTTCCCTGCTCATGGTACATATCCGGGCACGCATGAGTGTTCTGCTTCATATCTGCTGTGCGCCCTGTTCCATTTCCTGCATTGAAATGCTGCGGGAAGAAGGAATGGAACCAACCGGATTCTGGTTTAATCCAAATATTCATCCGTATAAGGAATACCAGGCCAGAAAGGATACGCTGGTCGAATACGCGGCAAAAATCGGTCTGAAATTGATTATGAGGGATGAATATGGACTGCGGCCCTTCATTCGCGCCATTTACCCCTCCCTGGAAAACCGTTGCGGAACGTGTTACAGGATACGTTTTGAAGAGACTGCACGGTTTGCCGCAGAAAACGGGGTCGACGGCTTTTCTTCAACCCTGTTCGTCAGCCCTTACCAGAATCATGAATTACTGAGAAAGACCGCTGAAAAAACGGCAGAGAAATTTGGAACCCGTTTCATTTACCGTGATTTCCGCCCCGGTTTCAGAGAAGGTCAGCAAAAGGCCAGGGAACTCCGGCTGTACATGCAGAAGTATTGCGGATGCGTCTTCAGCGAAGAGGAACGTTACCTGAAAAAGAAATAACTCCATTTTACCAGGCTTTTGCCTTTTCCCCATGACCCTGCAGCAGCTAAAATATATCATCGGCATCGTCAACAGCGGTTCCATCAATGAGGCTGCCAAACGGCTTTTCATATCCCAACCCAGCTTGTCCAAAGCGGTCCGGGAACTGGAAAATGAATTGAATTTTGAGATCTTCCGCCGTTCTTCCAAGGGCATTTCCCTGTCTTTGGAAGGGACGGAATTCCTTTCCTACGCGCGCCAAGTTGTGGAACAGGCGGAACTTCTGGAACAGCGTTACCTGAATACAAAACCTCTCAAACGCCAATTTTCCATCTCGACTCAGCACTACGCTTTCGCCGTCAATGCTTTCGTCAATCTCATCAAAAAACTGAACATCCAGGAGTACGAATGGACACTGAGAGAAACGAGAACCTTCGAGATCATTGAAGATGTCCATCAATCCCGGAGCGACCTGGGTATCCTGTATCTGAATGATTTCAACAGGCAGGTTATCAGCAAGCTTCTCAAAAAGAACGATCTCTGTTTCCATCCCCTTTTCCGGGCAGAACCGCACGTCTTTGTCAGTTCGGCACATCCCCTGGCGCGCCGCAGGCAGGTTTTACTGGAAGATCTGGAAGATTACCCCTGCCTCAGTTTTGAGCAGGGAACCTATAATTCCTTTTATTTTTCAGAAGAAATTCTCAGCACCATCGTTCACAGGAAGGAAATCCATGTCAGCGACCGGGCGACCTTGTTCAATCTTCTGATAGGGCTGAACGGCTATACCATCTGTTCCGGAGTTCTCAGCGAGGATTTGAACGGCTCGAACATTATTTCCATACCGCTCAAAACCAAGGAATACATGCTGGTCGGATGGATTGACAGGGAACAATCCCGCCCAAGCCGTTCAGCCCTTCTATATATAGAAGAGCTGAAACGGGTTATCACCGAATACGGCTATGAAGTAATCCGGACTGACGATTAATTCCGGATGATGGAGGCGGTAGCTTCGCAAATACGGCCGGCGACATACGGGTTATTCATCGTATACAGGTGAATGCCATCTACTCCTTGCGCTACGAGATCGATAATCTGCTCGACGGCGTAGGCGATGCCGGCATCCCGCATTGCGATGGGGTTATGCTCAAACCTTTCCATCATACGTATAAATTTCTTCGGCAAATGGACATGGCACAGGGAAACCATCCTCTCTATCTGCTTTTTATTGACGACGGGCATGATTCCCGCTTCAAGAGGGACGGAAATGCCTGCCAGATCCAGTTTTTCCCGGTAGGCGTGAAAAATATCGTTGCCAAAGAACAACTGTGAAATGAGATGGTCCGCTCCGGCCTCCACCTTGGTCTTGAGGTGGCGAATATCATCGACTATGCTTTTTGATTCGGGATGGCCTTCCGGATAGCAGGCCGCCAGAATGTGAAAATTTCCCTGTTCCTTAATAAAGGAAATGAGATCGCTGGCATAGGTGAAATCACGGCACGGTTCTCTGTCCGGGGGCAAATCACCGCGAAGGGCCAGGATATTTTCAATTCCGTTCCGGCGGAACTGTTCCAGAAGCTCCAACACATTTCCCTTCGTCAAGCTGATGCAGGGAAGATGGGCTACGCTCTCAACCATATAATCCTTCTTGATGGAGGAGGCGATGTTAAGCGTATCGCTGGTTCCCGCGCCTCCCGAAGCACCATAGGTCACGCTGATAAAATCCGGGTTCAATCCCTGCAAAGCGCTCAGAGCATGGTAAACCGTCCCGATCGGGGAAGTCCGCTTGGGAGGAAACACCTCAAAGGAAAGAACCCTCTTTTGGGGAAACAATTCGGAAAGCTTCATGACTGGAATTCCGTACGCAGGGCTCTGGCCGCCGCCGTCATATTTTTGAGGCTGCCTATCGTTTCCTCATTGCCGCGCGTCTTTAACCCGCAATCGGGATTGACCCACAGTTTTTCCGGTAAAATCTTCCGTAGCATGCGATGGAGATTTTCCATAATTTCCGTCTCTCCGGGAATACGGGGCGAATGGATATCATAAACTCCGGGGCCGATTTCAGTCTTAAACCCGCATTCTTTCAAGGCATCGAGAATGTCCAGATTGGAACGGGAAGCTTCGAATGTGATGACATCGGCATCCATGGAATCGATTTCCCGGATAATAGCCGCAAATTCGCTATAGCACATGTGCGTATGAATTTGCGTTTCCGGCCTGACCCCGCTATGCACGAGGCGGAACGAGGGAATGGCCCAGTCCAGGTACTCTCCATGCCAGTCGGAACGACGCAGAGGCAATTTTTCTTTCAGGGCTGCTTCATCTATCTGGATGATGCCTATGCCATGCTCTTCCAATGCCAGCACCTCCTTGCGGACAGCCAGAGCAATCTGCAGGGCTTGCTCCTCCAGGGAAACGTCTTCTCTGGGGAAAGACCAGTTCAGGATCGTGACCGGCCCCGTCAGCATGCCCTTGACCGGTTTGTTTGTCAGGCTTTGGGCATAGACGGCGTACTCCACGGTAATGGGGCGCATCCAGGAAACGTCCTCCCAGACGATGGGCGGCTTGACGCACCTGGTTCCGTAGGACTGTACCCAGGCTTTTTCCGTAAAAAGGAAGCCCTGCAGGTGCTCGCCGAAGTATTCCACCATGTCATTGCGTTCAAATTCTCCATGAACGAGAACATCCAGTCCTATCTTTTCCTGCAGGGAAATGCATTCTTTAATCCTGTCAAAGTTGAATTGCCTGTACTGCTCCCCGCAAATGAGGTTCTTCCTGAATGCCGCCCGGTTGGAGCGGACTTCCGCAGTCTGGGGGAAGGAACCTATTGTCGTCGTAGGAAACAGGGGAAGGCGGAAACGGGTTTTCTGAAGCTTTTCCCGCTCTTCAAAAGACGGGAATCTCGTAAAATCGTCAGGCTTCAAGGCGAATACTTCCGCCTGGACAGCAGCATTTTTTCCTATCCTGTCCGACTGAAACAAAGCATCATTGACTTGATAAATCTTTTCTGGCTCCGCGTTCTCCAGCGAAAAAAGAAAGCTAAGGTCCCGGAGCTCCTGCAGTTTTTCTTCGGCAAAAGAGAAGTGTTTCAAAGCATATTCCGGCAGTTTCGTCTCCTGAGCGACCGTATAGGGAACATGCAGAAGGGAGCAGGAAGTCCCTATGCCTATGCGGGCACCCGTTTTTTTCAAATCGGCCAGCAACGCCAGAGTCCGGGAATAATGATTGCGCCAGATATTCTTCCCGTTGACGACGCCTGCAAGAAGAAGCTTATCTTTCGGGAAACCATATTCTTTCACCAGGGACAGCGACTGCTTTCCTTCCACAAAATCCAGTCCTACCGCATCAATATCCAATCCGGCAACCTGTTCATAGCAGTCGCGGATATCTCCGAAGTAGGTTTGAAGAAGGACCTTCACCCGCCCCTTTGAAGGCAGCATGGATTCATACAAGCGGAGAAACAGGTCGATATCCTGCCTGTCCAGGTCACGGACAAGAGCGGGCTCGTCCAACTGCACCCATGCCGCGTCCAGCTCATGGAAACGGGCCAGAATAGCGGCATACGCCCGGGCCAACTCCCCGGCGACACTCTCCCGCGTGCGTCCCCCCGCCAATGAGGAAAGCGTTAAGAATGTAAACGGCCCAATCAGGACGGGCTTCGTTTCAATCCCGTATGACCGGGCTTCAAGGAATTCGTCAAAGGGTTTACTCCCGGAAATCTGAAGGGGGGCGGAATCTATCTCGGGAACCAGGTAATGGTAATTGGTATTAAACCATTTTTTCATGGCTAGAGCCTTGACATCCCCAGCCGGCCCCTGATAGCCGCGAGCCATCGCGAAATAAGTATCCAATGAAGAAATTCCCAAATCCCGGTACCGCTGGGGAACCGCATTTAACAAAACCGCAGTATCTAGCATCTGGTCGTAAAAAGAAAAATCATTGGAAGGGATGCCGTCAATGCCCGCCTCCATTTGTTTTTGCCAGTGCGTCCTGCGAAGGCGGCTTCCCGTCTCCAACAACGCCTCCGGTGCCATTTTCCCCCGGAAATACTGTTCCACGGCAACTTTGAGTTCCCGTGACGAGCCTATTCTGGGATATCCTGCAACTGATGTTTTCATGGTATTTTTCAATCTGTAATGAAATGCAGGCTTCTTATAGCAAATAGCGTTATTATTCGATAATACAATTATTCTATGGTATAATATAACAAAAAGCTATAACAAACTACTGCTTGCAGGTTCATTGACAAGAAACCGGAAGCAGGTTAGGATACGGCTTTCAACCTCTCTTCGACTAATGAATATCAAATCCGCCCTTTTGACGCTCGCCACAGCCCTCGCTCTCTCCTCCTGCAATACGATCAGCGGAATAGGAAAAGACGTGGAAGCCATGGGAAGCAAGATTGACAGCGCCTCCCAGGCCACCAGCAAGTCCATGCAATAAGGCCCGGGAAGTGCCGGACGCTGCTTTAAGCCCTCTTTTAATGGAAAAGAGGCAGTACTTTGCTTCCTGCCATTCTGCCCTGAATGGCAGTCATCCCCATGGGGTTCCCAACGAATTGGCAAGGTCCGGCTCCATCCTGCATGGAACACGCCAAACCTTTACGGCCACCCGGAAATCAGGGCATGCGGGCGGCAGCACATTTTTTACTGGAAAGCCGCTTCATCCGGGTGGATGAAGCGGCTTTCGTCCAAGGTCTCTACATGACCTTTTTACATGGCCCGGCTGGTGGAACGGGCGGCGGAATTAATGTCGCTGCCGACCGCTTCCACATCCTTGCCCACCCCGCCTATCGTATTGCAGGAAACGCACCCCAGAAGGGTGGCGATACTCAGAATAATCAATTTGCTTTTCATCGTTTTATTGGAAGAGTTCCGAGTAATCAGACTCTATTCCTCCGCCCCCCGTTCAAAGAACCGGCAATCATGCCGCAAAGCCCCCTGTCATTCTCCGTTCTTGCCATGCGTTCCCAAAACACTTAAAAAACATGCGCCAAAGGAAAAAAATGCCGGGCGGACATTCCGCCCCATTAGGAACCATTACTATTTACTACCAAGATGATTAAAGTAGCCATCGTAGGATACGGCAACATCGGGAAATACGCTGTGGACGCCTTGCGCGCCGCTCCCGATATGGAACTGGCAGGTATCGTGCGCCGCCCCGGCAGCGAAGCTGTACACGGCATCAAGACCGTAAGCGACGTGGAGGAACTGGGCCATGTGGACGCGGCCCTGCTCTGCACCCCCACCCGCAGCGTGGAAGAAACGGCTCTGCCCCTGCTCGCCCGCGGCATCAACACAGTTGACAGCTTCGATATTCACGGGGACATCGTGGCCCTGCGCCGTTCCCTGGGAGCCCAGGCAATCAAGCATGACGCCGTCTCCATCATTTCCGCCGGCTGGGATCCCGGAACGGACTCCGTCATCCGCACCCTGATGCTGGCCATGGCTCCCAAAGGCATCACGTACACCAACTTCGGCCCCGGCATGAGCATGGGCCACAGCGTCGTGGCGCGTTCCAAGGAAGGAGTGGCGGACGCTCTTTCCCTCACCATCCCCACGGGTTCCGGCGTACACCGCCGCATGGTTTATGTGGTGCTGAAAGAAGGCGCCAAATTCTCCGACGTGGAATTCGCCATTAAATCCGATTCCTACTTCAGCCATGACGACACCCGCGTGCTGCAGGTGCCCGACATCGACGTGCTGAAAGACATGGGCCACGGCGTGCTGATGGAACGCAAGGGCGTTTCCGGCTCCACGCAGAACCAGATGTTCACATTTGAAATGCGCATCAACAATCCGGCCCTGACCGCCCAGGTCATGGTGGCTTCCGCCCGCGCCAGCATGAAACTGGCCGCAGGCTGCTATACGCTGCCGGAAATTGCCCCGATGGATTTTCTGCCGGGCGACCGCGAAGAATTGATTGCCCAGCTGGTCTAACCCGGAGCATTCCGGACACACGGTATCAGGGGCGCTCCTGCCGCCCCTGTTCTGCGGGCCTTCCTTTATCCTCCGGTCCTCAACCGGAGGATTTTTATTGCTCCACAACGACCAGCCTGCCATGGACGGCCTTCACCCGGGCCGGAGTACGGGTCCGTTCCGTCCAGTCCCACGCTCGGGCCATGTCCGCCCAAAAGGCGGCGTGGGGAGAATCCTTTTCCTCTGACAAACGCGCCGGAGTGGGCACGAAGGGATAAATCTGCACGGGAACGTTTTTTTGCCCATGAACCAGAGCCTGTTCCACCATGGTATAAATCTCCTCAATTCCGGAATCGGTCATCGCCAGGCAGCCGATGGAAACATCCCGGCCATGCACCATGATGAAGCTTCCCGTCCGGTTCAGGGAGCGGTCATAGGCATTCGGATACCCGATGTTGAAAGACAGATGGTAATTGCTCCGGGGATTGAGCCCGGACGGTTCCACTTCATAAAAACCTTCCGGCGTTTGCCTGTCCCCCTCCTTCTCCTTGGGACCCAGTTTTCCGGACCATGCGGCAATCGGATAGCGCTTGGCAAGCATGTAGCATTCCGCCTTGTCCGGTTTCACCCACAGTTCCAGGACGGAGTCTTCCTTTACGGCCCGTAAAAACACAGGACTTCCCACCCTGGCGCCGCACGGCTCCAGAAAGGAATTCAGCACGGGCGTTACCCGTTTCCGCGCGATATCCGCACGGTTGGAGGATTTTTCTGCACATGCCATATTGAAAGCCGCTACGGCGGAAACCAGCAGAACCAGCCCCAGCAAGGACAGGACTACATTCTTCTTCATAAATCATCTATAATGGCGGTTTTTGTTTTGACAAGCAGAAAACCAGCCGGTTCTCTCCGAAGAAGGAAAAGGAAAAAACGGCGGAAAAAGAAGCGGTTCCTGAGAAAGGCGCCCTTCGCGAAGCTGTCCCCGGATAGAATCCATGTCTGTGCTGGAAATGCAGGCTCCGGAGAAGTATCATCGGCCCTCAGAACATCAGCGGAAGACCGACCTATAAACGCCATGGAAATAAACAACCTTCTTCCCATCACTACACGGAAGGAATTAAGAATATGGCTGGGAAACAACCACCTCACTTCCTCCTGCTGCTGGGTTCTCACAACGAGGAAACCTTCCCCACATGCCCTCCTTTATCTGGATGCCGTGGAGGAAGCCCTGTGCTTCGGATAGATTGACCGCACCCGCAAGAAGACGGCCTCCGGTTTCCTGGCCCAGCGTCTCACTCCCCGATCCAGAAAGAGTAAATGGTCCGAACTGAACAAGGAACGCGTCCGCCGCCTGGCCAGGCTGGGACTAATGACGCCCCACGGCGAAAAATGTCTGCCGGAAATGAACCCGGAAACGTTCCGTATTGACTCGTATATTTTACAGCTCCTTCAACAGGATCCGCTTATTTACGCCAATTTCCTGGCGTTTCCCCGGCTATACCGCCATGTGCGCCTGGATACCATTCAAATTAAAAAAAACCAGCCGGAACTGTTCTGCAAGCGCCTGGAAAAATTTCTGAAGAATACCCGTGAAAACAGGATGTACGGAGAATGGCACGACGGAGGACGGCTGCTGGAAAAGTAGACGCCAGGATCCCGCCATTTCCCTGCCGGACGAGCTCTGACGTTACCAGGCCGTTCCGGAATAAATCCGGAACGGCTCTGAAGGGTCAGGAGGAAGGCCTTTCGGGGGTGGGCCCCCCTCCTTGTGTTTTCTTTCTTTTAGAAATCGTAGCGGTAGCCGACGCTTCCGTTGACCGAGCTGGACCCGTCACGGATGTCCGCGTTCCCGTTCACGTAGATGGTTCCCTTCGTTCCCACCGGCACG